>JAEYAG010000189.1 GCA_023451265.1 Actinomycetes bacterium | reverse complement strand
GGATCTGCTCGAGACGACACCGGTGGACGTCGTGCTGATGGACATCCGGATGCCCGGGATCGACGGCGTCGAGGCCACCGCGCGCATCCGCGCCACCTACGCCGCCGACCAGGTGCGGGTCATCATCCTGACAACCTTCGAGCACGACGAGAATGTCTACGCCGCGCTGAGCGCGGGTGCGAACGGCTTTCTCGGCAAGGGCGTGGCACCGGCCGAGCTGATCGCCGGCATCCGGGACGTCATGGCCGGCGGGGGCGCGCTGTCGGCTGCCGCCGCCGCAGCCGCCATCAGCAAAGTGGCGGAGGCTCCCGCACAGCGGGTGGACGAGACGATCACGCGCCGATTCGACACCCTGACCCCGCGCGAGCGCGACGTCGTGATCGCGATCACCCGAGGACTGTCGAACGAGCAGATCGCCGCGGAGATGTTCGTGTCTCCCTACACGGTGAAGACGCACGCGAACCGCGCCATGATGAAGGCCGGCGCCCGCGACCGCGCACAGCTGGTCGCGATGGCCTATCAGGGCGGGCTCGCCACGGAACGCTGAAAGCGGGCCCGCAGCCGGCCTGCTGCGAGCCCGCTTCACGCACGCGGCCTCAGCGCACGAGCACGTGCTCCCGCGCGGGCTGCTGCACGGCATCCTCATCTGCCTGCGTGAGCGCGTGTCCCTCGACGTCCACATCGGGGAGGATCCGGTCGAGCCACCGCGGGATCCACCAGGCCGACGTGCCCAGCAGCGACAGCAGCGCGGGCATGAGGATCATCCGGACGATGAAGGCATCCGCCGCCACCCCCACCATCAGGCCGAAGGCGATCGACGCACCGACCGCGAACTCGCCGGTCGCAAACCCGCCGAACACGACGATCATGATCGTGGCCGCAGCAGCCAGCACAGGCCCGGAGCGTGCGAAGCCCTCGCGGATCGCCGCCTTCGGATCCATGCCCTTGCGGTGCATCTCTTGGATGCGCGAGACCAGGAACACCTGGTAGTCCATCGCGAGCCCGAACAGCACGCCCACCAGAATCAGGGGCAGCAGACTCAGCATCGGGTCCCCCTGCGGTGCCGCGATGAGCGGGTCGAGCCATCCCCACTGGAACACGGCGACGCTGGCGCCGAACGCCGCACCGACCGACAGGAGGAATCCTGCCGTGGCGATGATCGGGATCAGCAGCGACCGGAACAGCAGGATCATCAGCAGGATCGAGATCACGACGATGACGATGACGTACTTGACGAGCGCCTGCATGAGCTGTTCGTCCTGGTCGATGCCGATCGCGGTCTCCCCCGTGACTTCGAGGTGAACCCCGGCGCGAGCGTCGGCATCGTCACGGATCTCGTGGACGACATCCTTCGTCTGCTGGTCGATCGGGCTGCCGTCCGGGATCACGATGATCCGGGCGAAGTCGCCCGCCGCGTTGATCTCGGCCGGGACGACCTGCTGCACGCCATCGATGTCGGCGAGGCCGGCCTCGATCGCGGCGGTCTCGGCAGCGATGTCGTCACCCTCGGCGAGCACGATGAGTGGGCTCTGCACGCCGCCGAACTCATCGAGGATCAGGTTGTAGGCGGCGCGTTCGGTGCTCGACGGGTCAGCCCCACCGGGCACGTTGAACGCGGTCTTCATCGACAGCATCGGCAGTGCCGTGACGACGAGGATCAGGATGCCGGCGAACAGCGACAGGATCGGCTTGTTCACCACAACACTGCCCCAGCCGCGCAGGATGCCGCGCTTCTGCTTCTGCCCTTCGACCCACAGTTCGCCGCGCTGCAGCGCAGCGCGCTGCTTCCGGGACATCACGCGCAACCCGAGGAACTTCATCAACGCGGGCAGCAGGGTGAGCGCGAGGAGGACGGCGACCAAGACCGCAAACGCGGCGGCGATACCCATCTCGGTGATGACGCTGAGGTTCGCGACCAGCAAGGCGACGAGCGCGACGATGACGGTGAGTCCCGCGAAGACGACGGCGGTGCCGGCCGTACCGGTGGCGCGCGCGATCGCGGCATCCACCGATTGTCCGCTGCGGAGTTCGTTCTTGAAGCGCGACAGGATGAAGAGGCTGTAGTCGATGCCGACGGCGAGGCCGAGCATGGATGCCAGGATGATCGTGTTGTCCCCGATGGGGAACAGTGCTCCGTAGGCGAGCGTGCCCATCAGGCCGACCCCGACGCCGAACACCGCGATGAGCAGGTTCACGCCGGCGGCCAGCAGCGAGCCGAAGGTGAGGGCGAGCACGATGAAGGCGATGATGACGCCGAGGCCTTCGCCCGGCCCGGGTGCGGGAGCCCCGAGGGGCACGAGGTTACCGCCGAGTTCGACGCCGAGCGTGGGGGGCGCGTTCTCTTGCAGTTCGAGTGCGGCGTCGTAGAACTCCTTCTGTTCGTCGGCGGTGAGGTCGCCGTAGGTGAGCGTCGCGACCGCGACGGTCAGATCCTCGGAGAGGTACGGGCGCGCGGGATCGAACGGATCGCTCACAGCCTGCACGCCGGGGAGGTCCTGGGCGCCCCTGAGGACGGACGCGATGTCGGCCGTCGTCGCGGCGCGCGTGACGTCCCCACTGTCGGGGAGGAAGACGAGCTGTAGCGACGAGGTGTCGGCGGCTTCGGCGGGGAACTCCTCGTTCATCCGCTCCAGGGCGAGCGACGCCGCAGAGTCGGGGATGGATACCTCGGCAGCATCATTCGAATCGGAGCTGCTGCCGACGGCGAAGACGCCGATCAGTGCGGCGAAGATGACGAGCCACGCGACGATCACCACCCATCTGAACCGCGCGCTGAGGCGCCCCACATGTGACAAGAACGTAGACATCGGAATCCTTCTTTGTGCATCGATCAACAAGTTCGATGTCAAGGATTCTCGGAATGCCTCGCCCGGGAACCGTCCGCCCAGACGATCTCCTCTACTGCGTTCGGAGTAGGTGAGTGGGCCCGGCCCAACGCGACCAGTCGCTGGATGTGACCAAATGACGCCCCAGTGGAGGCACTCTGGACGTTAGTACTCCCCCAGCACCTGCCCGAGCCGCATAACCATCTCAGTGACCGCCGCGTCGTCGACGGTGTATCGGACTCGCTGCCCGCGCGTCGCGACATCGCGCGGCGGATCGGCGAGCAGTAGTCCCGCGCCGACGAGCTTCTCCAGTCCGTTTGCGACGGTCATCTTGTTGAGCTCGAGCGCCTCGGCGATCTCGCCGCGCGTGAGGCCAGGGTTCGACCGCAGGTGACCAATGATGGTCGCCTGCATCGCGTTTCCCAGGGCGTTGATTGGATCCTCCGCGTACTCACCGTTCGCGGGGCGGGCATATCGAGGCACGCGACCATTCTTCCGGCCGAGTGCCGCCACGTCCAGCCAAGCGAATCAAAAAAGACTTCACATCTCGAGTGTAGCATTGTACGCTTCGCTCATGTCAACGATCGAGGTGGACCCGCAGCCGACTGGCGCAGCTGCGCGAAGTCTCGCCATAAGTCGTAGAGACATCGCGCGCGGTCCAGGTCTAGCGTTCGAACAAGACGCCGGATCGGCCGCCGAACGACGCCGCTGGCTTATCGTGCGCCTCGGCCAAGTGCCTGTGGAAAACATCTCCCGACCAGGTGCTTTTGTGCGTATGATGCGGCCACGGCATCCTTCCACAGAGCCGACCGACTCCCTGCGCGATGCCGTCCTGAACACTCAGGAGGGCAGATCATGATGGCCACAGCGCACACGAATCGCCGCGCCCTCGCGTGGGCAGTAGCAGGCGGGGTCGTGCTGACCCTCGGCATCATCGCCCTGATCGTCACTCGAATCAGCACCGACATCCCCGAGCCGACGCCCTCACCGACAGCGAGCCTCACCCCGCCACCCACCTCGCAGTCGCCCTCGCCCAGTGAGACGTCGGCAAGCGTCGTCGACCCCACCGCCGCAACTCGCGGCTGGATACCAGAACCGATCACCACGAACCCAGAAACCTATGTGCGGGCCGCTCTTGCCGCGGCATCCACCTTCGACACGACGAAGAGCACGCGCGACGAATGGCTCGATTACCTCGATACCTGGTTCACCCCGGACACGCGCTACGCCACCGAGGCCGACCGCGAAGACGACATGCGAGCGTCACAACTCGAGCTACGCCAAGCCGTTGTCCTCCCCGAAGACCAATGGGACTCGCTCGCCGATGAATCCGGCCGCGTCGAGGCCAAAGTCAGCGGCGAGATCGACTTCGCAGATGTCCCCGGCGACGACACCGACGACATGACGATCGGCACGGCGGACGTGACCCTCACCTTCACAAGCACGGACGGCGCGGGCGGCGAACTCAGCTACGACGAAACCGTCCGCGTCAGTGTCCAAGTTCTCTGTGGGCCGGGGTCAATTCCCACACCGGACAGCGCCCAACGCGCCGGGGACTGCAAGGTGGTCCGCTACTTCTCGGGGCCATTGGAGCCCTGACATGGGCGCCCAGGTCGCGGTAGCGACGGCCCTCGCCAGGACGAGGACCGGCCGCAAGATCGTGACAGGGGTGATCGTCCTTCTCGCGATCGTGGTTGGCGCGCTGCTGACACCGCTGCTCGCGATCCCGATGATCGTCGCCGGGCAGTCTGTCTCAGCGGCGGCACAACAAGGCAGCACCGACGGTCGCCCCGCTGTCTCAGGTGACTGGGGCTACCCCTTGGCCGGCGTCTACGGGATCGGTCGCGGTTACGGATACCACCCGGTGGCAGGCTGCTCCTACTGCCCATCGGATCATCGCGGGTTCGACATGGATCAGCCGTGCGGCGCGACTGTGTTCGCCGCGGGTCCTGGCACCGTGACGCACGCCGGCCCTCTCGCGGGCGGGTGGGGCAACGTCGTCGCGATCGATCACGGCGGCGGCATCACCACCAGGTACGCGCACCTGCATTGGAACTCCCAGATCGTCGCCGTCGGCGACCCCGTCACCGCCGGCACGCCACTCGCAGCCGAAGGGTCAACGGGGAAATCGACCGGATGCCACCTGCATTTCGAAGTCCTACAAGACGGGGTCCGCACCGATCCCGAGCCGTTCATGGCCGCGCTCGGCCTGCCACTCAGATAGGAGCACCACCATGTCCACTGCCCCGTCAGACATCGACGTCCCGGATATCGAGCCCGACTTCTCCGCCCCGTTCTTCGCGGGGTTCCAAGTGATCGCGTCCTATATCTTGGCCGGCGCGATGATCGTCGTCTTCATCATGCTGATCATCGCCGGGGCCTCCCTCGCCTTCCGCGGGCTGGCATCCGATCGCATGCGCAGTTGGGCGGGCGAGAACATCCTCTGGATCTTCATCGCCGCCGCCGTGCTCGGCGCGGCATCCGCCCTCTTCCAGTGGTTCATCAACTTCGACTTCGGATTCTGATGCACGCGCTGCGCACGGCCATGATCGGATGCCTGGTCGGCATCGGTCTCGCCGTGTGCGCCCTGGCGCCCGCGAGTGCAGTCAGTGCGGCGGCCCCGATGGACGGCACCACGGCACCCGTCAGCGATGAGCCGTGGTCGTCACCGGCGTATCCGGTGGATTGTCTCCAGTCGGGATCACAGGTCAGCTGCACGCCGCAAGATCCCAGCGACGTCGAGCCGCAGGAGTGCTTCGCGAATGTCATCGTCGCGGGCGTCGCGGCGACCGTGTGCACGACGTTCGCCGACCATATTCCGACCATCAAGACGAGCGGCGGCAAGCCGATGCTCGTCGAGTACGGGTGCTCGCTCGGCGATGCCGTGTGCGTCTCGTTCGAGAATGCCGGGCGGGGTATGGCGATCTCCACGACGGCGATGATGTTCGCGGTGGCGTATGCCACGCGCTTTGATACGTCGACGGCATTGTGGACAGCTGCCATCGGCGAGTGGTCGTTCTGGCAGTGGGCGATTCTCGGCGTCTTGTTCTGCGCGATGGTGTGGTCAGTTGCCGTGGCGATCGTGTCGGGAGACCGCTCGGAACTCGTCGGCGCGATCATCCGCAGCTTTATCGCGTTCCCGGCCTCGGCGGTCGCGCTGTGGCTCACGGGCCATCTCCTCAATACTGTCGACGACCTCACCTGGTACGTCCTCGGGCGCGACGGCATCGGTGGCCTTCTCAAGACGCTTCAGTCCGTCATGTGGGCTGGTGGGCGCGCGAACTACTTCTTCGCGTTCGTGATGCATGGGCTGCTGATGATCGCGATGCTGCTCCTCCTGCTTGTCTTCTCGTTCCGCAACATCGTGCTCGCAGCACTGATCTCCATCGGCCCTGTGGCCTGGATGCTGTTCCCCCTGCGCGGCCTCGGGCCGCAGTGGGTCGTGCGATATGTCTCGGCAGTCATCGTCCTGTTGCTGACCGGGCCGCTCACGGTCGGGTTCCTGGCGCTCATTGTCAACGGGCTGTCCGGGTTGTCGACAATCTGGGACCCGCAAGCGTGGCCGCTCGTCATCGGGCTCATCCTCATCGCATTCGCGCCATTCGCCGTGTTCGGTCTCTTCAGCTTCGTCGGCGCCGTTGCAGCCGACTCCCTTGGCTCCCGCATGGGATCGAGCGCGAGCCGGGGCGCCACACATGCGGCCCAGTCCGTGTCGCGCGTCCCCAGCCGGATCGCGGCGCTCCCCGCCGGAGGGAAGGCAGGCCCCCGGCCCGTCGCGGTAGCAGCGGGTTCATCCGGTCGTGACCCCAGCACGACATCCACGAGCGGGCGCACGACTACGTCGACAGCGACCGCGTCGCGCCCGGCCACCGGTCCGAGCACAGATACAACGAGCGCACCATCGACAACGTCTCCGCCGCGACCCGCGACGCCTTCACCTCCCCCGCGCCCCGAGAGGACGACGCCATGACAACTCAGGACATTGCGAGACCGGTACGCCTCCCGCACCGCTCCCATCAGGGCATCGTGATGGGGATGGACGGCTGGCAGCTGACCTGCGTCGCGATCGCCGCTGTGGTCATCCTGATCAGCATCAACCGGTTTGGCCCTCCCGGGCTGCTATACGGGGTGCCGGTCTACCTGCCGATCGGGGCATTTGCTTTCGTCACCGTGCACGGCGACTCCGCACCCCGACAATTGGGCCTCTGGGCGATGAAGCAGGTCAGACACGCGGTCGGAGCGACGACGCACACGTTCCGTCCCGAGCGGGCGCCCGTGGCCGGCACGCTGAACCTTCCCGGCCTCCGTGCCTCGGTGCAGTTCTGGGACGTCGAAGGCATCGCCTGCGTCTACAACCCGCACGACCGATCGGTATCCGTCACCGCCGAAGTCGGCGTCGAAGGATTCCTGATGAAAGACATCCCGGAGCGGTTCGACCTTGCGCAGCAGTGGTCGCCCGTCCTGGCATCCTTCACCCAGCGACCCGGGATCAAGCGTGCGGTGCTGCAAGAGCGCACCATCCCCACGACGATCCGGGCCGCACGCGACCATTTCGACGACATCTCCGCGCGGCGGGGAATGGATGCCTCGTCGCCGGTCGCGCGGAACTACGAGAACGTCATGGATCAGTCCGAGCGGTTCGCCGTCTCGCACCGCAACTACCTCACCTTCACGCTCGATCTGATCGCTCTGTCCCCGCAGTTGAAATCGCTCGGCGGCGGGCAAGAAGCGATCAAGGCGCTCGCGGCGCTCGAGGCGAAAAATCTCGATGACGCATTGCGCGCCGCGCGGATCTCGGTGCGACGGTGGTTGTCGCCGCGTGATGTTGCCGCGCTGACGCGCATCACGTTCGACCCGGAGTTCGCGGCGAACGTGCAGAACCGCCCCGACACGGAGGCGGGCGTCGACCTCGCGGCGATCGGGCCGATGTACCTCGAAGAACCGCGCGGGAAAAACGGCATCGTCTACAGCGATTCCGGCGTGCACTGCACAATGTGGATCCACGAATGGCCCCGATCGGCTGCTGCCGTGGGGTTCGTTGAGCCCATCGTGTTCGCCCGCACCCCGGGCACCGGGCAAGCGATCACCCACATCCTGTCGATCGTTCCCCGATTTCCTCGCCGAGGCCTTACAGACGTGCGTGCGCGGGAAGGCTCCCGGAGCGCTTCTGTTCGGCACGGGCACCCGCCATATGCTGCTGCCCAACTCACGGGACGGGTGGTTCGCTTCGGCGGTCAGGCGCTCGATGAAAGCCGACCCGACGTTCGAACGCGTGACACCGCACGACCTCCGCCACACGGCCGCAAGCCTCGCGATCAGCGCCGGCGCGAACGTCAAAGCTGTGCAGCGCATGCTCGGTCACGCGTCCGCGGCGATGACGTTGGACACCTACGCGGACCTGTTCGACAACGACCTCGACGAGGTCGCGTCCGCCCTGGACAAGGCTCGCGGCGCAGCGACGTCCACACACCACGACGCGGACTGAGCAGGTCGCCTCAGGTCCGGACCGCAGCGCGCCACGGGCACACCTTGCGAGCGTTTTACCCGTTTTTTACCCACGAGCCCGCTTTGAGAAAGAGCGAAGCCCCGCGATCCCAGTGTTTCCAAGGGTTCGCGGGGCTTCGACGCTGGCGGTGACGGTGGGATTTGAACCCACGGTAGGGGGTTACCCTACACAACTTTTCGAGAGTTGCACCTTCGGCCGCTCGGACACGTCACCGTCGTCCAGTTTACGACACGCCGACCGATGCCGCGAACCATCGCCGTCGGCCGCGACACGCGCACGATCCCGAGGAGATGGCGGATGCCGAGGAGCGAACCCCGGCATCCCGTCCTCGTCATCGTGCTTTCTCCTCGGCATCCGACGGCCCGCGCGCCCGACCCTGCGCGTAGCGTGGGTGGATGACCGACCGGATGACGCCGCCGCAGCGCCTCGTGCTGACGGTCGCGATCCTGGGCTCGTTCGTCGCGTTCCTCGACTCCACGATCGTCAACGTCGCCCTGCCGGCCATCGCCCGCGATCTCGGCGGGGGCCTTTCCACCCAGCAGTGGACCGTCGACGCCTACCTCGTCACTCTCGGCGCGCTCATCCTCGTCGCGGGCGCCGTCAGCGACGCCTTCGGCCGCATCCTCGTGCTGCGCATCGGCCTCATCGGGTTCGGCATCGCCTCGCTCGCCGTCGCGCTCGCGCCAGATCCGCTGCTCCTCGTCATCGCGCGTGCCGTCCAAGGCGCGGCCGGCGCCTTCCTGGTGCCGAGCTCCCTGGCCCTCATCACCGCGACGATGCGGGACCCGGTGCGCTCGCGCGCGATCGGCATCTGGACCGCCGCCACGACCGGCGCCATGATCGTCGGACCGCTCGTCGGCGGGCTCATCGTCGACTATCTGTCGTGGCGGTGGGCGTTCGTGATCAACGTGGCGCCCATCGCGCTCGCGCTGTGGCTGCTGCCCCGCCTCGCGCACCGCGACGAGCGCGCGCCCGGCGCCCGCATCGACGTCGTCGGTGCCCTCATGTGCACGCTCGGCCTCGGCGCCGGGGTCTTCGCCCTCATCGAGCAGCCGACGGTGGGATGGGCGTCGCCGGCCATCTGGGTGCCCGGCCTTGCCGGCATCCTGCTCTTGGCGGGCTTCGTGTGGCGACAGCGTCGCGTTGCGCACCCGATCCTGCCGCTCGACCTCTTCCGCAGCCGCAACTTCTCCGCGGGCAACCTCGCGACCCTGTTCGTCTACGCGGCCCTGTCGCTGAACGGCTTCGTCCTGGCGGTGTACCTGCAGCAGGGCGCCGGCCTCAGCGCGACCCTCACGGGCCTCGCGAGCCTGCCGACGACGCTCCTCATGATCGCGCTCAGCTCGCGCAGCGGCGCCCTCGCCGGATGGTTCGGGCCGCGCCTGTTCATGGCGGCCGGGCCGATCGTCATGGCGGTCGGCGCCCTGCTGCTCCTGCTCGTCGGGGAGCACTTCGACTACTGGTGGCAGGTGCTGCCCGCGATGATCGTCTTCGGCCTGGGCCTCGCGGCCACCGTGTCACCGCTGACGGCGGCGATCCTCGGCGCCGCCGACCCCGCGCGCTCGGGCATCGCCTCGGCCGTCAACAACGCCGTCGCCCGTGTCGCGGGACTCCTCCCGATCGCCGCGCTCGCGGCGATCACCGGCGGGGGCCTCGACCTCGCGGGCTTCCACCGCGCAGCGATCGTGACCGCCGTGCTGCTGGTGATCGGCGGAGTGGTCTCGCTCGTCGGCATCCGCAATCCGACGCGCCCCGCGGCGGGGCCGTCGGATCGGCGCGAGCCGTAGCACGCCGCGAGGCTCTTCGAACGGATGCCGCCCGCACGAGCACTCGGCGCACGAGTCGCCGACGGCGGTGGCCCCGGCATCCGGTCACTGCCAGACTGAACCCATGAGCGTTATCGAGAACTCGAAACTCACTGTCGTCGGTGCCGGAGCGGTCGGGTCGTCCGTCGCGTACGCCGCCCTCATCCGGGAATCCGCCC
>JAEYAG010000224.1 GCA_023451265.1 Actinomycetes bacterium | reverse complement strand
TTCCTCGTGTTCGGCTTCATGCTCATGGGTGCGACGTTCGGCCCGATGGGGGCGCTGCTGCCGGAGCTCTTCCCGACGAACGTCCGCTACACCGGCTCGGCCGTCTCGTACAACGTGTCGTCGATCCTCGGCGCGGCCCTTGCGCCCATCGTGGCGACCGCGCTGTGGGCTGCCGCCGGCGGATCGCCGTGGCTCGTCGGCATCTACCTCACCGGCTCGGCGATCCTCACGCTCATCGCGCTGTGGCTGTCGAAGGAGACGAAGGACGTCGACTACGACACCAACATCGGCCTCGGCGAGACCGCTTCGCTGTAATCACCGAGAACGACGGATGCCGCGGGGCGCTGCTCCGCGGCATCCGTCGTTCTACAGGGTCAATCCAGGAAGAGCGCCCGCAGCCGCTTGGTCGTGAACACGAGGCCGACGGCGATCATCACGGCGTAGTAGAGAACGTGCCAGAGCATGCCCGCCGAGAGGATGCCGGTCGTCAGCCCGCGGATGAGCTCGACGCCGTGCCACAGCGGCAGCGCCATGACGATCTGCTGCACCCAGCCGGGGTAGACCGAGATCGGGTAGAACGTCGCCGAGAAGAGGAACATCGGGAGCATGACGAAGTTGATCCAGTCCATCTGCTGGAACGTCTTCATGTAGCTCGTCACCGCCATGCCGAGGCTCGCGAACCCGAACGCGATGAGGAGCACCGCGGGAAGGGCGAGGACCGCCGTCCACGACAGGTTGAGGCCGATGAGCTGCATGATGATCATGAACCCGGTGGCGTAGGCGAGTCCGCGCAGCAGCGCGTAGAGGATCTCGCCGAGGGCGACGTCGAGCGGACCGAGCGAGGTCGACAGCATCCCCTCGTAGAGCTTGCCGTAGTTCAGCTTGAAGAAGACGTTCCACGTCGAGTCGTAGATCGCGCCATTCATCGCCGAGACGGCCAGCAGCGCGGGCGCGATGAACGCGGCGTACGGGACGGTGATCCCCTGCGCCGTCTCGACGTCGCCGACGAGCGCGCCGAGCCCGATGCCCATCGACAGCAGGAAGAACACCGGCTCGAAGAACCCCGACAGCACGACGACCCAGCTCGACGAGCGCGCGGCGATGAGCCCGCGCTGCACGACGGCGCCGGGATTGCCCGCCCACAGCGCGCGGACGCCGCCGCGGCGGGTGGCCGCCGGCGTCTCACTCCCCGGTCCTTGGGTCTGCCGAAGGGTCATCGCGCGAGCCTCTCGGTGAACACGCGCCGGCCCCACAGGTAGCCGACCGCGGAGAGGGCGACGAGGTACGCGAGGTGCACGGCGATCATGGCGGGCGGGATCTCTGCGCCGTAGGTCGCGACCCGGCCAAGCTCGGCGCCGTGCCAGAGCGGGGAGATCCAGCCGATCCACTGCAGCCACCACGGCAGCGAGTCGAGCGGATAGAACGTGCCGGAGAAGAGGAACATCGGCATGAAGATGAACCGCTGCACGAGTGCGAACTGGCCCTTGTCGTCTTCGATCGACCCCGCGTAGGCCATGAGCGGGATGCCGAAGGCGACGCCCGCCAGCACACCCGCGAGGATCGCGAGCCACCCCGTCTCGGGATGTGGGACCGCGCCGAGCGGCAACAGCCACACGATCAGGTAGTAAGCCGCCGAGGCCACCACCATGCGCGCCGTCGCGCCGAGGATCACGCCGTTCGCGATCTGCGGGCTCGACAGCGGCGACGCGTTGAACCCGTAGAAGTAGCGCCGCCACTTGAAGCCCGCCATGACGGGGTAGGTCATCTCCTCGCTCGCGACCGAGATCGTCGCGGTCGCGAGCAGTGCGGGGGCCACGAACATGAGGTAGCTGACCTGCTGGCCGTGGTCGATGACGGGCACGGTGATGAGGGCGGCGAGCCCGACCGCGAGCCCGAACAGGTACAGAATCGGCTGCCCGACGGCGCCGACGACGATCGTCCAGCCGTAGGCCCGCATCGCCCGGACCATGTGCTCGGTGACGTACCAGCTGCCGCGGCGGCGGGGCTTGCGTCCCCACGCCATCGCCTCGGCGCGCAGCTCGTCGAGGGTGGGGTGGGTCCCGGCATCCGCTCCCCGATCGCCCGGTCCCTGCTCGCCCGGTCCCTGAGCCTGTCGAAGGGTCATTCGATCAGCGACCGTCCGGTCAGGCGCAGGAAGACGTCCTCGAGCGACGAGCGGCGCACGAGTGAGGTGATCGGCTCGAGACCGGCGCCCGTGATCGCCTCGAGCGCGGCTTCGCCGTCGTGCGTGTAGATGAGGATGCGGTCGGGCAGCACTTCGACGCGGTCGCCCGCCGCCTCCAGCCGCGCCGCGACCTGCGCGTTGCGGTCAGAGCCGAAGCGCACCTCGAGCACTTCGCGGCTGGAGTGCTCGCGGATGAGGGAGGCCGGGGTGCCCTCGGCCATGATGCGTCCCTTGTCGACGACGATGAGCCGGTCGCACAGCTGCTCGGCCTCGTCCATGTAGTGGGTCGTGAGCACGAGCGTGGTGCCGCGCTCCTTGAGCCGGAAGAGGCGATCCCATAGCACGTGCCGCGCCTGCGGGTCGAGACCCGTCGTCGGTTCGTCGAGCAGCAGGATGCGGGGGTCGTTGATGAGGCCGCGGGCGATCGTGAGGCGCCGTTTCATGCCGCCGGAGAGCTGGTCGACCTTGCTCTTGGCCTTGTCCTCGAGCTGCGCGAACGCGAGCAGCTCGTCGGCCTTCTGGTGGCAGACCTTGCCCGGCAGGCCGAAGTAGCGGCCGTAGATGTAGAGGTTCTCGCGCGCGTTGAGCTCGCCGTCGAGATTGTCCTGCTGCGGCACGACGCCGAGGCGCGAGCGGATCTCGGGGCCGTAGTGGTCGGGATCGAGCCCGAGGATCTGCAGGTCGCCGCCGGTGCGGGTCGAGACGGCGCCGATCATCTTCATCGTCGTGGACTTGCCCGCGCCGTTGGGACCGAGCAGGCCGAAGGACTCCCCCGGCGCGACCTCGAAGCTCAAGCCGTCGACGGCGACGAAGTCGGGCTTGCCCTTCACCTTGTATGTCTTCACAAGGCTCTGAGCGGCGATCACGGGAGCGGGCACCGGATCACAGTAGCGCGCGGCACCGACATCCGACGCGCGTCAACCATGGTTGACAGGATGCCGCGGCGTCAACTACGGTTGACGACATGAGCGATCAGATCCACACTGCGATCGCCGCCGCCGACGGCGGCGATCCGCTGCCCGAGCTCCGCCGGCTGCGCGCGCTGCACGCCGACCTCGCGCGTGCCGAAGCCGAGCAGGTGCGCCGCGCGCGCGCCCTCGGCTTCTCGTGGGTCGCGATCGCCGACGCCCTGGGAGTGAGCCGTCAGGCTGTGCACAAGAAATACGGACGAAGATAGAAGCGGCATCGTCGCCTCCGACCCCGAATCACGAGGACGCACCACCATGTCCACCCGCCACGCCCCGTCGCGCCGCCCCGCCCGTCCGAGCACAAAGAAGGACGACGGCCCCCGCGCGAGCCTGCGCCAGCTGCTCCCGTTCGTGTTCGAGCAGAAGGGCGTGCTCCTCGTCGTCGCGATCCTGAGCGTCCTCGCCGCGGCGTTCACCCTCGCCCAGCCCCTCGTCGTGGGGCAGCTGATCGAGCGGGTGCAGACGAGCGCTCCCCTCGGCATCCTCATCTGGCTGCTGGTGGGCCTCGTCGTGGTGGGATCGGTGATCAGCGGCATCCAGCACTTCCTGCTGCAGCGCACCGGCACGGCCGTCGTCTACTCCAGCCGGCGGCGCCTCGTCGCGCAGCTGCTGCACCTGCCGGTGCAGGAGTACGACTCCCGGCGCACCGGCGACCTCGTCTCGCGCGTCGGGACCGACACCACGCTGCTGTACGCCGTGCTGACGCAGGGCCTCGCCGACTCGATCGGCAACGCGCTGATCTTCGTGGGGGCCGTCGTCGCGATGCTCGTGATCGACCCCGTCCTGCTGCTGCTGATCCTCGTCGTGGTGGGCGCCTCGGTCGCCGTCGTGGGCGCGCTCAGCGGCCGGATCCGCCGCGCCACCGCGCTGCAGCAGGAACGCGTGGGCGAACTGGCCTCCGGCGTCGAGCGCGCCGTCGGGTCGATCCGGACCATCCGCGCCGCGGGCGCCGCCGACCGCGAACGCACCGCGATCGAGGCCACCGCACGCGGCGCCTACGACGCGGGCGTGCAGGTCGCGAAGGCGTCGG
>JAEYAG010000156.1 GCA_023451265.1 Actinomycetes bacterium | reverse complement strand
CAACGTATCACGTGTATGTATATATACCGTATCTCTGACGGGATTTATCGGATCACTATCATAGCATATTTTCACCATCGACGAACGAAGTTTCGGAAAATGGAATTTATACAAATATGAGTATGGCGGGGGGGGGGGGGGGGGGGGGGGGGGGGGGGGGGTTGGGGGGGGGGGATGGAGTCGGTGACGCTCAAGACGGTGCGGATGGAGCTGTCGGTGCCGCGGGAGAGCGACATCGACGAGATCTTCGAGGCGTGCCAGGATGCCGCCACCCAGCGGTACACCACGGTGCCCTCGCCCTACACCCGGGTCCACGCGGAGGAGTTCATCCCGCGCGTCGCCGCGCAGTGGGCCGAGGGCGTGCACCTCACCTGGGCGATGCGCCAGGGCGACGCCCTCGCCGGCACGATCGGGCTCTATCGCCTCGACGGGTCGGGGTCAGGCGAGCTCGGCTACTGGGTCTCGCCGTGGTCCCGCCGCCGCGGGCTCATCGTCGAGGCGGGGAAGGCCGTGATCGACTGGGGCTTCTCGCCGGACGGCGCGGGGCTCGAGCGCATCGAGTGGCGCGCCGTCGTCGGCAACGTCGGCTCGGCACGCGCCGCGCGCGTCCTGGGCTTCCGCTATGAGGGGCTCCTGCGTGCGGGACTCTCCGGCAAGCAGGGCCGCGACGACGCGTGGATCGCCGGGCTCCTCAGCACCGACGACCGCGCCCCGCAACCCTGGCCCGTCCTCGCCGACTGATCCCGCACCGCAGCACCGCGGCACCAGACCCACCCGGCCACCCCACCCGGCCCGATTGGCACTCCCCGCCATCCACCGTGTAAAACATTTCACATCAAAAGCTTTACGGCTTTCAGGGTGGCCGCTTGACTGCTTGACACACGGCAAGACACAGCGGTCTGCGGCTCCTGAGCCGCCGCCGCCAGACGAGGAGGTCTCATGTCCACAGCACCACGCACGCGGCGATTGCTCGCCCTGGTCACGGCAGCAGCCGTGGCCCTCACCGCTTCGGGTTGCGCAGCATCTGCCAAGCCCGACGCCAGCGCGTCGGGCGCACGCGGCGGCACGCTGCGCATCGCCCTGGCCGCAGCTCCCACGAGCCTCGACCCGGCCAACATGGAGCAGTCCACGAGCCCGTTCGCACAGCCCGCGTATGACGCGCTCATCGGCGTGACCGCCGACGGCACGCTCGTCCCGTCGCTCGCGACCGAGTGGGGATTCACCGACGACGAGAACAAGGTCTTCGAGATCACGGTGCGCGACGACGTGACCTTCTCTGACGGCGAGAAGCTCGACGCGGATGCCCTCATCGCCAACTTCGAGCACCTCGACGACGGCCGCAGCAACGTGGCGACGCTCGTCAACGGCGGCACCTACGAGAAGGTCGACGACGACACGATCCGCATCACGTGGGACACGCCGCACCCGCTCGCCCCGCAGGCTCTCACGCAGCGCTGGGTCGCGGGCATGGTCGTCTCACCCAAGGCCATCGCCGAGGACCCCGAGGGCCTCGCGACCCAGACAGTCGGGGCGGGTCCCTACACGTTGGATGCCGCGCAGACAGTTGCCGGCTCCCGCTATGTCTACGAGGCCCGCGACGACTACTGGAACCCGGACGGGCAGCTCTGGGACGAGGTCGTCATCACCGTGATCGAGAACCCCGAGCAGCGCCTCAACGCGCTGAAGACCGGTGAGATCGACTACGCCGTCGGCGACCTCAGCACGGCCGACTCCGCGGCATCCGCCGATCTTCGGGTGCTCTATGCGCCGACGATCGTGTACGGCCTGAGCCTGCTCGACCGCGACGGCACGCTCGGCTCGCCCCTCGGAGACGTCCGCGTGCGCCAGGCGATCAACTACGCCCTCGACCGCACGAGCATCGCGCAGGCGCTGCTGGGCGACTACGGCTTCGCGACCGAGCAGACGATGGTTCCGAGCGAGCCCGGCTACGTCAAGGCCCTCGAGGACCGCTATCCGTTCGACCAGGACAAGGCCCGCGCGCTGCTCGCCGAGGCCGGCTACCCCGACGGGTTCACCCTCCCGGTGATCGCCAGCACGTCGGCGACAGCCGCGACGCTCGCCCAGGTGTACGTCGAGCAGCTGGCCGCGGTCGGCATCACGGTTGAGCTCGACTCGCGTCCCGGTCCCGACTACTTCGAGGCGATGACGGGCGGCACGTTCCCCGCCGCGGGCATCGGCTACGGCTCGCAGCCGCTGCCGATGGAGTACGACGGCCTGTTCGGTCCGGATGCCATCTTCAACCCGCTCGGGTCGACGAGCCCGACGATCGAGGAGAACATGGCCGCCGCCCTCGTCGCACCCGAGGACGAGGCAGCCACGCTCTACGAGGCGATCACGACGGAACTTGTGGAGGATGCCTGGTTCGCGCCGGCGGTCTTCGCACCCGTCTTCTACTACGCCGCCGACACGATCGCCCCGACGAGCGCCACCGAGGCGCGCCCGCAGGTGCCGATCGCAGAGCTGGCCCCCGCAGAGTGATCCCGCAG
>JAEYAG010000238.1 GCA_023451265.1 Actinomycetes bacterium | reverse complement strand
GCGCGGATCAGTGCCCGACGACGATGAGGACCAGGCCGCCGAGCACCGCGAGCGCGCACAGGCCGAACGACCCGTATGCCCCGACCAGCGCCAGCCGCCTCTGGCCCTCGGTCAGCGGGCTCTTCTTCGCGGCCTTCGCCGCGGCCTTCGCGGCCCGCTGCGCTTCCTTCTCGGTGATGACCGTGATCGCGTCGGTGAACTCCGCCGGGGCCACGACCGGCGCACGGCCGGCGCGGACGAGCAGACGCAGTCCGACGGCGTAGAACCCGACGACGAGGAGCGCGCCCACGAGCGCGGCGGCGAACACCTGCACGAAGGCGAACCAGTCGATCGTGATGTCCATCACCGGTCCTCCTTCTTCGCGGCCTTCTGCGCCTTCTGCGCCTTCTGCGCGTCCGCGCGCTGCTTATCGGCGGCGCGGCGGTCATCGGCGGCCTGTTTCGCGTCGGCCTTCGCCTTCGCCTTGCGCTCCGCCTTCTCCTTCGCCTTCGCCTCGGCCTTCAGCCGCGCCTCCTCCCGGAGGATCGCGCGCTGCCGGCGCGTGGGGGGCGCCTTGCGCGGCACCTTGACGGCCAGTCCCGAATCGGCGACCTCGCTCATCGCGTTCGAGGAGTCCACCTGGTTGCGGCGCGACCGCCAGAACAGGCCCACGATGATCGCCACCGCCAGCACGGCGTCGACGGCGATCCCCCAGTTTCCGAACCACACGACCAGCAGGGCGGCGGCGGCTCCCACGGCCGCGGATGCCGGGAGGGTCAGCACCCAGCCGACGGCGATGCGCCCGACCGTGCGCCAGCGCACCTTCGACCCGCGCCGCCCGAGACCCGAGCCGATGACCGAGCCGGACGCGACCTGCGTCGTGGACAGCGCGAAGCCGAGGGCACTGGAGGCGAGGATCGTCGCCGCGGTGGAGGTCTCGGCCGAGAAGCCCTGCGCGGGCTTGACGTCGGTGAGGCCCTTGCCGAGCGTGCGGATGATGCGCCAGCCGCCCATGTAGGTGCCGAGCGCGATCGTGAACGCACAGGCGAAGATGACCCAGGTCTGCGGGTCGGAGTGGTCGCTGTCCTGCCAACCCGCCATGATCAGCGCGAGCGTGATGACGCCCATCGTCTTCTGCGCGTCGTTGGTCCCGTGCGCGAGCGCCACGAGGCTCGACGTGAAGATCTGACCCCAGCGGAAGCCGTCGCGTCCGTCGGGCTTGCTGTCGTAGCGGCGCGTGACGGCATACGCCAGCCGGGTCACGAGGAACGCGATGACGCCGGCCGTGAACGGAGCGATGAGCGCCGGCAGCACGACCTTGCTCAGCACCATGCCGAAGTCGATCGCCTGCAGGCTCGCACCGACCAGGGTCGCACCGATGAGGCCGCCGAACAGGGCGTGCGACGAGCTGGAGGGCAGGCCCAGCAGCCACGTCAGCATGTTCCAGGTGATCGCGCCGATGAGCCCCGCGAAGATGATCGGCAGGAAGTCCAGTGGCGTGATCTGCTCTTCGCGGATGATGCCGTGCGAGATGGTCTTGGAGACCTCCGTCGACAGGAACGCGCCGACGAGGTTGAGGCTCGCCGCCAGCAGGACGGCGACCTTGGGCTTGAGCGCCCCGGTCGCGATCGGCGTCGCCATCGCGTTCGCGGTGTCGTGGAACCCGTTGGTGAAGTCGAAGAACAATGCCAGCGCGATGACCAGCACGACGATGAGGGCAGCGGTTTCCACAGTTCGCTTTCGTCGGGATTTCCAGGGAAGGGAGCCGATGCGATCGGCGGTGCGAACGAACAGTTCACCGTGGGTTCATGTTCCGGCAACCGGACGAGGAAAATCCTCGCACATCCGCCGGTGTTCGCAGAACCGCCCGGGCGGGCAGAGCCGTCGGTTACCGTGGACGCGTGAGCACGCCCGCCCCGCCCGTCGCCCCTGCCCGCCCCATCACCCGCAGCCACCACGGCGACGAGGTCGTCGACCGGTACGAGTGGCTGCGTGCGAAAGAGGATGCCGACGTCGTCGCGCACCTGGAGGCGGAGAACGCCTACACGGCTCAGCGCACGGCGCACCTCGCGGGGCTGCGGGAGCGCATCTTCGGCGAGATCCGCTCCCGGACGCTGGAGACCGACCTGTCGGTGCCGACCCGCCAGGGCGACTGGTGGTACTACGGCCGCACCGTCGAGGGACAGCAGTACGGCATCCACTGCCGCGCCCCGCTGTCCTCGCCCGACGACTGGACTCCGCCGGTCCTCACGCCCGGCGAGCCGGTCACCGGTGAGTCCGTGCTGCTCGACGGCAACGTCGAGGCCGCCGGCCACGAGTTCTTCTCGCTCGGCAGCTTCGACGTCTCCACCGACGGCGGCCGCCTGCTCTACGGCGTGGACGTCGAAGGGGACGAGCGCTACACCCTCCGCATCCGCGACCTCGCCACGGGCGAAGACCTGCCCGACACGGTCGAGAACACGTCGTCCGGCGCCTGCTTCTCCCCCGACGGCCGCTACGTCATCTACACGACCGTCGACGACGCGTGGCGCCCCGACACGGTGTGGCTGCACGAAGTGGGGACGGATGCCGACGCCGACGTGCGCCTCTTCCACGAGCCCGACGACCGGTTCTGGGTGGGAGCGGGGTTCACGCGCAGCGAGAAGTACCTGGTGATCGAGGCGGGCTCCTCGATCACGACCGAGGAGTATCTCGTCCCGGCATCCGATCTGCGTGCCGAGCCACGCTCGATCTGGCCGCGCCGCGAGGGCGTGGAGTACTCCGCGACGCACGCCGTCGTGGGCGGCGAGGACGTGCTCTACGTGCTGCACAACGACGACGCGCTGGACTTCGAGCTCGTGCGGGTCTCGGCGGCCGACCCGGACGGCGCGCGCGAGGTCGTGCTGCCGCACGAGCCCGGGCGGCGCCTGCTGGACGTGTCGGCGTTCCGCGACTGGGCGGTGGTGTCGTATCGACGCGAGGGGCTCGCGCGCATGGGCATGCTCGACTACGCGAGCGGCCGCGTCGACGAGCTCGCGTTCGATGAAGACCTGTACACCGCCGGCGCCTCCGGCAACCCGGAGTGGGCGCCGCCGGTGGTGCGGCTCGGGTACGGCTCGTTCGTGACCCCCGGGACGGTGTACGACTACGTCGTGGCCAGCGGCGAGTTCCTGCTGCGCAAGCGCCAGCCGGTGCTCGGCGGCTACGACCCCGCCGACTACGCGCAGCGCAGGGAGTGGGCCACGGCATCCGACGGCACGCGCGTGCCCGTCTCGCTCGTGTGGAAGCGCTCGTTCGGCGACCCCGGCGACGGCGCCGCCCACCCCGTCCACCTGTACGGGTACGGGTCGTACGAGCACTCGATCGAGCCGGGATTCTCCGTCGCGCGCCTGTCGCTGCTCGACCGGGGCGTCGTGTTCGCGATCGCGCACGTGCGCGGCGGCGGCGAGCTCGGCCGGCAGTGGTACGAAGACGGCAAGCTGCAGCACAAGCGCAACACGTTCACCGATTTCGTCGCGGTCGCACAGCACCTCGTCGACGCCGGCGTCACGACGCCGTCGCTGCTGGTCGCCGAGGGCGGGTCGGCCGGGGGCCTGCTGATGGGCGCGGTCGCGAACCTCGCCCCGGAGCTGTTCGCCGGGATCCTCGCGGATGTGCCGTTCGTCGACGCGCTGACCACGATCCTCGACCCGTCGCTGCCGCTGACGGTCATCGAGTGGGACGAGTGGGGCGATCCGCTGCACGACGCCGAGGTGTACGCGTACATGAAGTCGTACTCGCCGTACGAGAACGTGCGCGAGGGGGTGCGCTATCCCCGCATCCTCGCCGTGACCTCGCTCAACGACACGCGCGTGTACTACGTCGAGCCGGCCAAGTGGGTGGCCCGGCTGCGCGAGGTCGGCGCGGATGCACTGCTGAAGTGCGAGATGGCCGCCGGGCACGGCGGCGTCAGCGGCCGCTACAACGCCTGG
The DNA here is from genome assembly GCA_023451265.1 of Actinomycetes bacterium. GTDB lineage: Bacteria > Actinomycetota > Actinomycetes > Actinomycetales > Microbacteriaceae > Microbacterium. The sequence goes on along the minus strand of JAEYAG010000238.1, from coordinate 5,450 downwards.
CACCAGCGCGCCTTCGAGCTCGCCTGGCTGCTGGACGTGCTCGGCCTCGCCGGCGACTGACCCCGGCATCCGCCCGTCGCAGCTGCAGGTCGCCGAGACAGGAGAAATCACCGAGACAGGACGTGTCATCGATGACACATCCTGTCTGGGTGAGATTTCCTGTGTCCGTGACACGCGTCGCGAGGTCGGATGCCGCGGCGCGCGGCACCGGCGCGATCAGCGGTGCGCGGGCGCGAGGTGGAGGCCCTGCGCCATCGCCATCCGGATGGTCGCGATGACCTCGTCGGGGCAGAAGAGGATCTGGTAGTAGTCGAACCGCAGCACGGTATAGCCGCGCAACACGAGCCTCGCGTCCGCGCGGAGGTCCCGGCGCCGGTCGGCGGCCTGGTGGTGAGCGAACCCGTCGATCTGCACCGCGAGGAGGTCTCCGATGATGGCGTCGATGCGTCGGCCGTCGACCCTGACCTGCTGCCGCACGACGACGCCGATGGAGCGCATCAGCCCGACGAACACGGTCTCGAGCCCGGAGTCGGACAGCAGTGAGGCGCGAGCGGCGATGGACCGCGCCGCGGTGCCATGCCACTGCACGCGCTCGATCTCTGCGGCCGAGATGCGCTGCTTGCGCAGCGCGGACTCCCAGACGCTCAACGCATCGGCGACCGGGACACACGCGGCCACATGCGCGAGCACGTTCACCAGCGGCTCGCGCACAGCGGTGATCCCCACCGGGACGATCGGCTTGCTCCAGTGCAGGCGCAGCCCCGGGCGCTCGACCCGCGACGCCGTCGGGGCGACCGCCACGTGAGTCTGCTCATGCTCTGGCGTCCATAGACCCGACAGCCCGGCCTCGCTGAGGCACGTCAGCCGTCCGCCGGCCGCCACGGCCACGCGCACCGGCGCGGGCGCATTCGGGAGCGCCAGCCACGACCGCCGCACCCAGGACGCGATGCCCGCGGCGACCGCGGAGCGGATCGCGTGGGTCGTGAACCCCGCAGCGCGCAGCGCCGTGGTGTGCGCGACCGAATCGTGCTGGCGGAGCCATTGAGCGAGTTGTTCGGGCGTTTTCACGTCCCCAGACTGGCTGCGCATCCCGGCAACCGGCGCCGGGAACGGACGATCTGTGGACAGATCCGCAAGGCAGCCGTCTGGGGAGAGAGCGATGGTCTGCCCGCCGCGCCGGACCTCCGCGTCACCAAGACAGGAGAACTCGCCGATACAGGACGTGTGATCGATGACACATCCTGTCTCGGCGAGATTTCCTGTGTCCGTGACGAGACGCGCAGCGGCCGGATGCCGCGGCGCGCGGCATCGGGTTCAACCGAAGAGGGCTGCGGCCTCTTCGTAGCGGTACAGCGGCACCGAGTTGAGCTCGCCGAGGGCCTCCTCGAAGGAGACCCGCACGATGTCGGTGCCCTTCATGGAGACCATCTGGCCCCACGCCTCCTCGGCGACGACGTCGGCGGCGTGCAGGCCCAGCCGGGTCGCCAGCACGCGGTCGAACGCCGAGGGCGAGCCGCCGCGCTGGATGTGGCCGAGCACGGTCGAGCGCGTCTCGATGCCGGTCAGCCGCTCGATCTCGGGCGCCAGCACCTCGCCGATGCCGCCCAGGCGCGGACGGTTGAACGCGTCCAGCCCCTTGTCGCTGTACGCCTCGTCCATGCCCTTGAGGGTGAAGCCCTCCGACACGACGACCAGCGGCGCGCGGCCACGGTCGTGCGCACGCTGCACCTGCGCCGTGATCTCCTCGAGCGACATCGGCACCTCCGGGATGCAGATGACGTGCGCGCCGGCGGCGATGCCCGAGTGCAGCGCGATCCACCCGACGTGGCGGCCCATGACCTCGGCGACCATGCAGCGCTGATGCGAGTCGCCGGTCGTGCGCAGCCGGTCCATGGCCTCGGTGGCGATGTTGACGGCGGTGTCGAAGCCGAAGGAGTAGTCCGTCGCGCGCAAGTCGTTGTCGATCGTCTTCGGCACGCCCATGACGTTGATGCCGTCGCCCCACAGGCGGTTCGCCGCGGCGAGGGTCCCCTCACCGCCGATCGCGATGATGCCGTCGATGTGGTGACCGTAGAGCGTCTTGGCGATGTTCTCGGCGCCACCGCGCGGACCCTCGTACGGGTTGGTGCGGCTCGTGCCGAGGATCGTGCCGCCGACCTTCGACAGGCCCTTGACCTCGTGACGCGTGAGCGGGAAGAAGTCGCCGTCCACGACGCCGCGCCAGCCGTCGCGGATGCCGACGAACTCGATGTTGTACTTCGTGGTGCCCTTCAGCACGACACCGCGGATGACGGCGTTCAGTCCGGGGCAGTCGCCGCCGCTGGTGAGGATGCCGATCTTCATGGAGAGATCCTTCGGTTTAGGTGGTCGTCCGGCGTCACTGCCACAGTCGACACTATCGCCGCGGAGGCTCCGCATGCCACCGGACCGGCCGTCCAAAAAGGACGACCGGTCCGGTGTCGCGGCGGGAGCCGGCGGCGCCGTGTCAGCTGCCGACCAGCGCCTGACGCAGCAGGTGCATGAGCGCCGAGAGCTGGACCGAGTCGCTCGAGGTCGGGTCGACCTGCTCGCCGTCGAGAGCCCGCGCGGCGAGGGACTGCTTCGAGTCGATGAGCTCGGCGATCTTCGTGTCGATCGTGTGCGCCGCGATGATCCGCCACGCCGTGACCGGCTCGTCCTGCCCGATGCGGTGCACGCGGTCGATCGCCTGCGTCTGCTCGGCGGCGGTCCAGCTGAGCTCGGCGAGCACGACGTTGGAGGCCGCCTGCATGTTGAGGCCGACGCCGGCCGCCGTCAGCGAGCACACCGCGATCGCGACGTCGGGATCGCCGTTGAACGCGTCGATCGCCTGCTGACGCGCGGGCGTCGACTGATCGCCGCGGATGGAGATGGTCCGCAGCCCGGATGCCGCGAAGTGCGCTTCCGCGGCATCCATCACATCGATGTGCTTCGCGAAGAACACGACCTTGCCGACCGAGCGCTGCAGCTGCACGGCGTAGTCCGCCGCCAGCAGCGCCTTGGCCTGACCGATCTTGCGGACCATGGTGAAGACGTTGTCGGCGCCGGCACCGGCGGCCTTCGACTCCTCCAGCTCGCCGTGGGCGACCAGGCGCACGATGTCCTCGTCGTACTCGCCCAGACGCACCGCGTCGCCGCGCGCCTCGATGATGCGACGGTACTTCGCCGCGAGGCGCTCGCCGAGCTCGCGCTCCGCGGCCCGGATCGAGCGGCCGTACTCGTCGTCGAGCTCGACGGGCAGGTCGGCGACGAGCTTGTCGGGCAGGTCGGCGGCGACATCCTTCTTCTTGCGGCGGACGATGCCCATGGAGATGACGGCGTCGCGCGCTTCGGGGTAGAACGCCTTGTCGGCGGGGGTGAGGCCGGTCGCGTCGAGCTTCGCCATGAGCTCGGGCCCCGGCTTCTCGCCGTTGGTCCACCCGAGGAAGCGCCAGATGGCGTCGAAGTCTTCGACGTCGTTGATGAGCGGGGTTCCCGTCAGCGCCAGCATGAGCGGGTCGCGCACCTGCTCGCGGATGCGGGTGCCGAGCGCGAGCACGTTCTGCGAGCGCTGCGAGGTGAGGTTCTTGATGAAGTGCGCCTCGTCGACGACCATGCCCCGAAGGCCCAGCGACCCGAGCCACGACAGGTGCCGGTCGAGCACTTCATAGTTGACGATGAACACGTCGGCGAACGCGTCGACGGTGTCGCCGTCGCCGTGGATCACGGTCGCGCGACGCTGTGGCGTCCACCGCTCGACTTCGCGCGCCCAGTTCATCTTGACGACGTTGGGAACGACCGCCAGCAGCGGGTAGGCATTCGCGACGGAGGCGGCGAGCACCGACTGCGCGGTCTTGCCGAGACCCGGCTCGTCGGCGAGGAGGAACGACCGGTGCCCGGTGCGCACGGCCTCGAGGAACCGCGACTGGTGGGGCATGATCTCCAGCCCCTTGGGCGAGAGACGGTCGAACTCCGGGACGGGCGGCAGTTCCATGGATGCCGCCGCTCCCCCGGCGCCGGTCTCGAACGCCTTGTAGAGGGGGCCCATGAGCTCCCAGCTGTCCAGGCGCCGACGGACGGTGGATGCCGGGGCGCGCAGCGCCACGTCGGGGGCGAGGAACGGGTTGGCCTCGCGGCGCGCCTCGATCTGCGGCGGAACCACCTGCCGTTCGGCGAGCGCGGCCGGGACGACGGGCGTCTGCACGGGGGCGACGTCGGTGATGATCAGCTCGTCCTCGGGCAGTTCGGCGCCCGACTCGAGCAGCCAGTCGCGGCGCATCCGCTTGGCGACGGGCGAGGTGGCCGCGTCGACTTCGAGCAGCTGGATGAGGGAGGTGTCGCGGGCGGCGGTCTTGGCGAGGATGGTGGCCACCCCGTCGAGGCGCTTGAGCAGTTCGGCACGCGCGGCGGCGGCGATCGCCTCGTCGGCCTTGACGCGGGCGCGCTCCTCGCGCACCAGGAATGCGATCACCTGGAACTTGACCCGGTTGGTCGGCCCGAGCTTGCCGCGCTGGGCTTTGGCCTCGACCTCGCGCACCTTGCGGGCGAGGATCGGGATGAGCGGCGCGTCGTCGTCGCGACGGGCGGCGGAGCCCCGCGATGACGAGCCGCGGCGGCGCGAGGCGGGGGCGATGGATGCCGTGGGCGGCATGCTCCTCCTGAGCGTGAGACGCCGGTGAGAACCGGCGTGCGTCCGGTCGAGCGACCGGATGGTCGGAGTCCGCGGCGGCTGCCGCGGGAGGGAAAGCGCGAGGTCCGCTCCCCCGGCTGCGGGCACTCGCTTCTGCGAGCTGCGGCGACGGCGGACGGATCCCCGACCCTCAGTCTAGCGCGCCCGTGCCCCGGCGCGTGCGGTCGTCGCCGCACGCGCCGGGGGCACGGGGTCAGGACGCGGAGCGCAGGCGCAGGCTGTTGAGCACGACGAAGACGCTCGAGAACGCCATCGCGGCCCCCGCGATCATCGGGTTCAGCAGGCCGAGGGCCGCCAGGGGCAGCGCCGCCACGTTGTACGCGAACGCCCAGAACAGGTTGCCGCGGATGATCCGCATCGTGCGGCGGCTGAGGCGGATCGCGGTCAGCACCGGCGCGAGCCCGTGCCCGGTGAGGGCGATGTCGCTGGCGTGCATCGCGGCATCCGTCCCCCCGCCCATTGCAAGGCCGAGGTCGGCGGTCGCCAGCGCCGCGGCGTCGTTGATGCCGTCGCCGACCATCGCGACCCGGCGGCCGCTGTGCTGCAGGCGCTCGATCTCGGCGACCTTGTCCTCCGGCAGGACGCCGGCGATCACCCGGGGGATGCCGACGGCGGCGCCGACGGCGCGCGCCGCGCCCTCGTTGTCGCCGGTCAGCAGGATCACGTCGAGCCCGAGAGCGCGCAGCGCCGCGACGGTGCGCTCGCTGTCGGCGCGCACCGTGTCGGACACCGCGAGCACGGCGCGGACGGCGCCGTCCCAGCC
>JAEYAG010000142.1 GCA_023451265.1 Actinomycetes bacterium | reverse complement strand
CACCACGACCGTCTCGGCCGCCGGGTCGGTGGAGTACGCGCCGGGCGTGTAGGTCTCGTCGACGGGGTCGTTCGCGTAGGAGCCGCCGTAGACGGGCGCGGGCTCGATGGGCTCCGCCGCCACGGGCTCGGCGACCACGGGCTCGGCCGTAGCGGGCTCCGCGATCGCGGGCTCCGCCACGGCGGGCTCCGCCACGGGCTCGGCCACGGCCGGCTCCGCGACGCGGGCGTCGGCATCCGCGGCCACCGCGGGCTCGACGGGCTCTTCCACGACGACCTCTCGCGAGGCCGCCTCGGCGTCGGCGAGGCCTTCGTGCGCGCTCGCGACGGCGTCGTCCACCGAGGTGGGCTCGGATGCCGTGACGTTCTCGTCGACCGGCTCGCCGTACTTGGGGTCGCTCATGGCGGTGTGCTCCTCACGCGGGGCCGATCCCTCACAGATCTGCGGACCGCCGCACAGTGAGCGTAACGCCGCGGCCCGGCGGCGACGTGGAGGCGTGCCGACGTGTCTCGACGGCGATCCGTGCGGCTGCGCCTATCGTGGCGGCATGACAGCTCCGCGCCGCCTCGCCCTCGCGCTCCTGCTCAGCGCGGTCGGCGCGATCGCCGTGCTGAGCGGATGCGCCGGCGCGCCCGACGGCGCCGCCACGACGGCGGATGCCGGCCCTGCCACCTCCTCCGCGAGCTCGGCGACGCCGGCGCCGCAGGCCACGATCGCCCCCTTCCCGATCGGCGCCTCGACTTCGACCACCCCGCTTCCCGCCGACCTGCCTCAGGGATGCCGCGACATCCTGACCGGCAGCGTGCTCGCGCAACTGGAGGGGGTTCCTCTCAACGCGGACGGTATGGGAGGCGGCATCCGCCCCGACTCGTCGCGGGTGTGCGTGTGGGGCGAGCCGGGCGCCGTCGCCACCCGGCTGGTCACCGTGATCGGCTATTCGCCGGAGCGCGAGGCGCGCGACGCCCTGTACGAGCTGGGCAACGAGGGCTACACCTGCTACGAGCCCGACGGCGGCATCCGGTGCGAGAAGACGTGGGACCACCCGACGCTTCCCGGGGTGACGGAGGGGCGCACGCTGTTCTATCGCGACGGCGTCATCGTCGACACGCAGTACTCGAACCTCGCGCCGAAGGGGTACACCGCCGCGATCATCGACTACCTGTGGCCGGCGGTCCCGCGCACGGCCACGCCGACCGCCGCGCCGACGCCGTAGCCGGTCAGCCCCAGACCCGCGCGGAGGTGCGGGTGACGTACTCCGTCGGATGCCACGCGTTCTCGCTCGTGGACAGCCACAGTCCGCCGCCGGCTTCGATCGTCTCGACGAGGTCGCCGTCGGTGCGCGTGCAGCGGGCGCGTTCGCCCTCGGCGGTGCACGTGAACCCCGCTCCCGGGAGCGCGGCGGCGGCGATGGCCCCGGCATCCGCCGGCACGGTCGCGAGCGTCGAGGTGACGTCGCCCTTCTCGGAGTGCCAGGAGCAGGTCAGCGTCACCTGGGGCTGCAGCGCCGTGACGAGGGCCTCCGCCGTGGTCGCGGGGGCGTCGGTCGAGGGCGTGAGGACGGCCCCCTTCGTGAAGCGCATCGTCGCCCATAGGGCCTGGTCGTACAGTTGCGCGCATTCGGTGGGCGTCCCGGCCGCGGCATCCTCGTCTCCGGCGGCGACGGGACCCGACGTCGCGGCGGGATCCATCGCACCGCCGACGGCGCCGCCCACCCACGAGACGGATGCCGGGATCATCGGGATCGCGAGGAACGCGAGCACCCCGACGACGCCGGCGCAGCCGAGACCGACGACCCACGCGAAGAACGCGTTCCTGCCGCCGACTCGTGCCATGCCCCCCAGGCTAGGCGTGCCCGGGCGTCGAGCCGGTGAGCCCTCGCCGCGGCGCCCGCGATTCGCCCCGGCGGCCTCCTGCAGACGGGGAAACAGGTGGCGCAAACGGCCACCTCGAGGCGAGGGATGCCGCGTGTTGCGCCACCTTCTTCAGCGACCCGCGTGGCGGGTGTTGCTGAGCGTGGTGGCGGGTGGTTCCTGAGCGCGCCGAAGGGTGGTTCCTGAGCGTGTCGAAGGGCCCCAGGATCGCGATGATCCTGGGGCCCTCCGGGGATGGCGCTCGTGCGCTCAGTTATAGGTGCCGGGCGTGAAGTCGTCCGTCGAGAAGCTGTCGAAGTCGACGTAGCTCAGGTCGGCGTCGCTGTACGCGCCGTCCGAGGCGAAGATGCGGTTGGGGTACCGCTCGCTCTTGGCCTCCTCCGTCGCCTCGACCACGACGTTGCGGTACTTCGCAAGGCCGGTGCCGGCGGGGATGAGCTTTCCGATGATGACGTTCTCCTTGAGGCCGACGAGCGGGTCGCTCTTGCCCTCCATGGCCGCCTGCGTGAGGACGCGGGTGGTCTCCTGGAACGACGCGGCCGACAGCCACGACTCCGTCGCGAGCGACGCCTTCGTGATACCCATCAGCTCCGGGCGGCCCGACGCGGGGCGCTTGCCCTCTGCCACGGCCTCACGGTTCATCTGCTGGTAGCGCTTGAAGTCCACCAGCTCGCCGGGCAGCAGCGAGGTCTCGCCGTGGTCGACGACGGTGACCTTGCGCAGCATCTGGCGCACGATGACCTCGATGTGCTTGTCGTGGATCGGCACACCCTGCGAGCGGTACACGCCCTGCACGCCGCCGACGAGGTACTTCTGCACCTCGCGGGCACCCTGCACGCGCATGACCTCCTTGGGGTCGAGCGTTCCGACGAGGATCGGCTGACCGACCGTGACGTGCTGCCCGTCCTCGACCAGCAGCGTCGCGCGCTTGAGGACCGGGTAGACGTGCGGCTCGTCGCCGTTGTCGGGCGTCAGGATGACCTTCTTGGCCTTATCGGTCTCGTCGATCGTGATGCGGCCGTCGGCCTCGGCGATCGGCGACGCACCCTTCGGGGTGCGGGCCTCGAAGAGCTCCTGCACGCGCGGCAGACCCTGCGTGATGTCGTCGGCCGACGCGGAACCACCGGTGTGGAAGGTACGCATCGTCAGCTGCGTGCCGGGCTCACCGATCGACTGGGCCGCGATGATGCCGACGGCCTCGCCGATGTCGACGAGCTTGCCGGTCGCGAGCGAACGGCCGTAGCACTTCGCGCAGACGCCGACCGCCGAGTCGCAGGTGAGGACGGAGCGGACCTTGATGGTCTCGACACCGGCATCCACCAGCTTGTCGATGAGCACGTCGCCCACGTCGTCGCCCGCCTCGGCGACGACCTCGCCCGAGGGCGAGACGACGTCGGCCGCGAGGGTGCGCGCGAACACGGAGTTCTCGACGTTCGCGTCGCGCACCAGGGCGCCGTCGGCACCCGGAGCGGCGATCGTGAACTCGAGGCCCTTCGTCGTGCCGCAGTCGTCCTCACGGATGATGACGTCCTGCGACACGTCGACGAGTCGACGCGTCAGGTAGCCCGAGTCGGCGGTGCGCAGGGCCGTGTCGGCCAGACCCTTACGGGCACCGTGCGTCGCCGTGAAGTACTCCGCCACGCTCAGACCCTCGCGGTACGAGGAGATGATCGGACGGGGCATGATCTCGCCCTTGGTGTTGTTGACGAGGCCTCGGATGCCGGCGATGTTACGGATCTGCAGCCAGTTACCACGGGCGCCCGAGCTCACCATGCGGTTGATGGTGTTGTCGGCCGGGAAGTTGGCCTTCATCGCGGCCTGCACCTCGTCGGTCGCCTCGGTCCAGATCTTGATCTGCTCCTGGCGACGCTCGGCGTCGGTCACGAGACCGTTCTCGAACTGGCTCTGGACCTTCTGCGCCTGCTTCTCGTACTTGGCGATGATCTCGGCCTTGTTCGGCGGGGTCAGGACGTCGCTGAGCGCGACGGTCACACCCGAGCGCGTGGCCCAGTGGAAGCCGGCATCCTTGATGCGGTCCAGCGACGCGGCGACCTCGACCTTGGGGTACTCCTCGGCGAGCTTGTTGACGATCTGCGACAACTTGCCCTTGTCGGCCTGCTCGCGCACGAACGGGTAGCCCTTGGGCAGGGTGTCGTTGAAGATCGCCTGTCCCAGCGACGCGTCCACGAGACCGTGACGCTCGTAGCCCTCGGGCGCTTCGCCCTCCAGGAACGTGAGCCCCGGGATGCGGATGCGGACCTTGGCCTGCAGGTCGAGGGTGCCCTCGTCCTTCGCCAGGATCGCCTCGCCGACCGAGCCGAACACGCGACCCTCGCCCGCGGCACCCTCCTTGACCGTGGTCAGGTGGTGCAGGCCGATGATCATGTCCTGCGAGGGCAGGGTGACCGGGCGGCCGTCGGAGGGCTTCAGGATGTTGTTCGACGCGAGCATGAGGATGCGCGCCTCGGCCTGCGCCTCGACGGACAGCGGCAGGTGCACGGCCATCTGGTCACCGTCGAAGTCGGCGTTGAACGCCGCGCAGACGAGCG
>JAEYAG010000012.1 GCA_023451265.1 Actinomycetes bacterium | reverse complement strand
GGGCGGGGGCGGTCGCCGACGAGGGCGACGGCGACGGGGGTCGCCAGCAGCGCGACGGCCACCAGCAGCCAGGCCGGCGGAGCGCCGCCGCCGGAGAGCGTGTGGGCGGTGGCCGAGACGAGGACGGCGACGGATGCCGCCGCGAACCCGCGCAGCGCCCGCGCGCGTCGCGCCGCCTGCTGCCCGGAATCCACCCGTCGAGCCTACCGGCCGTGCCCCAGCCGGTTGGGCAAACTCAAAGCGGGTGACGATAGCCTCGACCCTCGTGACCGTCATCGCCTTCCTCATCGGCGTCGTGCTGCTGGTCGTCGGACTGGCGGTGTCCATCGCCCTGCACGAGATCGGTCACCTCGTACCCGCCAAGAAGTTCGGCGTGCGGGTCGGTCAGTACATGATCGGCTTCGGCCCGACGCTGTGGTCACGGCGCATCGGCGAGACCGAGTACGGATTCAAAGCGCTGCCGCTCGGCGGTTACATCTCCATGGCCGGGATGTACCCGCCGCCACCGGACACGACGGCGAAAGCGAATGCCGACGCGGCGGCCGCTCCCGCGGGCACGGCCGGCAAGGCGGGCGGCGGCTTCTTCGCGACGATGGTGCAGGACGCGCGGCTCGCCAACGACGAGACCCTCGCCGGCGACGACGGGCGCCGGGCGTTCTACGAACTGCCCGTCTGGCAGCGGGTCATCGTCATGCTCGGCGGACCGCTCATGAACCTGCTCCTGGCGATCGTGCTGTTCACGACCGTCTTCAGCGGCATCGGCGTGCAGACCGCGACGACGACGATCGCCGCGGTCAGCGAGTGCGTGCTGCCGGCCGGGTCGACGCAGACCACCTGCACCGCCGACGATCCCGCATCTCCCGCCGCCGAGGCCGGCATCCAGCCCGGCGACGTCATCGTCTCGGTCGACGGCACCGACGTCGACAGCTTCGCCGCGGCATCCGCCATCATCCAGGCGTCTCCGAACCGCCCGCTCGACGTCGTCGTGAACCGGGACGGCACCGATCAGACCCTGCGGGTGACGCCGATGCTCGCCGAGCGCCAGGTGCAGCAGGCCGACGGCGAGATCACGACCGCGCAGGTCGGATTCGTCGGGATGACGGCGACGACCGAGTACGTCCGCCAGCCGATCTGGGAGGGCCCCGAAGCGGCGTTCGCGCAGGCGGGGCAGGTCGCCGGCATCATGTGGCAGCTGCCCGCGCGGGTCTACCAGACCGCCGCCGACATGATCACCGGCCAGGACCGCGACCCCAACGGCCCGCTGTCGGTCGTCGGCGTGGGGCGCCTGGCGGGTGAGGTCGCGGCCACCGACGCGCCGGTGCTCGACCGGGTGTCGACGCTGCTGGGCCTGCTCGGGGCGCTGAACATCGCGCTGTTCGTCTTCAACCTCATCCCGTTGCTGCCGCTGGACGGCGGGCACGTCGTCGTGGCGCTGTGGGACGGGATCAAGCGGGCGTGGGCGAAGCTCTGGCGGCGTCCGCCGCCCGCCCCGGTGGATGCGACGCGGCTCGTGCCGGTGACGTTCGTCGTGGTCATCGCGCTGGTCGTGATGGGCGGCATCCTCATCCTCGCCGACCTCATCAACCCGGTGCGGCTGATCGGAGGCTGACCCCGCGGCGACCGCTACGCCGCGGCGGCGGGCGCCACCGCGTGTGCGACGAGGCGCTCGAGGGTCGCGAGTCCGTCGCGGGACAGGATCGACTCCAGGTGCCCCTGCACCGACGCGTAGCCGGGGCCACGCAGCGCGTACACGTCGCCGGATGCCGGGTCGGCGGCGATCTGTGTCGCTCCGAGCGTCGTGGTGCCCGGCTCGACCCGCGCGGTGAAGGTGTTGTAGAAGCCGATGGATGCCGGTGTCCCGAACACGTCGATGGTCTTCTGCAGGCCCTGGTGCGGCGCCGCCAGCGGGCCGAGCCCGATGCCGAGCCGGTCGGCGAGGATCTGGTGGCTGAGGCAGACGGCCACGAGCGGCCGGCCGCTCGCGAGGCGGGCGTCGACGACCGTGCGCATCGCCGCGATGCGCGCGTTCGCGCCGTCGCGCGGGTCGCCCGGGCCGGGGCCCGCTACGACGAGGTCGGCGACATCCTGCGCGGCGGCATCCGACCGGTCCCACGGCACGATCGTCACGGCGAACCCGAGATGACGCAGCTGGTGGGCGAGCATTGTCGTGAATCGGTCCTCGGCGTCGACCACGACCGCCGTCAGCCCGGCGAACGGCCCCGCCTCGCCGGTGGACTGCGGGTTCAGCCAGAACGGGGCGAGGCGCTCGTTGCGCGCGGCGAGCAGCGCCGCGATGTGGGGGTCGTCGGCGAGCAGGCGCGGCACGGCGGTGGGGGCATCCTCGTCGAGCGCCGCGGCCTCGGCGACCTCATCGCGCGGCACCGCGCCGATCGCGCCGAGCACGCCGGCCGCCTTGCCGTGGGTCTCGCTCACCTCGCCGTCGGGGTCGGAATGGCGCACGAGCGTGGCCCCGACCGGCACGCGCAGCCGGCCGTCCACGAGGTACGCGGTCCGGATGAGGATGGGGGCGTCGAGGTCGTGGCCCCCGGCATCCGTCGGGGTGAACAGCGCGGCCACGCCGGAGTAGTACCCGCGCGGGGTGCGCTCGTGCCGCTTGATGACCGTGCACGCGTTCTGCATCGGCGAGCCGGTGACGGTCGGCGCGAACATCGTCTCGCGCAGGATGTCGCGGGGATCCATCGTGCTGCGTCCGCGCAGCATGTACTCGGTGTGGGTGAGCCGCGACATCTCCTTCAGGTGCGGGCCCGTGATGCGGCCGCCGTCGCTGCAGACGGCGCTCATCATCTTGAGCTCCTCGTCGACGACCATGAACAGCTCCTCGGTCTCCTTCGTGGAGCCGAGGAACTCTGCGAGGGTGTCGGCCGTCGCGCCGCCGGCGGGGTGGCGGAATGTGCCCGAGATCGGGTTCATCGTGACGACGCCGCCCGTCGCGCTGACGTGCGCCTCGGGGCTCGCGCCGACGGCGAGATGCCCGGGGGTGGAGACGAGGAAGGTCCAGTACGCGCCGCGCTCGTGCTCGAGCAGCGCCCGGAACCAGGTGAGGCCGGCGGTGAGCGCGTCGCCGTCGACGGAGGCCGTGTAGTCGCGGCGGATGACGAAGTTCGCGCCCTCGCCTCGCCCGATCTCGTCGGCGATCACGGTGCGGACGATGTCGGCGTACTCCGCGTCGGCGATGTCGAAGCCGGCGTCGCGCAGCGGCACCGGCGCCGTCGGGAGCGCGGCGAGCACGTCGGCGCGCGGCAGGTGGGTGTGCTCGGCGACGGCGAGGCAGCGCAGCGGCGCGGCGTCGTCGTGGCACTCGAAGCCGCGCTCGACGACCTGCCGGTACGGCACGAGGGCGAGCACCTCCCGCGGTGCGCCGGCGGCATCCGTCAGGGGGATGTCGGCGAGGAGCGCGACGTCGACGACGTCGCCGGTGAGCAGCTCGACGGTGTTCTCGTCGCGCGCGATGAGCGCGAAGGGCGCGCCGGAGGCGATGACGGCGGAGAGGGTCTCGGGCTGGGCGGACGGGCTCGGAGTCATGCCGGGCCTTTCTGTGGTTCGGGCGGACCGCCTCGTCGCTGGAACGAAAAGACCGCCTCGATGGGCGGTCTGTGTCTCGTCGGGATTACCGGTCGCGCGTCCACACCGCCTCAGCGGGTGTGCCACCAGGAGCTGCGCGCGAACATGCGGTCACGATATCAGACGGCGCGCCGCTGCCTCACGCGCCGCTGCCTCACGCGCCCAGGCGGTCGAGATCGGCGGCAGCCCGGCGGTGACCTCCGGCTTCGTAGCCGACGACGATCGCCAGGGGCGCGCACGCGACGATGACGATCGTGACGCCGAGGCTCGCTCCCGCCGTCGAGGCGATGACCGCCACCGCGATGACGGCGACCGCGGCGACGAGCATGCCGAGGTGCCAGAGGTCGAAGCGGCGCACCAGGATGTCGTACAGCGCCGACAGCACGACGACGAACGCCAGCACGGGCCCGGCGACCGTCCACAGTGCATACGTCCGATCGATCTCGTGCGCCTCATGGCCGAGCACGTTCGCCGCGACGTGCAGGCCCGCACCGACGGCGGCGACCGAGCCGAACATGGCGATGTGCAGGTAGCCCCACGGGAACGCCCGGTCGCGGTGCGCGTGCAGGATGCGGCCCGACGGCACCACGAAGTACGCCCACCACATCGCGAACGCCAGCAGGGTGCCGCCGAAGGCGACGAGCACCGCCTCGACCGACCAGCCGTCGTCCTGGACGACGGCGGAGATCGCGAGGACCGTGCCCAGGATCACTTCGCCGAGGGTGATGATCACCAGCAGCGAATACCGCTCGGCGATGTGATGCGCGTGCCAGGGCGGGCCGCCGCCCGGCGTGCCGGGCCGTTCGGCGATGACCGGTACCGCCATCTCGGCGACGGCGAGGATGACCATGAGCGTCAGCGCCACCCACGCCGGAGGGTTCGCGAAGATCACGCCGATCCACGCGACCTGCACGATCGCGATGCCCTCGGCGTAGGTCAGGCAGGTTCGGCGACGGGCGGCATCCTGCCGCGCCGCGCGAAGCCACAGCGCGATGGTCGCGACGCGCATCACCACGTAGCCGGCCACGAGCACCTCGTTGTGGATGTGCCCGCCGGCGTCGAGGGAGTGGAAGAAGTCGGGGAGCCCCAGCGCCATGATGATCACGCCGATCATCTCGACGAAGGTCGCGAGGCGCATGAAGACGTCGTCGGTGTCGTACGCCGACGCCAGCCACGAGAAGTTGATCCAGGCCCAGGTGACGGCGAAGACGCCGATCGCGAAGCCGAGGAGAGCGGTGCCGGTCTTGCCTTCCTCGAAGTAGTGCGCGGCCTGCGACGAGGCCTGGCTGAAGGCGATCACGAAGGTGAGGTCGAACAGCAGCTCCAGCGGCGTGGCGGCGCGGTGCTTCTCGTGCGGGTCGCGACCGGTCATGGGAGCGATGCGGTGGACGAGGCTCATGCGCACACGTTAGCGGCAGTGCTCAGCCTTCGTTCTGCCGCCGCGGCGTAGGCTGGTCCGGTGCCAGCTGTGAACCTCGGGATGCCGCGTGTGCCGGACGTCCTCGCCCCG
>JAEYAG010000227.1 GCA_023451265.1 Actinomycetes bacterium | reverse complement strand
GCCGGTGCCGGTGTCGGAGGAGGACGGCCGCACCCGCGCGGCGCACGGCCGCTACGACCGCATCCTCGTCGACGCGCCCTGCACGGGCCTCGGCGCCCTCCGCCGTCGCCCGGAGGCACGCTGGCGCAAGCAGCCCGCCGATGTGCCCGAACTCGCGGCGCTGCAGGCCGAGCTGCTCGCGGCGGCGTTCGATGCGCTCACGCCGGGCGGGATCGTCGCGTACGTCACGTGCTCCCCGCATCTGGCCGAGACCGCCGCGGTCGTCTCGGAGGCGCTGCGGACCCTCGGCGATCGCGTGGAGGAGCTCGACGCCCGCGCTGTCGTCGCCGGTCTCAGCGTCGCGCCCATCGACCTCGCCGCCCCGGCGGACGGGTCCGGGCGTGCGCAGCTGTGGCCCCACCGCCACGGGACGGACGCGATGTCCATCTCGCTGCTGCGCCGCCGCTGACTCCGCACGCCCGCGATCGCCGCCGCCGCGGGGGCGCCATCCCGCGCGCATGACGACCACGGGCGACCCCGCAGGCACCGCTTAGGGTGGACTGGTGCCCGACAGCATCCGCATCAACCCCAGCATCCTGGCCGCCGACTTCGTGAACATGCAGACCGAACTCGGCCGCATCGCGGCCGCCGACTTCGTGCATGTCGACGTGATGGACAACCATTTCGTGCCGAACCTCACCTTCGGGCCGCAGATGGTCGAGCGCATTCAGGCCACGAGCCCGGTTCCGCTGGATGTGCACCTCATGATCACGGATGCCGACAGGTGGGCCCCCGGCTATGCCGAGCTCGGCGCGGCATCCGTCACCTTCCACCTCGAGGCGGCCACCGCCCCGGTCAGCCTCGCCCGGCGGCTGCGGCAGATCGGCGCGCGCGCCGGCGTCGCCGTCAAGCCCGCCACCCCCGTCGAGGGGCTGTATGACGTGCTCGACGAGTTCGACCAGATCCTCGTGATGACCGTCGAGCCGGGCTTCGGCGGTCAGTCGTTCATGGCCGATCAGATGCCCAAGCTCGCCCGGCTGCACGACGAGGCCCGCCGGCGCGGCTCGCAGGTGTGGCTGCAGGTCGACGGGGGCGTCTCCGAGTCAACGATCGCGCAGGCCGCCGAGGCCGGAGCCGACACGTTCGTCGCCGGCTCCGCCGTCTTCGGCGCCGACGACCCCGCGCGTGCGATCGAGGCGCTGCGCGGCCTCGCCGGCTCGACGCACCACCACTGAACCCGGCGCGGCGCACCGCCCCCGCCCGGACCGGTAGCCTGTCAGGGTGAAGACGTTCGATGCGCTGTTCGCGGAGTTGACCGCGACCGCAGCCGCACGCCCCGAAGGATCCGGCACCGTCGCGCAGCTCGACCGCGGCGTGCACGCCATCGGCAAGAAGATCGTCGAAGAGGCGGCCGAGGTCTGGATGGCCGCCGAGTACCAGTCCGACGCGGAGACCGCCGAGGAGATCTCGCAACTGCTGTACCACCTGCAGGTGCTGATGCTCGCCAAGGGACTGTCGCTCGAGGACGTCTACCGACATCTCTGAGCAGATCTGCTCCGCTCCGACTGACATCCCAGACACCGAAAGCCCGCTCACCGAAATGCCGACGGACATGCTGCGAATCGCCGTGCCGAACAAGGGGTCGCTCGCCGACACCGCCGCCGAGATGCTCGCGGAGGCCGGCTACACCGGCCGCCGCGACCCGAAAGATCTCCACGTCATCGACCCGGTCAACGAGGTCGAGTTCTTCTACCTGCGCCCGAAGGACATCGCGACCTACGTCGGCTCCGGCGCGCTCGACGTCGGCATCACCGGCCGCGACCTCCTCCTCGATGCACGGATGCCGGGGGCGCGCGAGATCGAGCAGCTCGGCTTCGGCGGGTCGACCTTCCGCTTCGCCGGTCCTCCCGGACGCTTCACCACCGTGACCGACCTCGAGGGGCTGCGGGTCGCGACCGCGTATCCGGGTCTCGTGGACGGCTTCCTCGACGAGCAGGGCGTCGCCGTCGACCTGGTGCCGCTCGACGGCGCCGTGGAGTCCGCCGTGCAGCTGGGCGTCGCCGACGCCGTCGCCGATGTCGTCTCCACGGGAACGACCCTCCGGCAGGCGGGGCTGGAGATCTTCGGCCCGGTGCTGCTGGAGTCGGAGGCCGTGCTGATCGGCGCGCCCGTCGAGGCCGACGGCACCGAGACGCTGCTGCGGCGCCTGCGCGGCGTCATGGTCGCGCGCCGCTACGTGCTCATCGACTACGACCTGCCCGCCGACCTCGTCGACGCGGCCGTCGCGCTCGCCCCGGGGATCGAGTCCCCGACGATCTCGCCGCTGCGCGACCCGGCGTGGGTGGCGGTACGCGTCATGAGCCCGCGGGGGACCGTCAACCAGGTGATGGACGCGCTGTACGCGATCGGGGCGCGCGCGATCCTCGTGACGCCTATCCACAACGCAAGGCTGTGATGACCCTCGCGTGCCGGGTCATCCCGTGCCTGGACGTCGCGGCGGGCCGCGTCGTCAAGGGCGTGAACTTCGAGAACCTGCGCGACATGGGCGACCCGGTCGAGCTGGCGGCGCTGTACTACGCGCAGGGCGCCGACGAGCTGACCTTCCTCGACGTCACCGCGACCGTCGATGAGCGCGCCACGACCTACGACGTGGTGCGGCGCACCGCGGAAGAGGTCTTCATCCCGCTCACCGTCGGCGGCGGCGTGCGCAGCACCGACGACGTCGCGCGGCTGCTGGCCGTCGGCGCCGACAAGGTCGGGGTGAACTCCGCGGCCATCGCCCGGCCTGCGCTCATCGACGAGATCGCCGATCGCTTCGGCTCCCAGGTGCTCGTGCTCTCGCTCGACGTCAAGCGCGCCGCCGGCACGCGGTCGGGCTTCGTCGTGACGACCCACGGCGGCCGCACCGCGACCGATCTTGACGCGCTGGACTGGGCGCGGGAGGCCATCGACCGCGGCGTCGGCGAGCTGCTCGTGAACTCGATCGACGCCGACGGCACGAAGGACGGATTCGACCTCGAGCTCGTCGGCCTCATGCGGGAGCTGTCGAGCGTGCCCGTGATCGCCTCCGGCGGCGCCGGGGCGGTCACCGACTTCGCCCCCGCGCTGCGCGCCGGCGCCGACGCGGTGCTGGCGGCATCCGTCTTCCACTCCGGCCAGCTCTCGATCGGCGAGGTCAAGGACGCGCTCGTCGCGGACGGCATCGAGGTGCGCCGATGACTTCCGTGGACGAGCGCATCGCTCGCGTCGCGTTCAACGACGACGGGCTCGCCCCGGCGATCATCCAGCAGTACGACACCGGCGAGGTGCTGATGCTCGGGTGGATGGATGCCGAGGCGCTGCGCCGCACGCTCACGGAAGGCCGCGTGACGTTCTGGTCGCGCTCGCGTCAGGAGTACTGGCGCAAGGGCGACACGTCGGGGCATGCGCAGTACGTGCGCGGTGCGCGCCTGGACTGCGACGGCGACGCGCTGCTCATCGCCGTCGAGCAGATCGGCGCCGCCTGCCACACCGGCGACCACACCTGCTTCGACGCCGACGACCTCGATCCCGCGACCGGACACGCGCCGGACGCCGCAGACGGATCCGAGGCGACACCGTGATCGCACGGGCACGGATGCTGGCCGTGCTCGCGATCATCGCCGGGGGAGCGGTCGCGATCATCTCGTCGACCCAGACCTGGCTGGAGGTGACCCTCAGCGCGGGCGCCACGGCGGCTCTGGCGGTGCCCGGCGCCTCCGCGCTGACGCTGCTGGCGCCCTTCAGCCTGGCCGCCCTCGCGCTGGGCCTCGCCCTCACCGTCGTCGGGCGTGTGCTGCGCTACGTGTTCGGCCTGCTCGCCGCCGCGATCGGCGGCACGCTGGTCGTGGGCGCCTGGCGCGTCGCCACCACCCATCCGCTCGACGCCGTCGCCTCCGCCGTGACCGAGGCCACCGGCCTGTCGGGGCCCGACGCTGTCGCGAGTCTCGTGCGGACGATCGACGGCACCGCATGGCCGTGGCTCACGGTCGTCGCCGGCGCCCTCGTCGCCGTCGGGGGCGTCCTGACTCTCGCGACGGCGCACACCTGGCGGGGCGCGGGCCGCCGCTACCGCACCGACGCCGACCGGGCGGCGACCGCGGCCTCCGGCCCCCGTCCGCACGACGCGTCACGCGACCGGGCGATCGATTCGTGGGACGACCTGTCGCACGGGGACGATCCCACCGCCCGCTAGACTGACACCGACGCGCCCGAAGCCTCACGAGGGAGAACCATGAGCAACAGCATCGACGACCCCGGCCACGGACACTCGCCGGCTGCCTGGACGGCCGTCGTCATCATGCTCCTGGCGGTCACGCTCGGCACGCTGTTCTTCGTCCTCGACATGCCGGTGCTCGTCTGGGCATCGGTCGGGCTCCTCATCGTCGGCGCCCTCGTCGGCTGGGCGCTGGCCAAGGCCGGCTACGGCGCCTACGGCGACAAGTACAAGCCGAAGCAGCACTGATCATGCTGGCAGGCCTCACCGCCGGCGCCGTGGAGGATGCCGAGGCTCGCGCCGCCACCCGGCCCCTGGCCGACGTGGAGCGCGACGCGCTCGCGCAGTCTCCCGCGCGGGACGTCCTCGCCGCCCTCGCGCCCGCTGACCGCGTCAAGATCATCGCGGAGGTCAAGCGTGCGAGCCCGTCGCGCGGCGACCTCGCGGCGATCCCCGACCCCGCCCACCAGGCGGCGCTGTACGAGCAGGGCGGCGCGTCGGCCATCTCGGTGCTGACCGAGGGACGCCGCTTCAAGGGCTCGCTCGCCGACCTCGAGGCCGTGAAGGCACGTGTGGGCGTCCCGGTCCTCCGCAAGGACTTCATCGCGACGCCCTACCAGGTGCTCGAGGCGCGGGCGTCCGGCGCCGACCTCGTCCTGCTCATCGTGGCGGCGCTCGAGCAGCCGCTGCTGCGCGAGCTGTTCGCCCTCGTCACCGACCTCGGCATGACGCCGCTCGTCGAGACGCACTCGCGCGACGAACTCAACCGGGCATCCGACCTCGGCGCGCGCCTCATCGGCGTCAACGCGCGGAACCTGTCGACCTTCGAGCTCGACAAGGACCTGTTCGGGTCGCTGGCGGAGCACTTCCCGGCGGATGCCGTCAAGATCGCCGAGTCGGCCGTGCTCGCCCCCGTCGATGTCGCGCACTACCGCGCCGCCGGCGCCGACGTCGTGCTCGTCGGCGAAGCCCTCGTGACGAACGACCCGGTGACCACCCTGCACGCATTCCTGGAGGCGGGAAAGTGACGACGACGAGCCTGCGCGATCAGCACGGCCCCTTCTTCGGGGACTTCGGCGGCCGCTACATGCCCGAGTCGCTCATCGCGGCGATCGACGAGCTGACCGCGGAGTACGAGGCCGCCAAGGCCGACCCGGCGTTCCAGGCCGAGTTCGAGGCGCTCCTGCACTCGTATGCGGGTCGGCCGTCCGCACTCACCGAGGTGCCGCGGTTCGCGGCGCACGCCGGAGGAGCGCGCGTCTTCCTCAAGCGCGAGGACCTCAACCACACCGGCTCGCACAAGATCAACAACGTGATCGGCCAGGCGCTGCTCACGAAGCGCCTCGGCAAGACGCGCGTCATCGCGGAGACCGGCGCCGGTCAGCACGGCGTCGCGACGGCGACCGCCGCGGCCCTGTTCGGGTTCGACTGCACGATCTACATGGGCGAGGTCGACACCGAGCGTCAGGCCCTCAACGTCGCGCGCATGCGGCTACTGGGCGCCGAGGTCGTGCCCGTCACGAGCGGCTCGCGCACGCTGAAGGACGCGATCAACGAGGCGTACCGTGACTGGGTCGCGTCGGTCGAGACGACGAACTACATCTTCGGCACCGCGGCCGGCCCGCATCCGTTCCCGGCGATGGTGCGCGACTTCCAGAAGATCATCTCCGAAGAGGCGCGCGCGCAGCTGCTCGACGAGACCGGGCGCCTGCCCGACGCCGTCGTCGCGTGCGTCGGCGGCGGCTCGAACGCGATCGGCATGTTCGACGCGTTCCTCGACGACGAGGACGTGGCGCTCTACGGCGTGGAGGCGGCGGGCGACGGCGTCGACACCGACAAGCATGCGGCATCCATCGAACGCGGCCGCCCCGGCGTCCTGCACGGCGCCAAGACCTACGTCCTGCAGGACGAGGACGGCCAGACCATCGAGTCGCACTCGATCTCCGCGGGCCTGGACTATCCGGGCGTCGGCCCGGAGCACGCGTGGCTCGCCGACATCGGCCGCGCGACGTACATCCCGGCGACGGATGCCGAGGCGATGGACGCGCTGCGGCTGCTCAGCCGCACCGAGGGCATCATCCCCGCGATCGAGTCGGCGCACGCCCTCGCCGGCGCGCTGCGCCTCGGCCGCGAGCTCGGCCCCGACGCCATCATCGCGGTGAGCCTGTCGGGCCGCGGCGACAAGGACATGGACACCGCCGCGACCTGGTTCGGCCTGTACGACGAGGGGGCTGATCCGGTGCAGACGCCCCCCGACGACGACGCCGCCTCGGGCGAAGGGATCGAGCTGTGAGCCGGGTCGCCGCCGCCATCGACGCCGCGAAGGCCGCCGGTCGCGGCGCGTTCGTCGGCTACCTGCCGATCGGCTACCCCGACCTGCAGACGTCGATCGACGCCGCCGTGGCCCTGGCCGAGGCGGGCGCCGACATCCTCGAGCTCGGCCCGCCGTATTCCGACCCGGTCATGGACGGCGCGGTCATCCAAGAAGCGACGCAGGCCGCCCTCGCCGCCGGCTTCCGGCTGCGCGACACGTTCACCGTGGTGCGCGAGATCGCGGCGCGCGTCGACGTGCCGATCCTCGTGATGACGTACTGGAACCCCGTGCTGCAATACGGCGTCGATCGGTTCGCCGACGACCTCCTCGCCGCCGGCGGAGCGGGCCTGATCACCCCCGACATCACGCCCGATGCCGCGGCGGACTGGATCGCCGCCTCCGAGCGCACGGGCCTCGACCGGGTGTTCCTCGCCGCCCCGACGTCGACCGACGAGCGGCTGCAGATGATCGCGGAGAGCTCGACGGGCTTCGTCTACACGGTGTCGACCATGGGGATCACGGGCGAGCGCGCCGAGCTGGATGCCGCGGCCCGCACCCTCGTCGCGCGCCTGCGCGAGCACGGCGTCGAGCACGCCTGCGTCGGCATCGGCATCTCCACGCCCGACCAGGTGGCGGGCGTGCTGGAGTACGCCGACGGCGCGATCGTCGGCACCGCGCTCGTCCGCGCCCTGCGCGACGGCGGGGTCGACGCCCTGACCGCCGAAGCCCGCGCCCTCACCGCCGGCACCGCCCGCTGACGCCTGCGCGACACGTCGCGCGGCGCCGGAGCGGGCGAGGCGGCGCGGCGAAGTAGACTTCCCTCGTGCTTTCTCCCGCCGTGAACGTCCTCACCAGCATCCCGAGCCCGTCCATCAACGGCTTCAGCCTGTGGACCGGGGGGCCGTTCATCCACTTCTACGCGCTGTGCATCCTCGCCGGCATCGTCGTGGCGGCCGTGATGACGAACCACCGGCTGACCAAGCGGGGCGCGGAGCCGTGGGTCGTCATCGACATCTGCCTGCTGGCCGTGCCGCTGGCCATCATCGGCGCGCGCATCTTCCACGTCGTCACCCACTGGGGCTTCTACTTCGGCGAGGGCAAGAACATCTGGGCGATCTTCTTCATCTGGGAGGGCGGGATCGCGATCTTCGGCGCTCTCATCGGCGGCGCGATCGGTGCGTGGCTCGGCTGCAAGTGGACCGGCATCCGGTTCTGGAGCTTCGCCGACGCCCTCGCCCCCGGCCTCCTCCTCGCCCAGGCGATGGGGCGCTTCGGCAACTGGTTCAACCAGGAGCTGTACGGCCTGCCGACCGACCTTCCCTGGGGCCTGCAGATCGACTACCCGAACGCGGCGTGGCCGGCGGGCCTTCCCGAGGGGACCCTCTTCCACCCGACGTTCCTGTACGAAGTCATCTGGAACACGCTCGGCGTGCTGTTCCTGCTCTGGGCCGGCAAGCGCTTCCGCCTGCAGTGGGGCCGCCTGTTCGCCCTGTACCTCATCTGGTACAGCGCCGGCCGCATCGTGTGGGAGTCGATCCGCATCGACCCGAGCGAAGTGTTCTTCGGACTGCGTACGAACGTGTGGGCCGCGATCGCCGGCGTCGTCGTCGGTCTCGTGATCTTCATCGTCCAGACCCGCCGCCACCCCGGCTTCGAGCCGTCGCCGTATATGCGCGGTCGCGAGTGGAGCGCCGACGGGGCTGTACAATCGCAGGACACCGACGAGTTCGTGGACGTGAGCGCACCCCCGACGCGCGAACCCGTCACGGACGATGCCACAAGCACAGTCGCCTCGAACTAACCGACAGCACATCCCACTGCGGACTTCACTCACCGCGATATCATCGGGCCGACGTCGTCCCAGATCAGCTTGACCATGAGGACGGTAGCAATGGCCTCGATCGACCGAGCCCTCGCGGGCTTTCCCGCGAAGCAGGGCATGTACAACCCCGCCTTCGAGAAGGACGCGTGCGGCCTTGCGATGGTGGCGACCCTGCGCGGAGAGCCCGGGCACGACATCGTCGAGCTCGCTCTGACCGCGCTGCGCAACCTCGAGCACCGCGGTGCGATCGGGTCGGATGCCGGCACGGGTGACGGCGCCGGCATCCTCACGCAGATGCCCGACGCGTTCCTGCGCGCCGTGGTCGACTTCGACCTGCCGCCGGTGGGGGAGTACGCCGCCGGCATGGCGTTCCTGCCGCTGGACGAGGACGCGCGCGCCGAGATCAAGGCCGGCGTCGAGCGCATCGCCGCCGCCGAGGGCCTGACGGTGCTCGGCTGGCGAGAGGTGCCCACCGACGAACAGCACCTCGGCAAGCTCGCCTTCGAGGCGCGCCCGCACTTCGAGCAGCTGTTCGTCTCGCGTCCCGCCGTCGGCGACGCTCCGGCCCTCAGCGGCATCGAGCTGGACCGTCGCGTGTACCGCCTGCGCAAGCGCGCCCGCCGCGAGCACGACGCCTACTTCGTGTCGCTGAGCGCGCGCACCCTCGGCTACAAGGGCATGGTCACGACCCTGCAGCTCGAGCCCTTCTACCCCGACCTGCAGGACGAGCGCTTCCAGAGCGAGCTGGCCGTCGTGCACTCCCGGTACTCCACCAACACGTTCCCGTCGTGGCCGCTCGCGCAACCGCTGCGCATGCTCGCCCACAACGGCGAGATCAACACCGTGGGCGCGAACCGCAACTGGATGCGCGCCCGCCAGTCGCAGCTGGAGTCGCAGCTCGTCGGCGACATCCGCCCGCTGCTGCCCATCTGCACCGAAGGCGCGAGCGACTCGGCATCCTTCGACGAGGTGCTCGAGCTGCTGACGCTCACCGGGCGCAGCCTTCCGCACGCCATCATGATGATGGTCCCGGAGGCCTACGAGAAGCAGGCCGACATCGCGCCGGACCTCCGCGCATTCTACGAGTACCACTCGATGCAGATGGAGCCGTGGGACGGTCCGGCCGCCCTCATCTTCACCGACGGCACCCTCGTGGGCGCCACACTCGACCGCAACGGCCTGCGCCCCGGCCGGTGGACCGAGACGACCGACGGCCTCGTCGTCATCGGCTCCGAGACCGGTGTGCTCGACTTCGCCCCCGAGCGCATCAAGCGCCGTGGGCGCCTCCGCCCCGGCCGCATGTTCGTCGTCGACACCGCGCAGCAGCGCATCATCGAGGACGACGAGGTCAAGCGCGAGCTCGCCGCCCTGCAGCCGTGGCAGGAATGGCTGGATGCCGGGCGCGTGCGCCTGAAGGACCTGCCCGAGCGCGAGCACATCGTGCACCCGATCGCCTCGATCACCCGCCGCCAGCGCACCTTCGGCTACACCGAGGAGGAGGTGCGGATCCTCCTCACCCCGATGGGGCAGACCGGCGCCGAGCCGCTCGGCGCGATGGGCTCCGACGCCCCGATCGCGGTCCTGAGCGAGCGCCCCCGGCTGCTGTTCGACTACTTCGTCCAGCAGTTCGCGCAGGTGACCAACCCGCCGCTGGACTCCATCCGCGAAGAGGTCGTCACCTCCCTCGCGCTGGGTCTCGGCCCCGAGCGCAACCTGCTGGCGTGGGGGCCGGACCACACCCGCACCATCACGCTGGACTTCCCCGTCATCGACAACGACGAGCTGGCGAAGCTCCAGAACATCGACAAGGCGCTGCCCGGTCGCCGCTCGGTCACCATCCGCGGCCTGTACCCGTTCGACCGTGGTGAGGATGCCCTGGAGCAGCGGATCGACCAGATCTGCGCCGAGGTCGACCGCGCCATCGAGGACGGCGCGGAGTTCATCATCCTGAGCGACCGCGACTCGAACAAGGACCTCGTCCCGATCCCGTCGCTGCTCATGCTCTCGGCGGTGCACCACCACCTGATCCGCCAGGAGAACCGCATGAAGGTCGGGCTCGTGGTCGAGGCGGGCGACGTGCGCGAAGTGCACCACGTCGCGACCCTCATCGGCTACGGCGCGTCCGCGGTGAACCCTTACCTCGCGATGGAGACCGTCGAGTACCTCGTGCGCGCCGGCTTCATCACGGGCGTCACGCCCGAGAAGGCCGTGGCGAACCTCATCTACGCGCTCGGCAAGGGCGTGCTGAAGATCATGTCGAAGATGGGCATCTCGACGGTGTCGTCGTATGCCGGGTCGCAGGTCTTCGAGGCGGTGGGACTGTCCGAGGGGTTCGTGGCGAAGTACTTCACGGGCACCGAGACGAAGCTGGGTGGCATCGGCATCCGACAGATCGCGGCCGAGAACCAGGCACGGCACGACTACGCGTATCCCGAGGACGAAGCCGCGCGCGCCCACGAGCGGCTGTGGACCGGCGGCGAGTACCAGTGGCGCCGCGACGGATCGCCGCACCTGTTCAACCCCGACACCGTGTTCCGGCTGCAGCACGCGACCCGGTCGCGCCGCTACGACATCTTCCGGGAGTACACCAAGCTCGTCGACGATCAGGCCGCCGAGTTGAAGACGCTCCGCGGCATGTTCCGCCTCAAGACGGGTGAGCGTCCGCCGGTGCCGATCGACGAGGTCGAGCCGGTGTCGTCGATCGTCAAGCGGTTCTCGACGGGCGCGATGAGCTACGGCTCGATCTCGAAAGAGGCCCACGAGACGCTCGCGATCGCGATGAACGCGATCGGGGCGAAGTCCAACACCGGTGAGGGCGGCGAGGACGTCGACCGCCTCCTCGACCCGGAGCGGCGCAGCGCCATCAAGCAGGTCGCCTCCGGGCGGTTCGGCGTCACGAGCATGTACCTGACGCACGCGGACGACATCCAGATCAAGCTCGCCCAGGGCGCCAAGCCCGGGGAGGGCGGGCAGCTGCCGCCCGGCAAGGTCTACCCGTGGATCGCCCGCACCCGCGGCGGCACCCCGGGCGTGGGTCTCATCTCGCCGCCGCCGCACCACGACATCTACTCGATCGAAGACCTGAAGCAGCTGATCTTCGACCTCAAGCGTGCGAACCCGAAGGCCCGCGTGCACGTGAAGCTCGTGAGCCAGTCGGGCATCGGCGCGGTCGCGGCGGGCACGGCCAAGGCCCTTGCCGACGTCATCCTGGTCTCCGGCCACGACGGCGGCACCGGCGCGAGCCCGCTGAACTCGCTCAAGCACGCCGGCACCCCCTGGGAGCTGGGCCTGGCCGAGACGCAGCAGACCCTCATGCTCAACGACATGCGCGATCGCGTCGTGGTGCAGGCCGACGGCCAGCTCAAGACCGGCCGCGACGTCGTCATCGCGGCGCTGCTGGGTGCGGAGGAGTTCGGCTTCGCCACGACCGCGCTCGTCGTCGAGGGCTGCATCATGATGCGCGTCTGCCACCTCGACACGTGCCCCGTGGGCGTCGCGACGCAGAACCCGGTGCTGCGATCCCGGTTCACCGGCAAGCCGGAGTTCGTCATCAACTTCATGGAGTTCCTCGCCCAGGAGGTGCGCGAGTACCTCGCCGAACTCGGGTTCCGCTCCGTCGAGGAGGCGATCGGCCACAGCGAGTTGCTCGACATGAACGGCGCGATCGACCACTGGAAGGCGAGCGGTCTCGACCTCTCGCCGATCCTCACCGGTCCCGCCTTCGGCCCCGACGTGCCGCGCCGTCACCTGCGCGACCAGGACCACGAACTCGACGAGCACTTCGACGTGCAGCTCATCGAGCGCGCACAGGACGTGATCGCCCACGGCGGCCACTTCGAGGTCTCGCTGCCGATTCGCAACACCGAGCGTGCCGTCGGCACGATGCTCGGCCACCACGTCACCCTGGCGCACGGCGAGCACGGGCTGCCCTCGGGGACCATCGAGGTGAACCTCACCGGCTCGGCGGGACAGTCCTTCGGCGCCTTCCTGCCGGCGGGCATCACCCTGCGGCTGGAGGGCGACTCGAACGACTACGTCGGCAAGGGCCTCTCCGGCGGTGAGATCGTCGTGCGACCGCCGCGGGACGCGACGTTCGACGCGTCGCAGAACGTCATCGCCGGCAACGTCATCGGCTACGGCGCGACGCAGGGAAGCATGTTCCTGCGCGGCGTCGTGGGGGAGCGGTTCCTGGTGCGCAACTCCGGCGCCACCGCGGTCGTCGAAGGCGTCGGCGACCACGCCCTGGAGTACATGACCGGCGGTCTCGCCGTGATCCTCGGCACCACCGGCCGCAACCTCGGCGCCGGCATGTCCGGCGGCGCCGCCTACGTCTACAAACTGGACCGCGACCTCGTCAACCGCGAGGCGCTGGCCAGCGGCGAGCTCGAACTGCTCGAGATGGGCTCGGGAGACGTCGAGATCCTCCGTGATCTGCTCGAGCGCCACGTGGCCGAGACCGATTCGGCGCTGGCCGCCGCACTGTTGGACGATCTCGAGGCCGAGGCCGCGAACTTCGTCCGCGTCCTGCCCCGCGACTACGCCGCGGTGCTGCAGACCCGACAAGACGCCGCCGCCGAGGGGCTCGACCCCGATAGCGACGTCGTCTGGACCCGCATCCTGGAGGTGACCGGTGGCTGACCCCAAGGGTTTCTTGAAGACCACCGAGCGCGAGCTCCCGGCGCGCCGGCCGGTTCCCGTGCGCATCATGGACTGGAAAGAGGTGTACGAGCCGGGCGATTCGGCCGTGCTCCGTCGCCAGGCCGGCCGTTGCATGGACTGCGGCATCCCGTTCTGCCACAAGGGCTGCCCGCTGGGCAACCTCATCCCGGAGTGGAATGACCTCATGTGGCGCGGCGAGGGCCGCGCGGCGATCGAGCGTCTGCACGCGACCAACAACTTCCCGGAGTTCACCGGTCGGCTGTGCCCGGCGCCGTGCGAGAGCGCGTGCGTGCTGGGCATCAACCAGCCCGCCGTCACGATCAAGCAGATCGAGGTCTCCACGATCGACGACGCGTTCGCGAACGGCTGGGTCGAGCCTGAGCCGCCGGCGCGCCTGACCGGCAAGACCGTCGCCGTCGTCGGCTCCGGCCCCGCCGGCCTCGCCGCCGCGCAGCAGCTCACGCGCGCCGGTCACACCGTCGCCGTCTTCGAGCGCGACGACCGCATCGGCGGTCTGCTGCGCTACGGCATCCCGGACTTCAAGATGGAGAAGCGCCACCTGGAGTCGCGCCTGCGCCAGATGCAGGACGAGGGCACGCGTTTCCGTGCGGGCGTCGAGATCGGCGTCGACATCACGTGGAGCGACCTGCGGGCCCGCTACGACGCCGTCGTCATCGCGACCGGCGCGACGCTGCCGCGCGAACTCGCCATCCCCGGCCGCGACCTCGCGGGCGTGCACTTCGCGATGGAGTACCTCGTGGAGTCGAACAAGGCCGTCGCCGGCGACCAGGTGCCCCACCAGATCCACGCCGAGGGCAAGCACGTCATCGTCATCGGCGGTGGCGACACCGGCGCCGACTGCATCGGCACGGCCCACCGCCAGGGCGCGCTGAGCGTGACGAACCTCGCGATCGGCAAGCAGCCCCCGACGGGACGCCCCGACCACCAGCCGTGGCCGATGACCCCGACCGTGTTCGAGGTCTCTTCGGCACACGAGGAGGGCGGCGAGCGCACGTACCTCGCCTCGACGGTGGAGTTCCTCGGCAACGACGCGGGCGAGGTCCGTGCGCTGCGGGTGGCCGAGACCGAGTACCTGCCCGACGGCCGCCGCGTTCCCCGCAGTGGCACCGAGCGCGAGATCCCCGCCGACCTCATCCTCATCGCGATGGGTTTTACCGGCCCGGAGCGCTCCGAGCTGGAGACCCAGCTGGGTACCGTGTTCACGGGCCGCGGCAACGTCGAGCGCGGCGATGACTACCAGACGACCGCGCCCGGCGTGTTCGTCGCCGGAGACGCCGGGCGTGGCCAGTCCCTGATCGTCTGGGCGATCGCGGAGGGCCGCGCGGCCGCGGCATCCGTCGACGAGTACCTCATGGGACGCACGAGCCTGCCGTCACCGGTGCGCCCGACGGACGTCGCGATCGGCCTTCAGCCCGCGTAGGCTGAAATCACCCCCGAACAACCCATAGAGACCGGAGAGTCTTCAGTGAGACGTGCGAAGATCGTCGCAACCCTGGGTCCGGCCACCGAATCGTATGAGATGATCCGCGCGATCATCGATGCGGGCGTGGACGTCACCCGAATGAACCTGAGCCATGGCTCCTACGCCGAGCACGAAGTCCGCTTCGCGAACGTGCGCAAGGCCGCCGACGACGCGGGCCGCGCCGTCGCCATCCTGGTGGACCTGCAGGGTCCGAAGATCCGCCTCGGCAAGTTCAGCGACGGACCCCACGACCTCGCCGTGGGCGACATCCTCCGCATCACGACCGAAGACGTCGTCGGCACCCGCGATCTCGTCGGCACGACCTTCAAGGGCCTCGCCGGCGACGTGAAGCCGGGCGACTTCCTCCTCATCGACGACGGCAAGGTCCGCGTGCAGGTGGAGAGCGTCGACGGCCCCGTCGTCACCACGAAGACCGTCGTCGCCGGCACCGTGTCCAACAACAAGGGCATCAACCTGCCGGGCGTCGCCGTGAGCGTGCCCGCGCTGTCGGAGAAGGACGAGGCCGACCTCCGCTGGGGTCTGCAGGCCGGCGCCGACCTCATCGCGCTGTCGTTCGTGCGCGACGCCGCCGATGTCACCCGCGTGCACGAGATCATGGCGGAGGAGGGTCGCAAGGTCCCCGTCATCGCCAAGATCGAGAAGCCGCAGGCCGTCGACAACCTCGAGGAGATCATCGATGCCTTCGACGGCATCATGGTCGCTCGCGGCGACCTCGCGGTCGAGCTGCCGCTGGAGGCCGTGCCGGTCGTGCAGAAGCGCGCCGTCGAGATGTGCCGCCGCATGGCCAAGCCCGTCATCGTCGCGACGCAGATGCTCGAGTCGATGACCCACGCTCCGGTGCCCACGCGCGCCGAGGCCTCCGATGTCGCCAACGCCGTCCTCGACGGTGCGGACGCCGTCATGCTCTCCGGCGAGACGAGCGTCGGCGACTACCCGGTCGTCACCGTGCAGACGATGGCTCGCATCATCGAGTCGACCGAGGAGCACGGCCTGGAGCGCATCCGTCCGTTCAGCGCGAAGCCTCGCACGCAGGGCGGCATCATCACGCTGGCCGCGAACGAGGTCGCCGAGTTCGTCGAGGCGAAGTTCATCTGCATCTTCACCGAGTCGGGCGACACGGCGCGTCGCATGTCGCGCCTGCGCCCCGGCATCCCGATGATGGCGTTCGCGGTCGACCCCGCGATCCGCCGCCGCATGGCGCTCACGTGGGGCGTGCAGTCGACGCTCGTCGAGCACGTCGCGCACACGGACCTCATGTTCATCCAGGTCGACGAGTTCTTCCTCGGCCAGGGCCTCGCGAAGGAAGGCGACAAGGTCGTCGTGATCTCGGGTTCGCCTCCCGGAATCATCGGGTCGACCAACGACATCCGCGTGCACAAGATCGGCGACGCCGTCCACGGCAAGGCGCCGATCTACCAGGCCGAGAAGTAACGGCCGCAGCGGACGAAGGGCGGATGCCGGGGG
>JAEYAG010000199.1 GCA_023451265.1 Actinomycetes bacterium | reverse complement strand
GGCGCGGGTCCTTCGCCGCGTACTCGTTGTTCGCGAAGTCAGCCCGCGACACCACGTCGTTGTTCTTGGCGAGCACGCCCACCTGCGCGTCCTCCGACATCATCCAGTTGAGGAAGTTCCACGCCTGGGCCGACTTCTTCGAGTCCTTCGAGATGCCGATGCCGTCACCGCCGACGAACGTCGACGCTCCGCCCTTCGGGCCGGGGATGCCGGCCACGCCGACATCGAACGGCGTCGAGGACAGCAGGGTCGCCGGGTAGAACATGAGGCCGACGTTGCCCTCGGTGAAGCCGGCGGTCCAGGTCGGGCCGGCCTCGTCCTGCGAGGAGGGCAGCACGGCGCCGGACTCCCACAGATCGCGCCACGTCGCGTAGACGTCCTTCGCCGTGTCGCTGTTCAGGAGCGACTCGGTGCCGTCGTCGTTCATGACCTGGTCGCCGTCGGCCCACACGCTCGGGAACCAGGTGAACACGAGGCATCCGCCGCAGTTGAGGCCCGTCGCGGTGCCGTAGACGCCGGGCTTGTTCAGCGCCTGGATCTTCTTTGCCGCGTCGGCGAACTCGGCGAGGTTCGCCGGCGCCTTCTCGGGGTCGAGGCCCGCTTCGGAGAACAGTTCCTTGTTCCAGAACAGCATCGACAGGTCCAGCACGAACGGCAGGACGTGCTCCTTGCCGTCGGCGGTGCCGGCAGCGAGGTGGCCCTTGTTGATCTGGTCCTTGTAGTCGAGCGCATCGATCTGGGCAGAGATGTCCTGGAACAGGCCCTGCTCGACCCAGTTCGGCACGTAGACGATGTCGGCGGCGAACAGGTCGGGAAGGCCGCCCGATCCGGCGGCGGCGCCGACCTTGGCGACGTAGTCGTCGTTCGGGACGACGGTCAGCTCGACCTGGTTCTCGTGGCTCGCGTTGTAGGCCTCCACGAGAAGCTTCGCCTGCTTCTCCAGCGGCGCGCGGGTCCACAGCGTCAGGGTCGAGCCGTCGTCGGTGCCTTCGGCGCCGATGGATGCGGCGGGGGCGGGCGTCGACCCGCCGCTGCAGGCGGTGATGGCGAACAGCGCGCCGGCGGCCACTACGGCCGTCAGGGCGCGCAGTCCGCGTCGTCGTGCGATCATCTGGAACTCCTCTTGCTCGTCGTTGAGCGGACCGTGCTGTCGGACCGCGGAGAGATTTCGAAAGCGCCGAAACCCTTTTCGGTAAGCTATCGAGAGTGGCGACGTGTCGTCAAGAGGAAATTCTCGATAGCGTTTGCGGACAGGAGGTCGCATGGTCACCGACGGACGGGCGCCGACGCTCAGCGATGTGGCACGCCGTGCGGGCGTGTCGATCGCGACGGCGTCGAAAGCGCTCAACGGGCGCGAGGACGTCGCCGCCGAGACCCGCGCGCGGGTGCTGGCGGCCGCCGAGCAGCTGGCCTTTACGCCGAACGCCATGGCGCGCGGCCTCCTCGCCGGACGCACCGGGACTGTGGGCCTGCTCACGAGCGACCTCGAGGGCCGGTTCATGCTGCCGATCCTCATGGGGGCCGAGGACGCTTTCGGTGCCGGCCAGATCTCGGTCTTCCTGTGCGATGCGCGCGGCGACGCCATCCGCGAGCAGCACCACCTCAAGGCGCTGCTGGGCCGCCGCGTCGACGGGATCATCGTCGTCGGGCGCCAGACCGACCAGCGCCCGTCGCTCGGACAGGACCTGCCGGTCCCGGTCGTCTACGCGTACGCCCCGAGCGACGACCCGCGCGACCTCTCGCTCACGCCTGACAACTACAGTGGCGGCCGGCTCGCGATCGAGCACCTCATCGCGTGCGGGCGCACCCGCATCGCCCACATCTCGGGTGACCCGGCGTACGCCGCCGCGCAGGACCGGCTCGCGGGCGCCCGCGCGGCCATGGATGCGGCGGGCCTCGATCTCGTCGGCGAGCCGCTGTTCTCGACCTGGTCGGAACAGTGGGGGCGGGATGCCGCGGCGATCCTGCTCGAGCGGCATCCGGACATCGATGGCATCTTCTGCGGCTCCGACCAGATCGCCCGCGGCGTGCTCGACACCGCCCGTGACCTCGGCCGCCGTGTGCCCGACGATCTCGCGGTCATCGGCTACGACAACTGGGAGCTGCTGGCGACCAACTCGCGCCCCGAGCTCACGACCGTCGACGCGAACCTGCAGATGCTCGGCCGGCAGGCCGCGCTCCGGGTCTTCGACGCGATCGACGGCGTCGACATCGGCGAGGGCGTGCACCATCTGCCGGTGCGCCTCGTGATCCGCGACTCCACGATCGCGCGCCGCTGACCCGGCGCGCGCCCCGGCATCCGCACCCCTCAGGTGGCTCGCGCGGCTGCCCTCGCCGGTTCAGGTGGCGCAAGCCGCGGGAATCCCCTCCCCATTCCCGCGGTACGCGCCACCTGAACCGAGCGCAACTCTTGGGGGCGCCAGGTCGGGGGAGCCCGTGGCTCGGGTCAGACCTCGTCGCGCCAGGAGTGGCGCGGCTCCCAGCCGAGCAGCCGTCGCGCCTTCGCGGTCGAGAACAGCGAGGCGTTCGTGCCGATGTCGCCGCGCACCTCGACATCCGGGAACACCTCCGCGATGAGCTCGGCGTTCGGGCGGGTCATCACGGTATCGCCCGCGGCGATGAGGAAGCGGTCGAACCCGGGCGGGGCGACCTCCAGCGCGCGCAGCACCGCCTGGGCGCCGTCGCGGGCGTCGATGTAGCTTCACAGGTTCCACTTGCGCGCCCGCGCATCGGCGTCGAACCCGGGGAACTGCCGGTAGTCCTCCGGCACCATGACGTTCGAGAAGCGCAGCGCCGTGATGGAGACCTCCGGGTGCCACCGCACCAGCTCGATCGCCATCGTCTCCTCGAGGTGCTTGACCAGCGAGTACACCGACTCCGGCCGCGCCGGGTAGTCCTCGTCGACCGGGATGTACGGCGGCGGCACGTCGAACGGCAGCCCCTGCACGGTCTCGCTCGACGCGTACACGATGCGCGTCATCCCGAGCCGGATCGCCGCCCAGAACACATTGAACGTCGCCGCGATGTTGTTGTGGAAGGTCGCGATGTCCGAACGGATGCCGGGGGCCGGGACCGCGGCGAGGTGCACGAGCGCGTCGACCCCGTCGTGCCGGTCGCCGACGGCCGTGAGGGCGTCGATCACCTGCCCGTAGTCGGTCAGATCGACCTGCACGAAGCCCGGCCCGCGCCGGCCCATGACATCGAGGCCGATGACCTCATGACCGGCGGCGGTCAGTTCGCGGACGACGACGGAACCCAGCTTGCCCGATGATCCGGTGACGGCGATGCGCATACCTCAACTCTCGCACGCGGCTCGCGCGCCGGCATCCGCCCCCTTCAGGTGGCGCTTCCCGCGGGAATGGCGCGGGCATTCCCGCGCCGCGCGCCACCTGAACGGCCGCACACCCGCCGACGTGGCCGCACACCCGCCGAGTCCGCGCGAGGGGCCGCGCGTGCCCTCGTTAGGATGGCAATCCCACGGAGGTGACGGCCATGTCCGACCAGACGGCACGCGGCCGGCGTCGCGCCAGCATCTACGACGTCGCCCACCACGCGGGTGTCTCGCACATGACCGTCTCGCGGGTGCTCAACGATCACCCGAACATCCGCGAATCGACCCGGCAGCGGGTGCTGCAGGCGATCGCCGAGATGAACTACACCCCGAGCTCCATCGCCCGCGCCCTCGCCACGCAGCGCGCGATGCGCATCGGCGTGCTCATCGACGCCCCCGTGCAGTACGGCCCGGGCAGCACGCTGCGCGCCCTCGAGGCCGCCGCCCGCAGCGTCGGCTACTCCGTCAGCGCCTTCTCGATCTCGGACGACGACGACACGCAGATCGACGCCGGCGTGCTCGAGCTCGTCGCGCAGGGGGTCGACGCGCTCTGCGTCATCGCGCCGCGTGCGTCATCCCTCGACGCCTTGCGCAGGCAGAAGACGGGGCTGCCGACGATCGTCGTCAAGGCCGAAGAGGATGCCGACTGGCACACCGTCGCGGTCGACCAGCGCGCCGGCGCCATGTCGGCGGTGACCCACCTCATCGAGCGTGGCCACCGCTCGATCGCCCACCTCGCCGGACCGCTGGACTGGTACGACGCGCGCGAACGCGCCGGCGGGTGGCGCGACGCTCTCGCGCTCGCCGGCCTGTCGGCCCCGCCGCCGGTCGCGGGGGACTGGACCTCCGACTGCGGCTATGCCGTGGGCCTGGACGCCGACCGCGCCTTCGCCGCCGCCGATCCGGTCACGGCCGTCTTCGCAGCCAACGACCAGATGGCCCTCGGCCTCATCCACGGGCTCGCCGACCGTGGCATCCATGTTCCCGAGGACATCAGCGTCGTTGGGTTCGACGATCTGCCCGACGCGCGCCACTTCCTGCCGCCGCTGACCACCGTCCGCCAGGATTTCGCCGCGCTCGGCGAGCTCGTCCTGCGCCAGATCGTCGCCGCGATCGATGGTGAGCAGAACACCCGTCACGACCTCATCGAGCCGACCCTGGTGGTGCGTTCCTCCACGGCCGCGCGGTAGGGCTCACACGCCGCGGCTGGACTCCCGCACGATCAGATGCGTCGCGATCGGCGTGTCTTCGGTGAGCTGATCGGGCTCTTCGATCGCCAGCAGCACCTTCTGCATCATGAGCTCGCCGAGCGCCTGGAAGTCCTGTCGCACCGTCGTCAGCGGCGGCAGCAGGAACGGCGCCTCGGGGACGTCATCGAAGCCGACGACGCTGACATCGTCCGGCACCCGCATTCCGCGGGCGCGCAGCGCGGAGATGAGGCCGATCGCCATGTGGTCGTTGGCGACGAACACGGCCGACCCGGCGCTGAGATCCAGCTCGGTCCCGATCGCGTAGCCGCTCGCGGCCGACCAGTCGCCGAACCGCGGCTCGACGGCGGGCAGGCCCCGCGCCGCCATCTCGTCACGCCAGCCGCGCAGCCGCTCGAGGGTGTCGGGGCTGCGGTGCGCGCCGCCCACGTGCAGGATGCCGGTGTGTCCGAGCTCGGCGAGGTGGCGCACCGCAGCGCGCGCCCCGCGGTACTGGTCGATCGAGACCACGTTCGGATGCCGGCGCTGCGTGGCCGCGGCGGCGACCAGTGGCACGCTCAGGTCGAGGCTGCGGACCACCTCCAGAACGTCGACGTCGTTCACCACGAGGACGATCGCGTCGACGCGTTGCCGCAGCAGCCCTTCGAGCACGACGCGGACGGCGGCCGGGTCGGGATCGGGTGCGGTCACGGCATCCACGGAGTATCGCTCGGTGCGCGCCGCGAGGTTGAAGTGCATCGCGATGGACGTCGGGCCGTAGTCGGCGCTGCCGGGGGTGACGAGCCCGACGGTGCGGGTGCGCCGGGTGACGAGCGCGCGTGCCGCCGGCGAGGGGCTGTACCGCAGCTGGGCGATCGCCTGCTCGACCCGGGCGCGGGTCGCCGGCCGCACGTTCGGCAGGTCGTTCATCACCCGCGAGACCGTCTGGTGCGACACCCCGGCGAGCCGGGCGACATCGAAGATGTTCGCGGAACGGGCTCCGCGTTCCTCGCTCACGGGGTCTCCTCCGGCTGGGCGACGAGCGCCAGCAGCGAGTCGACGGTGAGGTCGTCTGCGGCGACGGTGTCCACGACGCGGCCGGCGCGCAGCACCGCGACACGCTGCGACACCCGCAGCACCTCTTCCAGCTCGGCGGAGATGAACACCACCGCCAGTCCGTTGTCGGCCATCTCGCCGACGAGGTGCTGGATCTCCACCTTCGCTCCGATGTCGATGCCGCGGGTCGGCTCGTCCAGCACCAGCACACGCGGCGACAGGGCGAGCAGCCGCGCGAGCAGAACCTTCTGCTGGTTGCCGCCCGAGAGCTGGCCGCTCGGCCGGTCAGGGTCGGCGGGGCGGATGTCGAGGGCCTCGATCCAGCTCAGCGCGAGCTCCCGGCGCCGCGCGCGGCTCAGCCGTCGGAACACGCCGCGATCGGCCTGCAGGGCGAGGGTGATGTTCTCCTGCACGCTCAGCCCGCCGATGATCCCCTCGGTGCGCCGGTTCTCCGACGAGTAGACGATGCCGCGGCGGATGGCGGGTCGAGGGGCGCTCAGGTGGACGGGCCGGCCGTCGATGCGGAGCACACCGGCATCCGCCCGGTCCACGCCCGTGATCGTGCGGGCGAGCTCGGAGCGCCCCGACCCCAGCAGCCCGGCGAACCCGAGCACCTCGCCGGCGGCCAGACGCAGGTGGGCGTCGATGATGCCGTGACCTGCGGTGAGCCCCGAAGCCTCGAGGATCGCGGGCGCGGCGACCTCGTCGAGCGTGGCGTCGTGCGGACCCGCGAGGGGGACCGCGGCGCCCGAGCGGCCGAGCATCTTCTCCACCAGTCCGACCCGCAGCAGCTCGGTCGGCAGGTACTCGCCGATGAGTCGCCCGTCCCGCAGCACGGTGATGCGGTCGCAGATCTCGTAGACCTGGTCGAGGAAGTGCGAGATGAACAGGATCGCCACGCCCCGGGCGGTGAGCTCGCGCATCACCCGGAAGAGCTCGGCGACCTCGTCGAGGTCGAGGCTCGAGGTCGGCTCGTCGAGCACGAGCACCTTGACGTCCACCGAGGTGGCCCGGGCGATCGCGATGAGTTGCTGCACCGCGAGCGAGTGCGTCGACAGCACCGACCGCGGGTCGATGTGCAGCCCCAGGCACGCCAGGATCTCCTCCGCGCGCCGGTACATCGCCGCCCAGTCGATGAACCCGAGGCGGCGCGGCTCGTCGCCGAGGCACAGGTTCTCGGCGACCGTCAGGTTCGGCAGCAGCGCGACCTCCTGGTGCACCGTGCTCACCCCCGCGGCGATCGCCGCCGCCGGTGTCCCGAATCGCACGGGCTCGGCGCCCAGGCGGATCTCGCCCGCGTCGAGGGGCAGCGCGCCGGTGAGCGCGCGGACGAGCGTCGACTTTCCGGCACCGTTCTCGCCCATGAGCGAATGCACCTCGCCGGCGAACAGGCGCAGATCGACCCCGTCGAGCACCGTCTCGACGCCGAAGCGCACCGTCGCGCCGCGGATGTCGACGAGGGGGATCTCGTCGCCGGGCGCGCCAGGGCGATCGCTCGGGCGGGAATCCATGGTGACCATCATGCCCGGACACCGCCGCCCAGCCACGCAGATAACGAAACGATCACGTTCCCGTGAGCGCTCACATTTTGGCCTAGATTGCGTTGTGAGCAGCGAATGTGAGCACTAACATCGCTGCCACAGCACCAATCGAGTGTCGCACCGACACCCCTGGACCACAGCAGGTCCAGATTGATCTCAAGGAGGAGATGGGCATGACCCACACCAAGCGCACGTTCGCTCTCATCGGTATCGCCGCGGCCGGCGCCCTCACGCTCGGCCTCGCCGGCTGCTCCGGCAACAGCGACGCGACCGGCACCGACGACGCCGCCGGCGGCGACGACCTGATCACCGTCGGCTACGTGGCCGTCGGCCCGGAGGGCGGCTGGCGCGACGCGCACGAGCAGGCCGTCAAGGACGCGTTCACGAAGGATGCCGGCTTCGACCTGAAGTACGCCCCGGCGGCCAGCCCGACCGACCAGAAGTCGCAGCTCGACGCGTTCGCCACCTTCGTCAACGACGAGGTCGACGCGATCCTGCTGACGGCCACCGAGGCATCCGGCTGGGACGACTCGCTCAAGCTCGCGCAGGAGGCCGAGATCCCGGTCATCCTTCTCGACCGCGGCGTCGACTCGAGCGACGACCTCTACGCCACCCGCATCGCGCCCGACAACGTCACCGTCGCGAAGTCGGTCGGCGAGTGGGCGCTGACCTCCTTCCCCGAGGGCGCGAACTACTACGTCCTCGAGGGCGTCCCCGGACTGTCGGTCGTCAACGAGCGCAACGAGGGCTTCGACGACGCGATCAGCGGCGCGGCCGGCTGGAACAAGGTGGGCGCGCAGACCGCGAACTGGAGCGCGGACGAAGGCAAATCGGTCACCGAGACGGTGCTGAAGGCCAACAACAACGACATCCAGTTCATCTTCGCCCAGAACGACGAGATGGGCATCGGCGCGGCGCAGGCCGTGAAGGACGCCGGCCTCACCCCGGGCACCGACGTGAAGATCGCGACGATCGACGGCACCGAGGGTGCGCTGAAGGCCCTCGCCGCCGGCGAGCTGAGCTTCGTGGCCCAGTACAACCCGTTCTTCGGTGACATCGCGGTGGATGCCGTGAAGAAGGCCATCGACGGCGGATCGCTCGAGAAGGTCATCATCGTCGACGGCGAGACCTTCGACTCGGCCGAGGCCGGCCAGGCCGCCCTCGACGCGGGCAAGGGCTTCTGATCCGACACGCCGTGGCGTGACGAGAGTACGGTGAGCGGGGGCCACCAGGTTGGTGGCCCCCGCTTCTCCTCGCCGACGTCCCCACACCCGCACGCAGCAAGGAGCCATTCCGATGACGGAACCCATCGCGATCGTCGAGGTCCGCGGCGCCTCGATCGCCTTCCCGGGCGTCAAAGCGCTCGACGACGTCAGTTTCCGCCTGCTTCCCGGCGAGGTCCACACCCTCATGGGGGAGAACGGTGCGGGCAAGTCGACGCTGATCAAGGCGCTCACCGGCGTCTACCGCATCGACTCCGGCGAGATCGTGGTGAACGGTCAGGTGCGCCGCTTCTCCGGCACGGCGTCGGCGCAGGCGGCCGGCATCTCGACCGTCTATCAAGAGGTCAACCTCTGCACGAACCTCTCCATCGGCGAGAACGTCATGCTCGGGCACGAGGTGCACGGCTGGAACGGCATCGACTGGAAGAAGACCCACGAACGCGCCGCCGAGGCCCTCGCCCGCATGGGCATCGGCGACCTCGACCCGCGGGCGCCGCTGTCGTCGATCTCCATCGCGATGCAGCAACTCGTCGCCATCAGCCGGGCGATGGTCACCGACTCGAAGGTGCTCATCCTCGACGAGCCGACCTCGAGCCTCGACGCCAACGAGGTCGAGGTGCTGTTCACCGTCATCCGGCGCCTGCGCGACCAGGGTGTCGCGATCCTCTTCGTCTCCCACTTCCTCGACCAGGTCTTCGCGATCAGCGACCGCATCACCGTGCTGCGCAACGGGCGCTTCGTGGGGGAGTACCTCACCCGGGAGCTCGACCGCGCGCAGCTGATCTCGCACATGATCGGCAAGGACTTCGCGTCGCTGCGCGCCCTCGGCTCCAACCGCCAGACCGAGGTGCGCGACCGCACCGCGATTCCCGTCTACGCCGCCGACGGGCTCGGCCGGACCGGGGCCATCGAACCCACCGACCTCGAGATCCACGCCGGTGAGGTCGTAGGCTTCGCCGGGCTCCTGGGCGCCGGGCGCACCGAGTTGGCGCGCCTGATCGCCGGAGCGGACCGCGCCGACAGCGGCTCGGTGCGCGTCAAGGGCGCCCCCGTCGCCCTGAACACCCCCGTCGCCGGTCTCGCACACGGCATCGCCTACTCGACGGAGAGCCGGCGTGACGACGGCATCGTCGGCGACCTGAGCGTGCGCGAGAACATCATGCTCGCCGTCCAGGCCCGCCGCGGCTGGCTGAGCCGGGTTCCCGCCCGGGAGGTCGACCAGCTCGTGAACACCTACATGGAGCGCTTCAGCGTGCGGCCTCACGATCCCGATCGTCCGATCCGGCTGCTCTCCGGCGGCAATCAGCAGAAAGTGCTGCTGGGCCGGTGGCTGGCGACCGACCCCGACCTGCTGCTGCTGGACGAGCCCACCCGGGGCATCGACGTCGGCGCGAAGGCCGACATCCAGGAGACGGTCGCCGAGCTCGCCGAGGGCGGCATGGGTGTCGTATTCATCTCCTCCGAACTGGAGGAGGTCGTCCGGCTCTCCGAACGTATCGTGATCATCAAAGACCACAACAAGGTGGGCGAGGTCGTGAACGGACCCGAGGTCTCCGCCGAGAGCATCGTCGCCATCATCGCCGCCGAATCCGAACAGGAAGCCGAAGCGCAGGCCGTCGCGCTGGCGGACGAGGTCGCCGTCGACCTCACCGAGCAAGAAGGGAACCCGACATGAGCCGGGTCAAGACCGCGCTGCGAACCCCCTGGTTCTGGGCCATCGTCGGCATCGCGCTGCTCCTCGTGATCAACACCGTCAAAGACCCCGGCTACCTCGCGATCGGCGTCAACCCGACGACGGGACTGCTGACGGGGAACGTGCTGGACATCCTGCGCGTGTCGGCGCCGATCATCATGATCGCGCTCGGCATGACGTTCGTCATCGCCACCGAGGGCATCGACCTTTCCGTCGGGTCGATGATGGCCGTCGGCGGCGCCGTCGCGATGCAGACGCTCGCGAGCCTCGACGACCCGAACTCGGTGGGCGCCATGTTCAGCGCCATCGGCCTCGCGATCCTCCTCGCCGTCGTGCTCGGCGCGATCAACGGTGTGCTCGTCGCCGTCGTCGGCCTGCAGCCGTTCATCTCGACCCTCGTCATGATGCTCGCCGGCCGCGGCATCGCCCGCGTCATCACCGGCGGCCAGAACACGAGCGCCACGAACGAGCCGTTCCGCCAGCTCGCGAACGGGCAGATCCTGGGGCTTCCGACGAGCTTCGTCCTGGCGATCGTGATCGTCGTGCTCATCGCCCTGCTCATGCGCCGCACCGCGCTCGGTCTCATGGTCGAAGCGATCGGCATCAACCCGCGTGCGAGTCGGCTCGCCGGCATCCGCCCGCGCCCCATCCTCATCGCCGTCTACGTGCTGTCGGCGGCGCTCGCCGCGGTCGGGGGCCTGTTCAGCGTGTCGGAGGTGATGACGGTCAGCGTCTCGGGCACGGGCAACCAGATGGAGCTCGACGCGATCCTCGCCGTCGTCATCGGCGGCACGTCGCTCGCCGGCGGCAAGTTCTCCATCGTCGGGTCGACGATCGGGGCGCTGCTGATCGCGACGCTCAACAAGACAGTCGTCTTCCTCGGGGTGCCCGCCGCCGCGACCCCGGCGTTCAAGGCCGTCGTCATCATCGCCCTCGTGTTGCTGCAGTCCGAGCGCATCCGCTCGCTCGTCTTCGGCGGCACGCGCGCGCCGCGTCGCCCGAGCGGACCCGAGCGCCCCGCGGCAGGACAGGTCAGCCCCGTTTCGAAGGAGGTCGTCGCATGACCGGCCCGCACACCCTCGCCGACGCGGTTCCCGCCGCCGACGCCCTGCCGCAGGCCGCGGGTCAGGCTCCGCGCAGCGCGTGGCTGAGCCGCATCTGGGAGCGCAGCCAGACGCTGCTGCCCACGCTCGTCGCCCTCGTGCTGCTGTTCGGCATGCTCATCTACGCCGAGGTCGCCTACGGCCGGGTGTTCCACGCCGGCACGATCTCGAGCCTGCTGGTCAGCTTCGCGCCGACCATGATACTCGCGGTCGGCATGACGATCGTGATCGTCTCGGCCGGCATCGACCTGTCGGTCGGGGCCGTCGTGGCCTTCAGCTCGGTCGCCGGCGTCATGCTCATGAACATCGGCGTGAACGGCTGGCTCGGCATTCTTCTGATGATCGGGTTCGGCGCGCTGTTCGGACTGCTCGCCGGCGTCATGATCCAGTACTTCAACGTGCAGCCGTTCATCGCGACGCTCGCGATGATGTTCCTCGCACGCGGGCTCGCCTCGATCCTGTCGACGACGCCCGTCATCGCGCCGGAGGACTCACCACTGCTGCTTCTGGCGACGGACTGGAAGCTCATCGACGGGCCCAAGGTCAACGACTTCACGATCACCCCGGGGCTGCTCATCGCGGTGCTGGTCGTCATCGGGGCGGTCTTCTTCCTGCACCGCACCCGCACCGGCCGCACGGTGTACGCGATCGGCGGCAACGAGTCGTCGGCTCAGCTGATGGGTCTGCCCGTCGCGCGCACCCGCGTGTGGATCTACGTCATCTCCGGCGCCCTCGCCGGTCTCGCCGGTGCGGTGTACACCGCCGAGGTGGGCGGCAAGGCCCAGAACGTGACGGGGCTCGGGTGGGAGCTCGACGCGATCGCGGCCGTCGTCATCGGCGGAACGCTGCTCACCGGCGGCGCCGGATATGTCCTCGGTTCCATCGTCGGCGTGTTCGTGCTGGCGGCGCTCCGGCTCATCATCACGAAGGACGGCACGATCAGCCCGGAGTACCTCACGATCATCACCGGCGCCGTCCTGCTGGCGTTCGTGCTGCTGCAGCGGGCGCTGACCCGACGCCGCCGGCAGTGACGGCGGCTCGGCCCGGCCATCGACTTGCGGACGGGATTGTTAGCGCGCACAATTGCGAGCAGGCTCACAACGAGGAGAGACAGATGACCCCCGCCGAACTGCAGGACGCCATCGACGCCGTGAGGGCGGATGTCGCCCGGTTGCACGGCGAACTGGTGCGCTACGGCCTGGTCGTGTGGACCGGCGGCAACGTCTCGGGGCGCGTCCCCGGCGCGGACCTGTTCGTCATCAAGCCGTCGGGCGTCTCGTACGACGACCTCGCGCCGGAGAACATGATTCTCTGCGACCTCGACGGCAACGTCGTGCCCGGCAGCCCCGGCAGCGAACGCACCCCCTCGAGCGACACTGCGGCGCACGCCTACGTCTACCGGAACATGCCCGAGGTCGGCGGCGTCGTCCACACCCACTCCACCTACGCGGTGGCGTGGGCCGCGCGCGGCGAGGAGATCCCCTGCGTCATCACCGGCATGGCCGACGAGTTCGGCGGGCCCATCCCCATAGGCCCGTTCGCCGTGATCGGCGACGACTCGATCGGCCGCGGCATCGTCGAGACGCTGCGCGGACACCGCAGCCGCGCCGTGCTCATGCAGAACCACGGCCCGTTCACGATCGGCGTGAGTGCGAAGGATGCCGTGAAGGCCGCCGTCATGTGCGAGGACGCCGCCCGGAGCGTCCACATCGCGCGGCAGGCGGGGGAGCTGATCCCCATCCCGCAGGAGAAGATCGACGCGCTGTACAACCGGTACCAGAACGTCTACGGCCAGAGCGGGGACGCGCGACGATGACCCTTCGACGGAGCTCGGAGACCGCGACGGATGCCGCGGCGGAGGCGATCCGCACTGGCCGGACCACACTGGGCATCGAGCTGGGATCCACCCGCATCAAGGCGTGCCTGATCGACGCCGACGACCCCGCCGTTGTGCTCGCCGTCGGCGCGCACGAGTGGGAGAACCGGCTCGAAGACGGGCTGTGGACCTACTCCCTCGAGG
Organism: Actinomycetes bacterium; assembly: GCA_023451265.1. Classification (GTDB taxonomy): domain Bacteria; phylum Actinomycetota; class Actinomycetes; order Actinomycetales; family Microbacteriaceae; genus Microbacterium. Next base: position 28,521 of record JAEYAG010000199.1, on the reverse strand, counting down.
ATGTCTGGACCGGGCTGCAGGCCGCGTACGCCGACCTCGTCGCCGATGCGCAGCGCCGGCACGGCGTCGCGGAGATCACCACGATCGGGGCGATCGGCGTCTCGGCGATGATGCACGGCTACCTCGCCTTCGACGCGCACGGCGAACTGCTGGTGCCCTTCCGCACGTGGCGCAACACGAACACCGCCGTCGCGGCCGCGGAGCTGTCGGAGCTGTTCGGCGTCAACATTCCGCTCCGCTGGTCGGTCGCTCACCTGCGCCAGGCCGCGCTCGACGGCGAGCCGCACCTCGACCGCATCGCGTCGATCACGACCCTCGCCGGACACGTCCACGAGCGCCTCACCGGCCGCCGGGTGCTCGGCGTGGGCGACGCGTCGGGGATGTTCCCGATCGGCGCTTCGGGCGCGGACTACGACGAAGACCTCGTCGCACGCTTCGACGGCCTCTCCGCCGGAGGTCTGCCTCCGCTGCGCGCCCTCCTGCCGGAGGTGCTCCCCGCCGGTGCCGACGCGGGCGCACTTACCACCGAGGGCGCGAGGCTGCTCGACCCGTCCGGTGCGCTGCGTCCCGGCATCCCGTTCTGCCCCGCCGAAGGCGACGCCGGCACCGGCATGGTCGCCACGAACGCGGTCGCCCCGCGCACCGGCAACGTCAGCGCCGGCACGAGCATCTTCGCGATGGTCGTGCTCGAGCGGCCGCTCGTCCACACGCATCACGAGCTCGACCTCGTCACGACGCCCGCCGGCGACGCGGTGGCGATGGTGCACTGCAACAACGGCGCGAGCGAGCTGGCAGCGTGGGCGTCGCTGTTTGGGCGGTTCGCGGCGGCATCCGGCACCCCGCTGTCCTCCGACGCCGTCTTCGAGGTGCTGCTCCGTGAGGCTGCCGACGGGGCGACGGATGCCGGCGGCATCCTCGCCTACAACCACCTCGCCGGCGAGCCGATCGCGGGGCTGCCGGCCGGTCGCCCGCTCGTCGTCCGCGCCCCCGAGGCGGAGTTCTCGCTCGCGAACCTCATGCGTGCGCACGTCTACGGCATGTTCGGCACGCTCGCCCTCGGCATGAACGTGCTCACCGATCCGCGCCACGGCGAGGGCGTCGCGATCGACCGCATGTTCGCGCACGGCGGGATCTTCCGCACCGCCGGCGTCGCGCAGCGCCTTCTCGCCGCCGCCCTGAACGCGCCCGTCGCCGTCGGCGACACCGCGGCCGAGGGCGGGGCGTGGGGGATCGCGGTGCTCGCCGCGTACCGGCGCCGCGTCGCGGCGCAGCCCGGCATCGCCCTCGCCGACTACCTCGACGACGCGGTGTTCGCCGACGCCGCCGTGTCGGTGGTGCAGCCCGACCCGGCGGATGCCGCGGGTTTCGCCGCCTACCTCGACCGCTACCGCGCGGGGCTCGCCGTCGAAGCCGCCGCCGTCACCGCCCTCTGACACCGCTTTCCACCGACCGCACTCATCGAAAGAACACCATGACCCTCACCACCGCACTCGACAGCTACACCGTCTGGTTCGTCACCGGCAGCCAGAACCTCTACGGCGAGGAGACGCTGCGCCAGGTCGCCGAGCAGTCGCAGCAGGTCGTCGCGGGCCTCGCAGGGCTGCCCGTGCACGTCGAGTGGAAGCCCGTGCTGAAGGATGCCGATTCCATCCGCCGGCTCGCGCTCGACGCGAACGCGGACGACTCCGTCATCGGCGTCGTCGCCTGGATGCACACGTTCAGCCCCGCCAAGATGTGGATCGGCGGGCTGGATGCGCTGCGCAAGCCGCTGCTGCACCTGCACACGCAGGCCAACGTCGAGCTGCCGTGGGACGAGATCGACTTCGACTTCATGAACCTGAACCAGGCCGCGCACGGCGACCGCGAGTTCGGATTCATCCAGACCCGCCTGGGCGTGCCGCGCAAGACGGTCGTCGGCCATGTGTCCAACCCGGCCGTGCGGCAGCAGATCGAGGACTGGCAGCGCGGCGCCGCCGGCTGGCAGGCAGCCCGCACCCTCAAGCTCGCCCGCTTCGGCGACAACATGCGCTACGTCGCGGTGACCGAGGGGGACAAGACCGAGGCCGAGCTGCGCTTCGGCGTGCAGGTGAACACCTGGGGGGTGAACGAACTCGTCGAGGCCGTCGAGGCGGCATCCGACGCCGACATCGACGCGCTCGTGCAGGTGTACCTCGACTCCTACGACGTCGCCGAGGAGCTGCGCCCCGGCGCCGAGCGCCACCAGTCGCTGCGCGACGGTGCGGCGATCGAGCTCGGGCTGCGGTCGTTCCTGGAGGCGGGCGGCTTCGGCGCCTTCACGACGAGCTTCGAGGACCTCGGCGCGCTGACGCAGCTGCCGGGTCTCGCGGTGCAGCGGCTCATGGCCGAGGGCTACGGGTTCGGCGCCGAGGGCGACTGGAAGACCGCCATCCTCGTGCGCGTCGCGAACGTCATGGGTGCGGGCCTCCCCGGCGGCGCGAGCCTCATGGAGGACTACACCTACGACCTCGCGCCGGGCGACGAGAAGATCCTGGGCGCGCACATGCTCGAGGTGTCGCCGTCGCTGACGACCGCGAAGCCCCGGCTCGAGATCCACCCGCTCGGCATCGGCGGCAAGGACGACCCGGTCCGCCTCGTGTTCACCGCCGACCCCGGCCCCGCCCTCGTGGTCGCGATGAGCGACATGCGCGACCGGTTCCGCCTCGTCGCGAACGTCGTCGAGAACGTCGAGGCGCCCGACCTGCCCAAGCTCCCCGTGGGCCGGGCGGTCTGGAAGCCGCAGCCCGACTTCGCCACCTCCGCCTCGTGCTGGCTCGCGGCCGGCGCCGCGCACCACACCGTCATGACGACGGCGGTGGGCATCGAGGTGTTCCGTGACTTCGCCGAGATGGCGCAGACCGAGCTCGTCGTGATCGACGACGACACCACGGTCCGCGGATTCCAGCGCGAGCTCCGCTGGAACCAGGCCTACTACCGTCTGGCCCAGGGGCTATGACCGACCCCCTCCGGCGTTCGGGGAGCGCGAATGGCTCCTCGACGCGGGGTTTCGGAGCCATTTGCGCTCCCCGAATCACGAGAGAATGAGCGGATGACCACTTCCGGCACCCCCGTCGTCATCCGCTCCGGCGCGTACGAAGCGCACATCGCCTCCATCGGTGCGACGCTGCGCACACTCACCCACGACGGACGCGACCTCATCGTGCCGTTCGACGCCGACGAAGTGCGCCCCGGATACCGCGGGGCGACGCTGGCGCCGTGGCCGAACCGTGTCGTCGACGGCCGGTACACCTTCGCGGGGGAGGAGTACCGCCTCTCCCTCACCGAGCCGCAGCGCGGGCACGCCCTGCACGGACTGGTCGCGTGGCTCGATTTCGCGGTCGTCGACGCGGGGCCGGATGCCGCGACGCTCGCCGCCGAGGTGGTGCCGCAGGCCGGCTATCCCTGGCGCGTCCGCGTGGAGGTGACCTACCGGCTGGATGCCGACGGGCTCACCCAGACCGTCGTCGCGACGAACCTGAGCGAGGATGCCGCCCCGTACGGCACCGGCCCCCACCCCTACCTCGTCGCGGGCGCCGCGCCGCTGGACGACTGGACGTTCGAGCTCCCGGCATCCGAGGTTCTCGAGGTGACGGCCGACCGGCTCGCGCCGACCGAACTCGTGCAGGTCGACGGCTCGTCGCGCTTCGACTGGCGGACGCCCCGCGCGCTCGGCGCGGTCGAGATCGACCACGCCTTCACCGGACTCGCCCGCACCGGCGGCGTCGCGGCGGCACGGGTCACCGATCCGTCGGGCACCGGCGTCGAGATGACCTGGGGCGAGGAGCTCCCGTGGGTGCAGATCCACACCGCCGACCAGCCCGACGGCGCCGCGAACCCCGCGCACCGGATCGGCCTCGCCGTGGAGCCGATGACCTGCGCGCCGGACGCGTTCAACGACGACCGCTACGACTTCGACACGGGCCTCATCATGCTCGAACCGGGGGCAGCGAAAACGGCGTCCTGGCGCATCGCGGCGCTCTGACCGCCTCGGCCGTTGCTCCGCTCATCGCGGGGCGTATCGCCCCGCGCACGACAGAGCGCCCCGGAGTGTTCTCCGGGGCGCTCCAGCTCGGGGGAAGCGAGGGGGGGGTCAGTGGTCGCCGCGGATCTCTTCCTTGACCTCGTTGCGGCGCTCGACGGAGTCGCGCTCGGCTTCGGCCTTCTTGACCTCCGCGTCGGCCTTGACCTCGTCGACCTTGTCGTGGATGCGGTCGACCGTGTCCTCGAACCCGTCCTTGATCTTGCGGCCTGCCGTCTCAGCGGCATCCTTCGCGTCATCGATGAAACCCATGGGTCAGACTCCTTTCATCCAGGTGCGATCGCCACGCTACGGATGCCGTCCCTCACGCGCGAGGGGGTTGTCAGCGCCGCCCGCCGCTGCTAGCCGGGTCATGGCTCGCGGCGGGTCGTGTCTCAGGCGACCGGCGTCGTCGTGTCGATCGCGTCGCGGAGCGGGCGGCGCATCGCCGCCCAGTAGTGCGCCGGTGCGAGGCGGGTGAGCACGTCGACCAGGCGTGCCTCGCGCCCGATCATCGTGCGCGGCCGGCGGCGGATCGTGGCGTCGACGATCCGGGCCGCGGCATCCGCCGGCTCGGTGTGGTACATCGCCGCCTGCGCCGCGGCGGCGCGGTCGGCGACGGCCGGGTCGATCGCCGCGGCGTAGCGGCCGCGCAGGATGATGCCCGTCTTCACCCCCGCGGGGTACACGGCGCCGACCGACACGGTCGAGCCCTCCAGCTCGTGGCGCAGCGCCTCGGTGAAGCCGCGCACGGCGTACTTGCTCATGGCGTACGGGATGCGCCCGGCGGGAGCGGCGAGGCCGTAGATGGAGACGAGGTGCGTGATGTGCGCGGCGGGGGAGCGGCGCAGCGCCGGCAGCAGAGCCTGCGTGATGTTCACGGTGCCCCAGAGGTTCACGTCCATGAGCCAGCGCATCTCGGCCATCGTCAGCTGGTCGATGCTGCCGAGCATCGACGACCCGGCGCACGTGATGAGCCCGGCCAGGCGCGGGTGGGCGGATGCCGCCTCATCCGCGACCCGGCGAACCGCCGCGTCGTCGGTGAGATCGACGGTATGCACGGTGATCGGCGGTGCGTACCCGCGCGCGACGGCAGGCAGCGTGCCGATGGTGTCGCGCGTGTGCTCCAGGCCTGCGCGGTCGCGGTCGACGAGCGCGACGCCGACGCCGCGGGCGGCGAGCTGGCGCGCGACCTCCGCGCCCATGCCGTGAGCGGCACCCGTCACGACCACCGTCGATCCGGTGAGATCGAGTTTCGGCATCCTCGCCCCTTCTCGCGGTCGGTTTTCTCCGCTCCCGCCGTCGATTCTCGCCCATGCAGTTCCCTAGGATCGAACGCGAGGGGGTGTCGTGGCTGCGAAGAAGAAACGCGTGCGGACCCGTGATGTCGTCGCTGAGGGTCTGTACATCGCGTCGGCGGCGACGCGGCTGAGCCTGAAGAACACGATTCTCGTGAACATCCTCGCCGAGGGTGAGGACTTCGACCCCGACCGCTACCTCGACGAAGCACGGGCGGCACTGATCACGCTCGCCGAAGAAGCCGAGGCGGATGCCGCGCGCACCGAGGCCGAGCGCAAGGCGGCCCGCCGACGGCACAGCGACTCCGACGGCACGCACGACTACCGCAGTCGCGACACGCGCAACCTGCGCCGCCGCCAGAAGCAGTCGCTGCACGTCGCGCACGAGCTGCGGACCCGGGCGGACGATGAAGAGGAGCTGCGCAAACTCGTCGTCGATGCGCGGGATGCCGCGTGGAGCGAGGTCGCGAAGAACATCGACCGCACGCTGCGCATCGAGGCCGCCCGGCCCGACCTCGAACCGGACTACGAGCGCATGCGCACCGCGCGCATGCAGGCGCTGCGTCTCGTGGACCTGCCGAAGCTGCGCGCGCACCGCCGCAGTGTCGCCGCCCAGCAGGGGCTTCGGGACGCCGGCGAGGAGCCAGCTGAGCCCGCGGTGGCTCCCGGGTCGTCCGGTTCCGAAGGCTCTGCCGGTTTCGATCCCGCCGAGCTGGAGTAGGCCCTGGCGCCGTTCTCCCGCCGTGCGTCGCGTCCGCGTCGGATTCCGAGGAGATGACGGATGCCGAGGACGCACACTCCGGCATCCGCCCTCGGAATCGTGCAATCTCCTCGGAATCCGCCGTCGTCGTCGCCGTTGTCCCCCCGATTCGTCAGATCCCGGGGCGTCGGGTAGGCTGTTCCTCGGCCTTCTGCTCGGAGGGCAATCCGCGCCTGTAGCTCAATGGATAGAGCATCTGACTACGGATCAGAAGGTTAGGGGTTCGAGTCCCTTCAGGCGCACACTGTGTTGAGACAGTGAAAAGGCCCCGGTTCGCCGGGGCCTTTGCTGTTCCCCGGCGCTGCATCCCCGCGACGTGCCACGCCCCCGGTCTCTCCTATACTCATTGAGGTAAGGCTGACCTAAGGAAAGTTGTCGAAGTGGTTGCACGAGTCATGCGTTCGCGCGCGCGTTGGTCCGGACTGATCGCGGTGGCCGCTGCCGCCGTCGTCCTCACCGGATGTGGGTCCACCGCCGAGGCGGGTCAAGCCTCCGGTGGTGAGGGCTTCCCCGTCACCGTCACCCACGCGCTCGGCGCGACGGAGATCCCGGCCGCGGCGTCGCGCATCGCCACCGTCGGGTGGGGAAGCGAGGACGTCGCGATCGCGCTCGGCGTCGTCCCGGTCGATGTGCCCACGGCGCAGTTCGGTGACGATGACGGCGACGGACTCCTGCCGTGGACGCACGACGCGATCGTCGCCGCCGGCGCAGAGCTGCCCGCCCAGCACGACGAGAGCGACGGCATCCCGTACGAGGCCCTCGCCGCCTCGGCGCCCGATCTCATCCTCGGGACGAACTCCGGCCTCGATCAGCAGCAGTTCGACACGCTGAGCAAGATCGCGCCGACCGTGGCCTACCCCGAGACGCCCTGGGGAACGCCGTGGCGCGAGTCGACGCGTCTCGTCGGCGAAGCGCTCGGAAAGGCCGATGAGGCCGACCGGCTGATCTCGCAGACCGAGAAGGCGATGGCCGATGCCATGGCCGCCTACCCGCAGGTGGACGGCAAGACGGCGATGTTCTTCTGGGTCGACGCCACCGACCTCGGGACCATCTCGTACTACACGCCCAATGACGCCCGCGTGCAGTACGTGAAGGACCTGGGCTTCACGATCGCCCCGAGCATCGTGGAGCTGACCGGCGACAGCACCGACTTCGTGCAGAAGATCAGCGCCGAAGAGGCCGACAAGCTCGACGCGGATGTCGCCATCGTCTTCGTGCAGGGCGGTGACCTCGCCACGTTGCAGAACGACGAGCTCCTCAGCAAGATCCCCGCGGTCCAGCGCGGCTCGGTCGTGCTCCTGGAGGACATGTCGGAGATCATGGCCGTCTCGAGCCCGACCGTCCTGTCGATCCCGTGGGCACTGGACGACTACGCCCAGCGTCTCGGCGCTGCCGCCGCAGCGGTCGAGTAGGGATGATCCCGGCGACGGCCGGCGCCGTCGCGGGGCCGGGTCCGCAGGCCACCGCACGACCTGCCCGGCGGGCGGCGGCCGTCGTGGCGATGCTCGCCGCGCTCCTGCTCGCGATCGCCCTCTCCCTCGCCTTCGGGGCGCGCGACGTGCCCCTCGCGCAGGTCATCGCGGCGCTGTTCTCGCCGACCGGCGACGGCATCGCCGAGAGCGCAGTGCGTTCGCGCATTCCGACGACGGTCGCGGGGCTCGTCGTGGGGATCGCCCTCGGCGTCGGGGGAGCGCTCATGCAGGGCATGTCGCGCAACCCGCTCGGCGACCCCGGACTGCTGGGGGTGAACTCCGGCGCCGCCGTCGCCGTCGTCCTCGCGATGACGCTGGGAGTGTCCGCGGCCCCGATCGCCACCGTGTGGTTCGCGTTCCTGGGTGCCGCCGCCGCGGTCATCGTCGTCTACGGCATCGCGGCATCCAGCCCGGCCGGGGCCACCCCCGTCGTTCTCGCCCTGGCCGGGGCGGCGGTGACGGCGATCACGTCCTCCATCGTGGCGGGCCTCCTCATCGCCGATGCCAGCACGCTGGATCGCTTCCGGTTCTGGCGGCTCGGCTCGCTCACCGCGGCGTCTCCCGACGCGCTGCTGCAGCTCGTCCCCTTCATGGCGGTGGGACTGCTGATCGCGATGCTGCAGGGCGGCGCGCTCAACGGCATCGCCCTGGGCGACGACGTCGCGGCCGCGCTCGGGCAGCGCGTGCGCACCGCGCGGCTGCTCAGCGCGGCGGCCGTCGTGCTGCTGTGCGGTGCGGCCACCGCGCTCGCCGGACCGATCGCGTTCGTGGGACTCGCCGTGCCGCACGTGGCGCGGGGGATGCTGGGCGCGGACTATCGCTGGATCCTTCCCCTCTCCGGCATCCTGGGGGCGACCTTCCTGCTCATCGCCGACGTCGTCGGGCGGCTCGTGGCCCGGCCGTCGGTCATCGAGGTGGGGATCGTCACGGCGGCGCTCGGCTTGCCCGTCTTCGTCTGGCTCATCCGACGACGGGCGGTGAACCTGTGACCGTCGCGGCAGCCGACCGGGTGCTGCACGAGGTCCGCGCCCACGGGCGCCGGGACCTGCGGCGTGATGCCCTCACGATCGCCCTGGGCGCCGTGATGGTGGCCGCGCTGGTCGCCGTCATGCTCATGGTCGGCGCCGTGCCGGTGTCGCCGGCCGACGTGTGGCTGGTCCTCACGGGCCACGCCGTTCCCGGGGCCGGCTTCGTCGTGGGCGAGCTGCGGCTGCCCCGCGCGATCGGCGCGGTGATCACCGGCGCTGCGTTCGGCGTGTCCGGCGCCATCTTCCAGACGATGCTGCGCAACGCGCTGGCGACGCCCGACGTCATCGGCATCAACGCCGGCGCGAGCGTGGCGGCCGTCATCGCGATCAGCCTGGGCATCTCCGGGATCGGGATCGCCGCCCTCGCCTTCGGCGGCGCCGTCGTGACGGCACTGCTGGTGTGGGTGCTCGCCTACCGGCGCGGCTTCTCCGATCTGCGGTTCGTCCTCGTCGGCGTGGCCATCGGCACCGGCCTGCAGGCGCTCGTGGCCTATGTTCTGACGAAGATCCAGCTCGCGCAGGCGGAGCAGGCGGTCGTCTGGATGACGGGAAGCCTGAACCGCAGCCTGTGGGACACCGTCACCCCGGCGCTCATCGCGCTGGCCGTCCTGCTGCCGGTCGTCGTCATCGCGGCCCGGCCGCTTGCCGCGCTGCGCCTCGGCGACGACGTCGCCGCCATGCTCGGCGTCCGGGTGCAGGCGAGCAAGATCGTGCTGGTGATCACCGCCGTGGCGCTCGCCGCCGTCGCCACCTCGGTGGCGGGGCCGTTGGCGTTCGTGGCGTTCCTCGCCGGCCCCATCGCGACGAGACTCGTCCGGCGGGAGGGGACGCTGCTGATCGTCGCGGCGCTGACCGGAGCGGCCATCGTCGCCGCCGCCGACCTCATCGGGCAGCACCTGGTCGGCATCGTGCTGCCGGCGGGCGTCGTGACCGGCATCGCCGGCGGCCCGGTGCTGCTGTGGCTGCTCCTGACCGGAAGGACACGCCTGTGACACAGGAACACTCCCTGACCGCAGCGGGGCTGACGCTCGCCTACGGCGAGACGCCGATCGTCGAGGACCTGAACCTCGTCTTCCCTTCTCAGGGGCTGACGATGATCGTCGGTCCGAACGGATGCGGGAAGTCGACGCTGCTGCGCGGCGTGGCGCGTCTGCTGCGCCCGCGCGCGGGAGCGGTCATGCTCGACGGCAAGGCGGTGCACACGCAGCCGACCCGCAGGGTAGCCCAGACGATGGGGCTGCTGCCGCAGGCGCCGATCGCGCCCGACGGTCTGAGCGTCCGGGATCTTGTCGCCCGTGGCCGCCAGCCGCACCGCAGCTGGCTGGCCGGCAACACGGTCGGCGACGACCGTGCAATTGCGCAGGCGATCGAGCGCACGGGGCTCGGGGCGATGATGCACCGCCCCGTCGACGAACTCTCCGGCGGGCAGCGCCAGCGCGCTTGGATCGCCATGGCGCTCGCGCAGGAGCCTGACATCCTGCTGCTGGATGAGCCGACGACCTACCTCGACATCGCCCACCAGATCGACCTCCTCGACCTGCTTGTGGACCTCACGCGTGAGCAGGGCACCGCGGTGATCGTCGTACTCCACGAGCTGAACCACGCCGCCCGCTACGCGGATCACCTCATCGCGATGCGCGACGGGCGCGTCGTCGCCGACGGCCACCCGCACCGGATCGTCACCCCCGAGCTCGTGCGCGACGTGTTCTCGGTCGACGCGCTGGTCCTCGACGACCCCGCCTCGCCGGGCAAGCTCATCGTGCCCGTCGGGCGTCACCACACGCCGGTCGGCTCCGCCGAGCGGGCGCCCGGCGCGTCCGCGCCCGGGTTATCGCCCCCCGCTCCCGGCGCGTCCGCGCCCGGGTTATCGGCCCCCGCGCCCGGCGTCAGACCGGCGTGACCCGCAGCCACACGAACCCGTGCGGCGGCAGGGCGAGACCGTCGTCGAGGTCGACGTCGCTCGTGTGGACGAGGTCGAACGCGGCGCGCTCGAAGCCCGACAGGGTCAGCGGGTCGATCGACACCTCGGTGTCCCCGACGTTCGCGAGAACGAGGACCCGCGAGGCGGCGCCGGGTCGCTGATACCCGACGACCGACGGATGCGGGGTGTGGAAGGGGATGAGCTCGTTGCCGGCGAACTCGGGCGTGGACTGCCTGACCGAGATGAGCTTCGTCATCCGCCGGTACACCCGCCCGGCCGGGGTCGACGGGTCGTCGCGCTGCGCGTACCGGTCGCGAGGCCGGTTGCCGCGATGCACCCACCGTGAATCGCCGCGACGAACCGGATCGTCGGCGTAGGAGTAGTCGTTCAGCTGCGCGACCTCATCGCCCAGGTACAGCAGCGGCACCCCACCGGTCGACAGTGCCAGGGCGTGCGCGAGCACGACGCGGTCCTCGCCGCCGGCATCCTGCGCCTCGACGCCCGCCAGCGACGCCGTCGTCCCCGCGACCCGCGCGTCACCGGTCGCGGGGTTCTCCTGGAACGCGACTCCGCGGGCGAAGGAGCCCTCGTGGCGCCCGGTGTAGAAGCGGTTCAGGAACTGCCGGTGACGGTATCCGTCGATGCCGAACTCGGCGGCATCCTCGTCGGCGAACGTCCACCCGATGTCGTCGTGACTGCGGACGTAGTTCACCCAGGCCGTGCCCTCCGGCAGCGCGTGCCGGCGGTCGAGGGCCTGCTGCAGCATCCGCCCGTCGCGCGTCGCGAGCGCCTCCCACGTGAGCGCCATCTGCAGCGGGTTGTAGGAGAGCTGACACTCTCCCGGGGAGATGTAGGCGGCGACCTCGTCGGGGTGGACGATCGCCTCCGACTTGAAGACCATCCCGGGCGCGGCCATCGCGAGAACGGCGTTGAACGCCTGCAGCAGCAGGTGCGCCTCCGGGAGCGACTCGCACGCAGTGCCCAGGCGCTTCCAGATGAAGGCGACGGCATCCATCCGCAGCACCTCGACGCCCTGGTTCGCCAGGAACAGCATCTCGCCGGCCATGGCGCGGAACACCGCGGGGTTCGCGTAGTTGAGGTCCCACTGGTAGTGGTAGAACGTCGACCAGATCCAGCGCCCGTCGGGAAGCTCCACGAACGAACCGGGATGGTCGTCGGGGAAGATCTCGCGCGTCGTCCGCTCGTACGCGTCCGGCATCTCGCGATCGGGGAAGATCAGGTAGAAGTCCTCGTACTCCGGGTCGCCCGCGACCGCCTTCTGCGCCCACTCGTGCGCGCTGCTGGTGTGGTTGAAGATGAAGTCGAGCACCAGCGAGATGCCCGCGAGCCGCAGCTCGGCGGCGACCTCCGCCAGCTGCGCCATGGTCCCGAGGCTCGGATTGACCCGCCGGTAGCTCGACACGGCATAGCCGCCGTCGTTGTCGCCGTCGGGGGCGTCGAACAGCGGCATGAGGTGCAGATAGGTCAGCCCCAGCTCGCGGAAGTACGGGATCTGATCGCGGATGCCGGCGAGGTTCCCGGCATAGCGGTCGACGTAGCAGACACCGCCCAGCATCCGCTCGGACTGGAACCATTCCGGGTCGGCGGCGCGCTGACCATCGCGGACCTTGAGGTCGAGGGGCCGCGCGTTCCACGAGGCGGATGCCGCGGCCACCGTCGCGGCGAGCTGTTCGCTGCCGTCGGGACGGTCGCCGTACAACTGCGTGAACAGCGCGTGCAGGCGGGCGAACTGCGCGTCGAAGCGGGCGAGGAACGCCTCGTCGACCCGACCGGCCGCCTCGGCGGCCTCCAGCGCGGCGGTGCGATCGGCATCCGTCGTCGACAGCGCGGTCATCGTGCTCCTTCCGATCCGCTCAGCCTACGCGGGGCGCCGACCCGGCGCCGTGGCGGCGACCGCGGCGTAGGCTCGGAGGGTGAGCGCGTACGTCTCGGCGTTCGAGCTGTTCTCCATCGGCGTAGGACCCTCGAGCTCCCACACGGTCGGTCCGCTGCGGGCGGCCCGCGCTTTCGCGCGCCGCGCGGCCGCCATCGACGGGGTCGCCCGGGTGACGTGCACGCTGTACGGATCGCTCGGCGCGACCGGCATCGGGCACGGCACGCCGGATGCCGTCGTCGCCGGCCTGCAGGGCCACGAACCCGAGACGGTGGATCCCGCCGACGTGCGCGCCGCGTGGACGACCTGGAACGATGGCGACGCCCTGCTGCTCGACGGCCGCGTTCCGGTGTCGTTCGCCCGGGACGACATCTCCTTCGCCCCGCGCACGCGCCTGCCGGGGCACCCCAACGCGATGACGCTCCGGGCGCTCGACGCCGCGGGTGGGGTGCGCGTCGAGGAGACCTACTACTCGATCGGCGGCGGGTTCATCCGCCGCGAGGGCGAGGATGCGGCGGTGGCCGCGGCATCCGCCCCGTTCCCCTTCGCCACGGCGGCGGAGCTGCTCGACGTGTGCGACGAGCACGGCCTCACGATCGCCGAGGTCGCGCGGTGCAACGAGGAGGCGCTGCGCTCGGAGACGGAGGTCGCCAGCGGGCTCGACGCGATCTGGGACGCGATGGCCGCCTGCGTCGATGCGGGGCTCCACGCCGACGGGGTGCTGCCCGGCGTGCTGCAGGTCCGCCGCCGCGCCGGCGCGATCCGTGAGCAGCTCGAAGCGTCCGCGGCCGGCGGCGGACGGGAGCTGCCGGGGGAGTGGCTGGGCGCGTTCGCGCTCGCCGTCAATGAGGAGAACGCGGCGGGCGGTCGCGTGGTGACCGCGCCGACCAACGGTGCCGCCGGCATCCTGCCCGCCGTCGCGATGTACTGGTGGCGCTTCCTGGCCGACTCCGGCCTCGGCGCCGAGAACGCCGTCACTCCCTACGGCGAGCTGGTGGGCTCGGCGCTGCTCGGGCTGCACGGGGCCGATCCCGTCGCGGCGGATGCCGGGGTCGCGGCATCCGTCGCCGAGGCGAACCGTCGCCGCGGAATCCGCCGATTCCTGCTGACGGCGACGGCGCTCGGGTCGCTGTTCAAGGCGAACGCGTCGATCTCGGGAGCCGAGGGCGGCTGCCAGGCCGAGGTCGGGTCGGCCTGCGCGATGGCGGCGGGCGGGCTGACGGCCGTCATGGGCGGCACCAACCGGCAGATCGAGAACGCCGCCGAGATCGCGATGGAGCATCACCTGGGCCTCACGTGCGACCCCGTCGGCGGGCTGGTGCAGATCCCCTGCATCGAGCGCAACGCCATCGCCGCCTCGACCGCGGTGACCGCTGCGCGGCTCGCGCTGCGCGGCGACGGCAGCCACTACGTGCCGCTCGACGCCGTCGTCGAGACGATGCGTCAGACCGGGATCGACATGTCCACGAAGTACAAGGAGACCAGCGAGGGCGGTCTCGCGGTCAACGTCGTGGAGTGCTGACTCGGCGCGGCCCGCGGGATGCGGCGTGCACCTGTTCAGGTGGCGCGTGCCGTGGGAATGCGCCCGTGATTTCCGCGGCGAGCGCCACCTGAACCGCGTCAGGAGCGCCATCACCTGAAACCTCGTCAGGGGTGCCATCCGCTGAAACCGCGTCAGGGGTGCCACCCGCGTCGGATCAGCGCCTGACGCACGAGGGCGATATCGCGCCCCCGGCTCGGCCGGATGTGCCTGGCGGTGAGCCGGACGAGCTCCCAGTCCACCGTCGCGTAGGCGGCCTGTTTGTCGATGTCGCGGTCCCACTGTCGGCGCGTGACGCGGTGGTGATCGCCCTCGATCTCGAGGGCCACGCGATACTCCGGAAAGGCTCCGTCGCTGATACCGAGAAGGATGCCGCGGTGGTTGCGCACTTCGTGGTCGAGTACCGGGTCGGGCAGGTCGGAGTCCCGCAGGTTCTCGCGCCAGTCGGTTTCGAGCAGGGACATGCTGTGCTCCGTGATGCGCGGCAGCGCCGTCCGCAGTCTCTCGGCGCCCTGGCGCCGCCCGGCCTCGATCGCCGCGCGGAGTTGCGCAGGCGTCGCCAGCTGCAGCTCCGGGCGCCGTCGGCCGCGGTCGTCGCGAGGGATGCGCGCGATCGCGTCGCCGAGTTTCACGAGGTCGCGCACGTCGAGGTCACGGCCGAGCAATGCCCAGGTTGTTGCGGGCGTGGCCACGCGCAGACCGGACGCGATCGTGGTGAACGCAAGTCCCGGCTGGACCTTCACCGATCGGATGCCGGGGCGCCGCAGCGCCCGATGGGGCGCGAACACCGCGACCTGAAGGTCATCGGCAGCGGCGGCGAGGGCATCGAGGAAGGGGAGGTCGAGGGCGGCGAGCGCCGTCGTTCCGATGTAGAACGCGTGGTCGGGGAGGATCAGGCTGTGCGCGCGGGCGCGAGCGAGGATCTCTGCGCGGGCGATGTCGTCAGGGGGCATCGTGGAAGAGCCCGGTCCCTCGCCCCGCGACGCCTCGCCCCGCGTAGCCCCGACCCGCGGAGCCTCGCCCTGCGGGGCATCGAGTCGGCGGGCGCGCACGCCGCGGAACGGGCGCTCGAGATCCGCGGCGCGCAGTCGGCCCTCTGTCGCTCCGGCGGGGCGCCGCTGGCCGGCGAGGAACACGTCGCCGAGGCCGGCGGGGAGAGGTGCGGGTGGGCGCGGCATCCTGCCACCTTCGCGCGTTGAGGGCGCGCGTGGGCGCCGGATCGGTCGTTCTGTGGATGACTCCGCGAATCGGGTGGTTGGGGAGAGACCGGTGCGTGGTTCAGGTGGCGCGTGCCGCGGAAACACCCCCGCGATTTCCGCGATAAGTGCCACCTGAAATCGCCCCGCCCCGAACCCGAAATCACCCCCGCCACACCCCGTTCGCCGCCCGCGAACGGTTGGCACTCTCACCCCGAGAGTGCTAATCTGAAGCTACTTGAGTCGACAAGGCTCAACTTCAGAGCGACAGAGACAAAGGAGAGAAAAATGGCCACGTATGACCCGTTCCGTGACCTCGACCGCCTCGCGTCGAGCCTCTTCGACACGCGCCGCGGCCCGCGCCGCATGCCGATGGACCTCTACCGCGACGGCGACCACTACGTCCTGAGCGCCGACC
The DNA here is from genome assembly GCA_023451265.1 of Actinomycetes bacterium. Lineage (GTDB taxonomy): Bacteria > Actinomycetota > Actinomycetes > Actinomycetales > Microbacteriaceae > Microbacterium. Next base: position 12,958 of record JAEYAG010000199.1, on the reverse strand, counting down.
TCCCGGGCATCGACCCGGGCTCGGTCGACATCGACGTGGACGGCCAGCTGCTCACGATCCGCGCCGAGCGCACCCTCAGCGAGGGCGAGGGCGTCAAGTGGATCACGCGCGAGCGTGAGACCGCGAGCTTCCTGCGCCAGCTGAACCTCGGCCAGGGCATCGACACCGACGGCATCGCCGCGACCTACAGCAACGGCGTGCTGACGGTCACGATCCCCGTGAGCGAGAAGGCCAAGCCCCGCAAGGTGCAGGTGGTGGCGGATGCCGGTGCCCCGACCATCCAGGCCCACGAGAGCACCAAGGAGCCGCAGCCCGTCGAGCAGTGAGCCGGCGGCATCCGCCGCACGCACGCGTCGGCATCCGCCACGCGGACCCTTCCGTAACCGCCCCGAGTCCTCCCGGACTCGGGGCGGTTCTCGTGTGCAAGGAACGCACCGACACCACACCCGCGACAGAACATGCGTCGGAATCGACCGATCGTGCATCCGGCCGATGCCGCCTGCGGGCCCGGTGGAACGCTCGAAGAGCACCACCTGCCGCACCTGCGCGCACCCGCCCCACCGGTCGGGCTGCGCAACATCGAAACGGCGGCGCTGGCGTACAACGGCACCGTGTCGGTGAGCGCGGACGACCGGTGGTTCTCGCTGCGGGTGCTCTTCCCGCAGCAGGATGCGGAGGCCTCCCCGCCATCCGCATAGCTGACGGATAGAATCGGCGCACCAGCACTCCCCGTCACGGACCGTCAGCAAGGATGCCGATGACCGACCCCTCCGCCGCGCCCAGCCCGCGGCCGGCGGGCACGCAGCCCGCCGCACCGCACGAGATTGAGCTGACCGCTCCGGTCTCGCTCACCCTGCCCAGCGGTCGGCTCAACCCGGCATCCATCGGCTTCGCGCGCTCGCCGCTGGTCGACACATCGGGCATCGGGGGACGGCACGGCTGGGGACGCAACAAGCGCTGGGAGTACTGGAACGTCATGACGCCCGCGCACATCGTCGCGCTGACGGTGTCGTCGCTGGACTATGCCGCGGTGCACGAGGTGTGGATCTTCGACCGGGCGACCGCACAGACGTGGGGGCGCAGCGCGACGGTGATCCCGGTGCGCGACGTGGCGCTTCCCGGCACCCTCGCCGGCGGCATCGCGATCGCCCGCGCGAAGGACCTCGCCGTGACCGTCACCCCCGCCGACGGCGGGCAGGTGTGGCGGCTGCACGCGGAGACCCCCGGGGCGGCGTTCGACATCACCGTGGCCCGTCCCGCCGACCACGACTGCCTCGCCGTCGTGGTGCCGTGGTCGCCGCGGCTGTTCCAGTACACCGTGAAGGACGTTGCGCTCCCGGCATCAGGCACCCTCACGCTGGACGGCATCCGCCACGAGGTCCCCGCCGGATCGTGGGCGGTGCTGGACCACGGGCGCGGACGCTGGCCGTACGACATCGCGTGGAACTGGGGCGCCGGATCGGGCGTGCTCGCCGACGGCCGGACGATCGGGATCCAGGTCGGCGGGCGCTGGACCGACGGCACCGGCGCCACCGAGAACGGGGTCGTCGTGGCCGGAGTGCTGCACAAGATCTCGGAGCCCGTGCAATGGACGTACGACCTCGGCGATCCGCTGCGCCCCTGGCAGGTCGCCGGCGGCGGTCTCGACGCCACCTTCACGCCGTTCTACGACAAGCGCTCGGCGATGAACCTGGGCGTCGTCGCGTCGCGCACCGACCAGTGCTTCGGCGTGTGGGCCGGCACGTTCCGGACGGATGCCGGTGTCATCGCGTTCGAGGGCGTCGAGGGCTTCGCCGAGGACGTCCGCAACCGGTGGTGACCGGCGGCGGCCTCGTTACGGGGTTCCGGCGTCGTCGGCGCCGCGGAGCTTGCTCGTCAGCGCCCGCAGCTGGGCGAGTTCGTCGTCGGTGAGCACCGACATCCGCTCCGCGATCGAGCGGCCGTGGGCCGTCGCGACCCGGCGGAAGGCGGCCAGCCCGTCCTCCGTCGCGCGGACGATCGCGCCACGACCGTCCTGCGGGTCGGGACACTTGCTGATAAGCCCGCGCGCGACCATCCGATCCACCAGGCGCGAGACGCTCGGCTGGCTGATGAGCATGTTGGCGGTCACATCGCGCAGGCGCGCGGCGTGGTCGTCGCCACGGCTGACCGTCAGGAGCACGTCGTACTCCGCCTGCGTGAGGTCGTCTTCGCGGAAGTCCCCGCTGATCTCATGGAGGACCTCGTGCTGCGCGCGGAAGAGGCTCTCCCACGCGGCGATGGCGAGGCGGCGATCGGTCATGGATGCCACTGTAGCCCCGCTGTCGCGGCGATCCGGACCGGCGCGACGGGGCATCTAGGGTGGAGCCATGAGGCGCGTGCGCTGGTGGGTGGGGTTGATGTTCGGTGCGCTGCTGCTCGGCGCGGTCGCGACACCCGTCGCCGCCTCAGCATCGGCAGCGGCGCCGGCCGCGGCATCCGTCGACGCGGCTGTGGCGACGGATGTGGACGACTTCGTCTTCGCCGCGATGACGGCCGACTACACCCTGACCCGCGCCGAAGACGGGACGAGCAGGTTGCGGGTGGTCGAGCGGCTCGATGCGGTTTTCCCCGAGGTCGATCAGAACCGTGGCATCCGCCGGGCGATCCCCGACACCTATCAGAACCAGCCGTTGCGGCCGCAGCTCGTGTCGGTCACCGACGGCGACGGCACGCCGCGACCGGCGGAGGTCGAGGACGTCGACGGAGAGTTCTCGGTGGTCTCCCGCGCCGACGACTACCTGCACGGGCCGCAGACCTTCGTCATCGCCTACACGCTCGAGAACGTGATGTGGAACTTCCCCGACACCGGCCTGGAGTTCCAGTGGGACGTCAACGGCGTGGACTGGGCGCAGCCGTTCGGCAGCGTCACGGCACGGCTGCACCTGGCTCCCGATCTCGCGGCGCAGCTGACCGGGAACATCGCGTGCTACCAGGGCGTGCAGGGATCGCGAGACGCGTGCGGCGGGATCACGCAGACTCAGGATGCCGACGGCGACACCGTCATCACGGCCGAGGCGACCGGCATCCAGCCGTACGAGACCCTCACGATGGCGGTCGGCTTCGTGCCGGAGACGTTCGCGACGTTCGACACCGGGTACTTCGCCGGTCCGCTCGGGTGGGCGCAGGCGGTGGCGGGGGTCGGTGCGATCGGTGCCGGAGCGCTCGCGGTGCGCGCGCGGCGTCGGCAGCTGGCCGACGAGCCGGGACGGCCGACGATCATCGCCGAGTACGAGCCGCCGCGGGTGGTCGACGCGCTGGAGAGCGCTGTGCTGCTCGGTGCGACGACGAAGGCGATTCCGGCGGAGGTGCTGGAGCAGGCGGTGGTCGGCTCGATCCGCATCGTCGAGGGCGAGAAGAAGATGTGGGGCAGGGCCAAGCTCACCGCCGAGCTGGTGGACCCCGCGAAGGCCGACGGCGACGGGCGGATGCTGCTCGAGGGCCTCTTTCCGAACGGTGTGCCGGGGGAGCAGTACACCTTCGGCACGCAGGACACGCGGCTGTCGAAGGTGGCGCAGAGTGTGCTCGCCGCCGCGCAGACAGAGCTGAACGCCCGCGGGCTGCGGCGGACGGTGCCCGGCGGGGTGCGGGCGCTGCCGATCGTCGTCGCCGGTGCGGCGGCCGCGGTGGCGGTGATCACCGGGTTCCTCGCGATCGACGCCGGGGCGATGCCGGCGGTGCCGCTGATCGTGATGGGCGTCGCCGTGGCGGTGCTGATCGTGGTGATCGCGATGTGCGCGCGAAAGCCGCTGACGACGCTCGGCGCCGAGACGCGCGATCATCTGTTCGGGCTCAGGGAGTTCATCGCGTGGGCCGAGGCCGACCGCATCCGCATGCTGCAGTCGCCGTCGGGGGCCGAGCGTGTGCCGGTGGACGTCGATGATCCGCGGCAGAAGCTCGCACTGTACGAGAAGCTGCTGCCGTATGCGGTCGTGTTCGGGCAAGAGAAGGAGTGGTCGCAGCAGCTCGCGGTGCTCTACACCGCGGTCGGCGCGACTGGCCCCTACTGGTACTACGGCACCGGCGCGTTCGACGCGTCGTCGTTCTCGTCGGGGATCGGGTCGCTGTCGGCAGCGGCGTCATCGTCGTCGTCCACCGGTGGGTCGACCGGCGGCGGGTCGGCCGGTGGCGGCGGTGGCGGCGGCGGTGGTGGCGGCGTCTGACCCCGCCCCGGTCGCTGAGCGAGGAGCGCAGCGACGAGACGAAACCCCCCGAGCGTCTAGTCCAGGTCGCTGAGCGAGGAGCGCAGCGACGAGACGAAACGTCCCGAGCCCGCTCAGAGGTACTGACCCTCGGAGCCCTCCAGAATGCCCCGCAGCGTCTCGCGCGACACCTCGTCGCGCTCGCCGTCGACCCACTCGTGCAGCGTCAGCGGGAGCCCCAGCTCGTCGAGGTAGGCGATCGTCTTCTCGAGCCGGGGGACGACGTCGATGTGGTCGTTGCCGAACAGCGCCGCCGTGTAGACGGGTTCGTGGGCCAGGATGCTGCGGCGCAGCTCGCCCGAGGAACGCCCGGTGATGCGGTACAGCGCTCGCAGCACCACGCTCGGCAGGTCGGGGGCGTCGTTCAGGGTGACGGAGAGCGCGTTGTCGTGCATGCGTTCATTGTCTCCCGCGGCGTCGATCAGAACGGTGCCGGTGCGAAAGTGAGGGTGCGCGCAGGGCGATCGTCGTAGACCCGGCCGAGGGGGCTGGTCCATTCGAGGATGCCGTCGGGACGCTGTCGGACGCGCCACGCGGAGTGGTGTTTGAGCATGTGATGTCGTCGGCAGAAGTGGCCGAGGTTCCATACCGTGGTGGGTCCGTCGTGCGCGCGGGCGATCGTGTGGTCGACGTCGCACCGGTCGGTGGGTTGCCGGCATCCGGGGAAACGGCAGTGTTCGTCGCGTGCTTTCAGCATCCGCCGCTGGGCTTCGCTGGGTCGGTAGCGGTCGACGAGCTGCAGGGCGCTGGTATCGGGGTCGGTGAACAGTCGATCCCAGCCGGGCGCGTCGGCGGCAAGGCACCGCGCGGTCGCGGCGCCGATCGGGCCGTCGCCGGAGAGGTGCGCGGGCTCGTCGTCGTCGCCGATCAGGGAGCGTACCGGGATGGTGACCTGGATGCGGGCGCGAACGGGAGAGGTGCTCTCGGGGGCGGCGGCAGGCTGACCGGTGAGCAATAGGTCGCACGCGACATCGGCGCGGACCTGGTCGAGGGTCCGTCGGTCGGGCGTCGGCTCGGCCTCGAGCCCGTCGAGCTGGTCGCCGGTGTCGGGGTGCCGTTCGGCGTCGAGGATCGACGTGGCGAATTGGCTCGCCCGGTCGTAGATGCCGTGGATGAGGTGCGCGGGCCCGATGAGGCCGAGCTCCGCCATGCCGTCGTCGAGCGTGGTCGTCCACAGCCGACGCTCACGGCGCGCGGTGCGGTGGCGCTCGTCGAGCGGGAGCGGGTGGACCCGACCGGCGAGGCGACGTGCGGCGGGGCGCAGTCGACCCGGGGTCTCGGTCGCGGCGAGGGGGATGACGGCGGCTTGGTATGCGGCACGCGCGTCGTTGTCGGCGATGGGGAGGCCGGCGTCGGCGATGACCGTGGCATGGGCCCGGCTGATCCGTCCGTCGCTGAGCGCCGCGAGCGTCGCGGGGAAGCGTTCGACGAGGATGGCGGCGTCGCTCATGCGCGTCTGGACGGTGCGGTCGGACTGAACGGTGGCGGCGCCGATCTCGGCGGCGATGGAGCGCAGTGGGATGTCGCCGGGGCGGTCGGGGTGCGCGCTCGGCGCGTCCATGCGCTCGAGGGCGAGGCCTTGGGCATCGCGGAGTAGCTCTGCCTCTTCAGCCTGAAGTCTCGCGATCTGGCGTCGCCGTTCGACGATGCCGTCGACGAGCGCGGTGAGGCGCGCGCGATACTGCGGCGTCTCGGGTTCGTCGAAGGCTTTCATACCTTCGATTCTGCCGAGGGGTTCCGACATTGGAGGCGGACGATTTCCCGGTCAAGCAGGAAAACTGTGGATAACGCATCGAGGCTGCCGGTTGGGGAGAGAGCGATGAAGCACGGGCAAGAGTAAGGGCCGGTCGGAGAGGCTTCCGACCGGCCCTTGTCCCTTGCACCAAGAGTGTCCTGCAATCACATGTCGGTAGCTGCCACAGCAAAACAACTACCGTGCAAGCACTCTATAACGACCAGATAACGGTCCACAAGGCTTCGTCGTTATCTTTTTGTGATTCATTTCCGCCGCATAGCTCGCGCCCAGGAATCCCGCCCGATGACAATCCATCTGTAGTTTCTGCCATCGATTCTGTGGTTGCGACAGACGACCTGTAGTTTCTGCCAACCGATCTGTAGTTCGGATGTCGGACGCCACCCCTACGGTGAGCGACATGCAGGTGGTCTCCGAGCGGGCGCGGGTGCTCATCACGGTGAAAGCGTCGCCCCAGCCGTCAGCGAGATACGGCGATACGGTGTGTGTCGCCGGCATTCGTGTCGACGGTGGACGCGCAGAGTGGCTCCGACTTTATCCACTGGCGTTCCGCTGGATGGGCGTAGAGCAGCAGTTCAAGAAGTTCGACCTGATCGACGTCGAGGTGCGGCGCGAGAGCAAAGACAGTCGACCAGAGAGTTACCGTCCCGACATCGACAGCATCGAGATCGTCAAGCACCTCGATGACTGGAAGGACCGTCAGCCCTTCATGGAGCGCGTCACGCGCACCTCAACGTGCGCACTGAGTGCCGCGGCCGCTGCGCATCACGACGCCCCTTCGCTCGGGATGGTGACGGTCAAGTCGGTCGAGGGGCTGAGAGTGGAGCCGTTCGGTGAATGGAGTGACGCTCAGAAGGCTCGCATCGCCGCCGCCGCCAATCTCGCGCCGCTCTCCCTCTTCGGCGACGCGGCGAAGACGCCCCGGGAGTTGAAAGCGCCGAGGTTCATTGCGCGCTACGCGTATCACTGCACCGCCGCCAAATGCCCAGGGCACGTAGGGCAGATTCTCGATTGGGAGCTCACCGCTCTGCAGGCCCGGCTGCACCGTGACACGGACGCCGACGCGATCGCGCAGATCGAGCGGAAGTTCCTCACCCAGATGTTCGCGCCGGGCCGGCAGACTTCGTTTTTCATGGGCAACTTCGAGGATGCGCGCAAACGCCACAGCTTCAGCGTGCTCGGTGTCTACTACCCGCCGGAGGGCATCGGCACCAGCGTGGGCTTGTTCGATCTAGACCAGGACTGATGCCCGTGCCGCGGCGGCGATGACCTGCTCGCGGTGGCAGTGGGCCTGGTTGGCTTCGAAACACAGCACAGCGACCGTGTGTTCCTCGGAGAGGGTCGCCAGTTCGCGTACCGCTGCGGCCCCGTCGCCGTCGCTGATGAGCTCGAGATAGCGGGTGCGTGCCGTCGCCCCTGCGTCGGATGAGGCATCGGCGTACGCCGCTCGGTTGTCCTTCGGGTTGCCGAGCCTGCGGTCGTGAACATAGCGGATGCCCGCCCCCGACAGCGCCTCCGAGAGGGCCCGTTTGGAGAAGCCCGGCTTGCGAGACAGGGGAGTCATCCTGACGTCCACGAGCACTTCGACGCCATCTGCCTGCAGGCGTGAAATCAATTGATCGAGGCGGAGGCCCTCATATCCGATGCCGATCACTCCATGTTCCTTCCGGCTTGAGCGGACCCGCGCGCGCCGGGCCCGGACTCGACACGTCGTCGAGCACGTCCGTGCCCCCGCGCGTGCGACGAACTCTTTCCCGCAGACGCTGCACGTATGCGTGCTGCCGCGTCGGCGGAGCTGCTCCTGCCGCACCTGATGAGCGAGCGCGTCCAGCGACTCATCACTTCGCACAGTCAGTCTCATGTAACGAATATATCCGTTACACAATGAAGTCGGATCGCACCGGCGGATGCCGCCTCGGTAGTCCTCTCGCCGCGTTCGCCCTGACGGCGGTGGCTAGTGCGGGTTCGGGATCGGCCGCACGTGCCTGCCGCAGGACGCGATGAGAAGGTGGAGTGTGATCGATCGACCTGAAATCGTCTGCCTCTGCGGCTCTGCCCGATTCGTCGAGGAGATGCGCGCGGAGAATCGCGAGTTGACCCTCGGCGGCGTCGTCGTCCTCGCGCCGGGCGAGGTGGACGGACCGGTGTCGGAAGAGCAGAAGGCGGTGCTCGACGCACTGCACCTGTCGAAGATCGATCTGGCTGATCGCATTCTCGTGGTCAACCCGGGCGGCTACATCGGCGAGTCGACGAGCAGGGAGATCGCCTACGCGCGAGCGGCCGGCACGTCGGTGTCGTTCACCGACCGCGCCGGACAGTGATCCCAGCGCCTCGGCCGCGCGTCACGCGCGGATCTCGACGCCGGGCAGATCTCCGAAGCGTGCTCTGGCATCCCGGGAGATGAGCAGGCGGCCCGAGTGCCGGGCGTGTGCGGCGATGATGAGGTCGTGCGCGCCCCGTGGGCGCCCCCGCTGCCTCACGTGATCGAGCAGCACGGCGTGCTCCTCGGCGGTCGACGTCGTGTAGGGGAGCACCTCGATCACCTCCTCGACGTCGTCGACGAATCGTTCGCGCGCTGACCGGTGGCGCTCATCCGAGGCGAGCACGCCGTGACGGAGTTCGGCGAGGGTGATCGCTGCGATCGCGAGGTCATCGGACTCAGCGATCTGCCAGACGCCGGTCCCGTGCCGATCGAGCTGGATGAGGGCGTTCGTGTCGAGGATCAGTCGCGCCACGGGTCGCCGTTGTCCAGGGTGAGAATGTCTCGGGCACTCTCCGCATCGGCGGCGAAGTCGTCATCGAGAGCCAGGTGTCCGGCGCGCCGCTGGAGAAAACTTCCGACGGTCCGGGCGGCAGCAGGCATGATCCGGGCGACGATGCGGCCGTCACGGACGATCGTGAACTCCTCGCCGTCGCGTTCGATCCGATCGAGCAACGCGGAGAACCCTCGGGAAGCGTCTCTCGCGGTGATGGTTGCCATGACGCGATCATACCCCGATGTCAGACACGTCTGACAGGTATCGCGCTGGCGAGGATGCCAAGATGAACACAACCGCGCGGGCCTTCGCGAGGCATGGGAGTCAGGAGGTACGGCAGATGGCTGGCACTCGACCATTCGGGGTGACCCTCGTCGCGATCATCGCGTGGATGAACGGCGCGTGGGACATCCTCGTCGGGATCTTCTCGATCCTTCCCGGCGGCACGTCGATCTGGGTCGGGCCGTTCCTCATCGTGTTCGGCATCATCACGATCCTCGTGAGCCTTGGCCTGTTCGGCGGGCGCAACTGGGCGCGCGTGCTGACGGCGATCCTGTTCGTCCTGAACCTTCTCGGCGCCGTCGCGCTGCTGTTCCAGGGCCAGATCTGGCAGGGCATCGGCGGGGCGATCCTGCCGGTGATCGGTCTCGCGCTGCTGTTCTCGGAGCGCGCGAACGCCTTCTTCCGCAACTGACGCCGCTGACCGTAGCGGCTCACTCCTGCAGGAGCTCCTCGGCGATGCGCGTGCGACGGTAGAACACCTCTCGGCCGCGCCGGCGTGCGTCGAGCAGACGCGCGCCGGCAAGCACCTTGAGGTGCTCGCTGGCGGCGGCGGGGGAGATACGCAGGTGGTGCGACAGCTGAGTGGTCGTCATCGGGATGTCGAGCTGCCGCAGCACCGTCGCCCGCGTTCCGCCCATGAGCGCGGCCAGCGGCGCGTCGGCGGCGCTCTCCTCGCGCGACTCCCACAGCGCACCCACTCCACGCGGGGCGTAGGAGAGAGTGGGGATGCCGGGGGCAGCGAGCACGAGGGTGCCCGGCCACGCGAAGACGCAGGGGATCAGCATGAGTCCGGGCCCGCCGTCCCGGCCCGAGATCGTGCACACCTTCCCGGTCAGTTCGAGCCCGTCTGGCACTCGCCGCACCTGGGGGTGCAGGGTGCGCAGCATCTCCTCCACCCCGCCCCGCGAGAGCAGGCGCATGCGGTGGTCGATGTCGGCCACCTGCAGGGCGCGGATCCGCTCCCAATGCGGCTCGACGGCGACGCGCCAGAACCAGGCGACGGCGTCGCAGAGCCGCCGGACCCCGGCATCCGCGTCGCCGGCGAACTCTGCCAGCACCTCCGCCGAGGCGGAACGGTCGGCACGCTCCGTCATCAGCGGGATGTCGGCCAGCCACAGCGCGGGATCCTGCGCGACGACGCGTGCGTACGACTCCTCGAACGTCTCGTCGCGCGAGGGCGTCGGCGTCAGCGCGTCGATGATGAGCCCGCTCGGCTGGATGAACGCCCGCAGCACGTCCCAGTGGCGCGCGGCGTCGGGGTCGCTCGCCAGCGCCGCCCGCGTCGCGCGCGACCACGGCCGGTGAAGCGGCGTGTCCCTCGTGAGTGCCAGCACGGCCGTCACGGCCTCCCACCACGGCGAGGTCGCGAAACGCAGCCGCGTGAGGTCGTCGGGTTGCAGGGAAAGGAGCACGGACTCAGGCTAGGCATCCCGCCCGACACGCACCAAGATTCGGCGAGGAGCGAATGGTGGATGCCACCGGTCGTACGGCGGTCGTTCCCGCGCCGATTCGACGCCGCCCGAATCGAGGCGGCCGCTCGCCGCGCTGACGAGGCTGGCCCCATGTTCACCACAGTGCGTCACCGAGTCCGTATCCGCCGCGAGACCGAGCGGATGCCGTCCCCTCGCGAAGCCGAGGAGTGGAACGCCCGTGAGCGCGCCGACCAGTTGCGTGCAGACGCGCTCCGCGACTTCGGGGGCCCGTCTCTGTACATCCGCTGACACCAAGCCCCGCCAGCGTCAGACCCACCAGCCCCAGCAGCAGGGGAGCGGTGCCGCCGGTCACCGCCAGCGTGCCGCCGGTGCCTGCCGCGCCCGACGGCACCGGAACGACCGGCGTGGGCGTCGGGGTCGGCGTGGGCGTCGGGGTGACGCTGATCGGCGCGTTCTCGATCGCGCCGACCGCGGCATCCTGACTCTGCTCATCGAGGGTCACGGTGAACGTCTCGTCCGTGCGCTGGTAGCCCTCGGGAGCCACCGTCTCGCTCAGCGTGTAGGTGCCGAGCGGAAGGTCGACCACCCGCAGTGCGCCCTCGGCCGGATCAGCGTCGTTCTCGCCGCCGTCCACGACGCGCACGACCCCGTCCGGACCGGTCAGGGTCCATTGCGAGCCCGCCAGTGCGGACCCGTCGGGATCGACCTTGGTCCACGAGACGCTGCCGAGCACGGCGGGCACGGCCTGCGCCTGGTTCGTGAGCTTCAGCGCGACGTCGGCGGTGCTCGTCGGAGTGACCTCGTAGGTCCCGTCGCCCACCGCGATTACCCCGTCACCGGTGAGCGTCCACGGTCCCCACTGCACGACCGCGATCTCGGGCAGGTCGATCTCCTCGATCACGAAGGTCGATCCGAGCGGTGCCCGGTCGCTGCGCATCGGCTGGCCCACGCGCACCGACGCCGTCTTCGTCGTCTCGGGCTGGCCCTTGACGGCGTAGCGCACCGTGTAGGTGGCGTCCTGCGCGAGGTCGGTCGTCTCGCCGGTGACTGCCTTGGCCAGCGTGAAGCGCCCGTACTGCACACCCGAACCGCTGCCACCGCCGGCGGACTGCACCGTGTACGTCGAGGACACCCGGTTCGTGCCGACGACCGCGTCGTTGCCGAACACGTCGCCGTCGAGCACGACGCCGTCGGCGGTGGTGCCGTACTGCAGGATGTACAGCGCGTCGGTGTCGCCGAGGTCGTGGGCCTCGAACGTGAACGACTTCATGTCGTCGGCGAAGTCGACCGAGTAGTGCGACGCGTCGACCAGCGACCAGTCGTTCGTGAGCTGACCGTCGACGACGAGGCGCTGTGCCAGCTGGATGTCGCCGGTGTAGCTGTGGTTCTCCTTGGTCGGGTCGAGCTCGTCGGTGATCGTGAACGCGCCGCCACTGAACGAGGTGCTCGGGATGCCGATGGTCCACAGCATCCTGCCGTCCTCGACCGTCGGCTCGCCGTACTTGTACGGCCACGTGGGCGCGGTGAGGTCTTCGGGAACGATGCCGCCGCCCGGCAGGGGCACGACGACGATCTGCCCACCGACATCGAACTGCACCGACTGCTCGGTCGTGGACTGCGTCGCCTGCACGCTCATCCAGAACGAGCCGCCGACGCCCTCGCGGCCCTCGACGGCCGAGGTGAGCGTGCAGACGACCTCCGGGCCGCCGCCCTGGCTGACGGCGCAGGTCGCCATCAGCTCATTCGTGTCGGGGTCGCGGATCTCGAACGCTCCGGACCCGTGCCGCGAGAACTCCGCCGGCAGTGTCATGCCGAAGGTCTGACCGGCCAGCGCGCCATCGGGCACCGCCCAGTCGGCGGTGATCCGGGCGAACTCCCACTGGTTCAGCGGGCCGTCGCCGCCGCGCCCTGGACGCGCGAGATGTGGTGCGCATGATGTCATCCCCCAAATAGATCGACTATCTGAGAGATGGCATCGCGCGCTTTCGATGACGCCGCTTGCGCCCGAACTCAGGGTTCTCCCAGGTTCGGTCGGGCTCCCGGCGCGGCGGAAGCCCGCAGGGCGGAAGCCGGCAGGGCGGCTCAGTACCAGCCGGTGGACTGCGAGTGGCCCCACGCGCCGCACGGCGTGCCGTAGCGGCCGGAGATGTAGCCGAGGCCCCACGCGATCTGCGTCGCGGGATTGGTCTGCCAGTCGGCGCCGGCGGAGGCCATCTTGCTGCCGGGCAGCGCCTGGGGGATGCCGTAGGCCCCGCTCGGGTTCGCCGCGTTCACGCGCCAGCCCGACTCCTTGTCCCACAGCGACACGAGGCACGCGAACTGGTCGTCGCCCCAGCCGTAGTTCGCGGCCATCATCGACTGCGCGATGCCCTGGGCAGAGCCCGGGTCGACATTGATGTTGACCGCCGGCGCGGATGCCGCAGCCGACGCCTTCTTCGCGGCGGCGGCCGCCTCGGCCTCGGCCTGCGCCTGGGCGGCGGCCGCAGCTGCGGCGGCCTCGGCGGCGGCCTGGGC
>JAEYAG010000115.1 GCA_023451265.1 Actinomycetes bacterium | reverse complement strand
CGCCGGTGAGCGGATGCAGCATGTACAGCGCCTCGATCTCGTCGCCGAACAGCTCGATGCGCACGGCGTACTCCTCGTACACCGGGATGATCTCGATCGTGTCGCCGCGCACGCGGAAGTTGCCGCGGGAGAAGTCCACGTCGTTGCGGTTGTACTGCATCGCGATGAACTTGCGGATGAGCGCGTCGCGGTCGTACCGCTCTCCCACCTGCAGCGCGACCATCGCCCGCAGGTACTCCTCGGGCGCGCCGAGGCCGTAGATGCACGAGACCGTGGAGACCACGACGACGTCACGGCGGCTCAGCAGCGAGTTCGTGGTGGAGTGACGCAGGCGCTCGACCTCGGCGTTGATCGAGGAGTCCTTCTCGATGAAGGTGTCCGTCTGCGGGACGTACGCCTCGGGCTGGTAGTAGTCGTAGTAGCTGACGAAGTACTCGACGGCGTTGTGCGGCATGAGCTCGCGGAACTCGTTCGCGAGCTGCGCCGCGAGGGTCTTGTTGTGCGCGAGGACCAGCGTCGGCCGCTGCACCTGTTCGACGAGCCAGGCGGTCGTGGCCGACTTGCCGGTGCCGGTCGCGCCCAGCAGCACGACGTCGGTCTCGCCGGCGTTGATGCGTGCCGCCAGCTCGGCGATCGCCTGCGGCTGGTCACCGCTGGGCTCGTACTCGCTGACGACCTCGAAGGGGCGCACGGAGCGTGTGGTCTGCATCGTTCCAGGGTAGGCGCCGCCTCCGACACCGGCGCCGGCGTTCGCCGTCGGCGTGGTCCGCGTAGCCTGGGCGACATGCTGGAGTTTCTCGTCGGAACGGGCCTCGCCGCCGCGGCGGGACTCAATGCGTGGATGCCGCTGTTCGCGCTCGGCCTGCTGGATCGGTTCATGCCGGTGCTCGAGCTGCCGGCGGGGTGGTCGTGGCTCTCAAGCGACGTGGCGCTGTGGATCACCGGCATCCTCCTCGTCGTCGAGATCGTCGCCGACAAGATCCCCGCGGTGGACTCCGTCAATGATGTGCTGCAGACCGTCGTGCGCCCGGCATCCGGCGGCATCGCCTTCGGAGCGGGCGTCGGCGCCGAGACGATCCGCGTCGACGACCCCGCGCTGTTCAACGACAACGCGTGGGTGCCGATCGTGGTCGGCGTCGTCATCGCCCTGGCGATGCACGCGCTGAAGGCGTCGGTGCGCCCCGTGGCGAACCTCGCGACGGCGGGCCTGGCCGCGCCCGTGCTGTCGGCGGGCGAGGACGTCTCGGCGTTCGCGCTCATCGTCGCCGCGATCTTCGTGCCGGTGCTCGCCGGTGTGCTGCTCGTGGCGATCGTCGCCGTGGGCATCGCGCTGCTGCGCCGCCGACGGCGCCGCGCTCAGTCGGTCGCCTGAAGCCGGCGCCACAGGGCGTCGGTCTGCGCGATCGTGTGCTCGAGCGTGCCGGCGGTGTCGATCACGACATCGGCGACCGCCAGCCGAGCGGCGTCGTCGACCTGCGCGGCGATGCGGGCGCGAGCGGCGTCCTCGGTCAGTCCCCGCAGCGCGACGAGACGCTCGATGCGGACGGATGCCGGGGCATGCGCCACGACGATGAGATCCCAGGGATCGTCGACGCGCGCCTCCACCAGCAGCGGCACGTCGTAGACGACGACCGCGCCCGGATCGGCGGCGAACGCCGCCGCGAAGCGCCGCGCCGACTCCTCCCGCACGGCGGGGTGCACGATGCCGTTCAGGCGCGCGAGGGCGTCGGGGTCGCCGAAGACGACGCCGCCGAGCGCGGCACGGTCGAGCGCGCCGTCCGCAGTGAGCATCTCGCCGCCGAAGGCTGCCGCGATCCGCTCCAGCACGGGCGAGCCCGGTGCCTGCACGTCGCGGACGATCGCGTCGGCGTCGACGATCACCGCCCCGTGCTCGGCGAGACGACGGGCGATCGTCGACTTGCCGGAGGCGATCCCGCCGGTCAGCGCGATGAGAGGCATGGTCGACAGCCTGTCACGACGGCGAGGACGGCGCATCGAGGAGCACCGAGGCGCCCGGCGTCTGCGCGGCGCGCTGCGCCGCGTCGCGCGCGCCCTCCATCAGCCGGTCGATGTCGTAGCCGGCATCCTCGGTGAAGGCGACGCCGACGCTGACGTAGGGGAACAGCCCCGACTGCGAGCGGGCGAGCTCCTCCGTGCAGCCGCGGTAGATCATCGCGCCGAGGCGCCGCGCGTCGGCGGCGGTCGTCGCCAGCGCGCACACCGCCAGCCGATCGGCGCCGTCCTCGCCGACGATCGCCGAGGCCGGCGCGTAGCGGCGCACGGCCTGCCGGCACGCCCCGGTGATGTCGTCGGCGACCTCGGGACCGAACGCGGTGCGGATCTCGGAGATGCCCTCGACGCGAATGACCACGAGCGCGACACCCTCCGACCGCCACTGCGCCCGCTCGACGACGTCGGCGCTCGCGCCGGCGAAGGTGCGGGCGAGCATCACGCCGTCGTAGGCCACACCGCGCTCGGTGAGCCACTCGTAGCGCTGCTCGGAGGTGCGGTGCGAACGCAGCACCGAGGTGACGATGGCGGCGACCACGGTCAGCGTGACGGTGACGAAGTTGGCACTGATCGACCCGAGCCACTCCGAGAACAGTGCGCTCTCGTGCCCCACGACGAGGAAGACAGTCAGCCGGACGGCGTAGAACACCGCGGCGAGCAGCAGCACCGCCGCCAGCGCCCACGAGCTGTGGATGTGCCGCAACGGCGCGCGCAGGGTCTCGGCAGCCCCGGCGACGAACAGCGCCACCAGGCACGCCGCCATCGTCGTCCAGCCGCCCCAGCTGCCGAGCGCGTCGGCCTGGATCAGCGCCGCGACGAAGGTCGCCGCCGCCAGCACCGCGAGCAGGCCGGCGGCGTAGCCGATCGGGCGGTCGTTGAACCGGCGGGTGCCGATCCACATGAAGCCGGGAACGAGCACGAACAGGGTGTTGCCGACGGCGACCGACAGGGCCCCACCGACGCCGGAGGACCAGGCCATGTAGGCGACGGTCGTCGCCAGCCCGCAGAAGAACGCGACCGCCCAGAGCCGGCCGGGCCCCACATCGCGGCGGATGACGGTGTCGAGGATGAACGTGAGGCTGGCGACGGATGCCACGAGCGCCGTCATCACCGTGACGGTGAACAGATCCAGGGTCATCGCGTCACCCTCGTTCCCGCCTTGGCCGGCAGCGCGACGGTGAAGGTCGAGCCCACGCCGGGCTCGGAGGCCACGGTCAGCTCGCCGTCGTGGGCGCGAACGATGTCATGGCTGATGGCGAGGCCGAGGCCGTTGCCGGCGATGTCCTCGGAGGCCCGGAAGAACCGGTCGAAGACGCGACCACGGTCCTCCTCGCCGATGCCGATGCCGGTGTCGCGCACCGCGATCGAGGTCGTGTCGCCCTCGGCGTGGACGGTGACCTCGATCGAGCCACCGTCGCGGTTGAACTTGATCGCGTTGCCCAGCAGGTTGTCGATCACCTGTCGCAACCGTCCCGGATCGGCGTAGGCGACGGCGCTGTCGGCCCCGTCAAGGGTGACCTTGATGACGCGATCGTCCGCGAGCGGACGCAGCGCGAGAATCGACGCGCGCACGATCTCGACGACGTCGATCTCCCGCGGATGCACCGATGACTCCACCGACTGCAGCGAGCGCCGCGACGCGGTGAGGATGTCGGCGACGATCGCGAGGAGACGCTCGCTGCTGCTGAGCGCGGTGTCAACATAGCGACGGGCGCGCTCGGGCAGGTCCTCCTCGTCGAGGGCCAGCTCGAGGTAGCCCAGCACCGACGTCAGCGGCGTGCGCAGCTCGTGCGACACCGAGGCGACGAGGTCGTCGCGGGCGCGCAGCGCCTCGCGCTCCGCCGTCACATCGCGGGCCACGAGCACCGCCCCGCCGTCCTCGCCGCGATGGTCGATGAGCCGCCGCGCCGTGAACGTCAGCGCCGAGCGGCGGCCCTCGGCATCCTGCGACCACACCACGACATCGTCGAAGGTCTCACCGCGCCGGGTGCGCGCCAGCGGATGGTCGCTCGCCGGCAGCGGCGTGCGGCCGTCCTCGGCGAGCAGCGTCGTTCGTCCCGACGCCGGGTGCAGCTCCGGAATCGCGCTGCTCAGCCGGCCGACGGCGTCGTTCTCGTAGACGATGTCTCCACCGACCGAGAGGCGCACGACGCCGAAGTCGACGGTGTCGAGCACCTCGGTCACCAGCTGCTCCTGGCGCACGGCGGCGGAGCGGGCGAACGCGAGCCGCGCCGCCTGCGCATCGAGCAGGTCGCGCTGTGCGGTGAACCGGCGTGCGGCCACGTAGCCCGCGCTGCTGATCGCGATGATGACGATCGGCAGCAGCAGGGTCGAGAAGGTGAAGGCGGATGCCGGGCCGACCACCAACAGCACCCAGTACAGCGCCGGGATCACGACACAGCTGAAGATGAGACCCGCGAGTCCGAGCGAGGCGAGCCACATCGCCGGGAACGCCCAGAGCAGGCCGAGACCCGCCGGCGGCTCCGCGACGCGGAGCACCGCGATCGCGACGATGTCGATCAGCGGCACGAGACCAACCCACATGGTCCCGACTCGCGTCCACGGGACGGCGAGCGTCGCGATCGTCGCGACAGCAACGAGAAGGGTGCCCGCGGCGAACAGGCCGGGGCTGCTCAGCACCCCGGCGAGGGTGCCGCCGACGAACAGGATGATGACCACGCCGCACAGCAGAAGCTGGTTGCCGACGGCGACCCGGTCGCGCAAGTCGAACCGCAGTGTCGTGCGCCGACGCGTGCGGGGCGTCGCGGACGGCGCACCCGCCGCTGTCGCTCGTCTCATCCGCACTCCATGACGCTACCGCTCGCGGCGGGATCACCGGGACACGACGCCCGCAGAACAGCGAACGGGCCGCCACCCGCGACCAGAAGGTCGGGGGTGACGGCCCGTTGCGAAGGGGTTCGGCTCAGCGACCCGAAAGCTTCTCGCGGAGAGCCGCGAGCGCCTCGTCGTCGGCGAGGGTGCCGCCGCCGACCGTCTCCGAGGAGAACGAGGAGGCACCGGTCTCGACCGGGGCGGCCGCCTCAGCCTCGAGGGCCTTCGCGACGGCAGCCTTGTGCTGCTCCCAGCGCGCCTGAGCGGCGGCGTACTCCTGCTCCCACTTCTCACGCTGCGCGTCGAAGCCCTCGAGCCAGGCACCCGACTCGGGGTCGAAGCCCTCGGGGTACTTGTACTCGCCGTTCTCGTCGTACTCGGTCGCCATGCCGTACAGCGCCGGGTCGAACTCGGTGCCGTTGGGGTCGACCGACTCGTTGGCCTGCTTGAGCGACAGCGAG
>JAEYAG010000114.1 GCA_023451265.1 Actinomycetes bacterium | reverse complement strand
GTGTTGAGGAACACCATCTCGGCGTACGCCGACTCCCAGAGGAGGAAGTTCGAGGTGCGCTGCTCGCCGCTCGACCGCACGAACAGGTCGACGTCGGGCATGTCGGGCACGTACAGGTGCCGGCGGAGCGCCTTCTCGGTGATCGCCGACGGCTTCATGCGACCCGCGGCGATCTCCTCACCCATCGCCCGCATGGCGTCGATGATCTCGTGCCGCCCGCCGTAGTTGATGCACATCGTGAGGGTGAGCACGTCATTGCCGGCGGTGAGCTTTTCGGCGAACTGGAGCTCCTTGATGACCGATCCCCACAGGCGCGGCTTGCGTCCCGCCCAGCGGATCCGCACCCCCCACTCGTTGAGCTGATCGCGTCGACGGTGCAGCACGTCGCGGTTGTAGCCCATGAGGAAGCGCACCTCCTCGGGCGAGCGCGCCCAGTTCTCCGTGGAGAACGCGTACACGCTGAGGTGACGCACCCCGGCCTGGATGGCGCCCGCGACGACGTCGAGCAGCACCTCCTCGCCCGCCCGGTGGCCCTCGATGCGCGTGAGCCCGCGACGGTTCGCCCAGCGGCCGTTGCCGTCCATGACGATCGCGACGTGGTTCGGCACGCCGCCCTTCGGGAAGGCCGGCGGATGGATGCCGGTCCAGTCCAGCGGCCGGTAGGCGACGGCGTCGCGGTGGGTGTACGGCTTGGGGCTCATCGGGCAGGCTCCGCTCGGTGGTCCACCAGCGACAGGGAGCGGATGCCCCGCTCCAGATGCCACTGCGTGTAGGCGGCGACGAGACCGGATGCGGCGGCGGTCGCCGCTTCGGCGGCGGCATCCACCTCGTCCCACTCGCCGGCGATGAGGGCGCGCAGCAGCGCGCCGGTCTCGGGGCGGATGCGGGCCGAGCCCGCGGGCGCGCAGTCGCCGCAGACGACACCGCCCAGCTGCGCGACGAACCAGTCGTGCGGACCCATGGTGCCGCAGCGGGCGCACTCGTCGAGCGCGGGAGCCCAGCCCGACAGCGCCATGGCGCGCAGCAGGTAGGAGTCCAGGACGGAGCGCGGCGCGTGACCGCCTTGCGAGAGGGTCCGGAGGCCACCGACCAGCAACAGGTACTGCTGCGGTGTCGCCTCAGCCTCGTTCAGCCGGTCGGCCGTCTCGACCATGGCGTGCGCGGCGGTGTAGCGGTCGTAGTGCGTGGCGATCTGCGCACCGTACGCGCCGAGCGACTCGGCCTGCTGCACGATGTCGAGCGTTCGCCCCTGGTACAGCTGGACGTCGGCGACCATGAACGGCTCGAGCCGCGCGCCGAAGCGCGACGACGTGCGGCGCACGCCCTTGGCGACGGCGCGCACCTTGCCGTGGCGACGGCTGAGCATCGTCACGATGCGGTCCGCCTCCCCGAGCTTGTGGGTACGCAGGACCACGACTTCGTCGCGGTAGGTGGGCACTTATCGATTATCCCTGCCACCGGGGACAATGGAGGCGTGACGGAGCCGCTGTTCGTGATCCCGCTGTGGGCCGACCTGACCGCCGTGGGCCTGGGCGGGGTGCAGGGGGCGCTGTTCGCGTCCGGCTTCGTCGGCCAGCGACGCCTGGACTTCCTCGGGGTCGCGATCATCGGCATCCTCGTCGGCATGGGCGGCGGTCTCATCCGCGATCTGCTGCTGAACACCGAACTCGCGACGCTGCAGAGCAACTGGTACCTGCTGACGGCGCTCGGCGCGTCGCTGGTCGGGATGCTCTTGGCGGGGCTCTTCCAGCGGCTGAACGCCGTGATCGTGGCGCTCGATGCCCTCGTCATCGGCATGTTCGCCGCGTTCGGAACGGCCAAGGCGCTGGGAATCGGGATGCCGGCGGTCCCCGCCGTCTTCGTCGGCGTGTGCGCGGCGGTGGGCGGCAGCATCCTCCGTGACGTCATCATGGGGCTGCCGGTCGCGATCATGCACGTCGGATCGCTGTACGCCGTCGCCGCCGGTGTGGGCTGCATCGTGCTGGCGGTCGCGCACGCGGCCGGGGCGCCGCTCGTCGCGGCGGCCATCGCCTGCGTCGTCGTCACGACCGTCATCCGGCTGCTCGCGGTGATGTTCGACATCTCCCTGCCCGAGCAGCGCGCCCTGCACCGCCGCAAGGTCGCGATCGAGACGAGCGCGATCCCGATCATCAAGCCCTGACGCGTGCCGCCGCGCGCGGCGACCCGGCCGCGCCGCGGCGGCCGCTCGCGATCAGACGGCGGCGAGCTCGCCGGAGCGCTCCCGCGTGCGGATGGCGCGGTTCACGCACGACACGATCGCCTTCAGGCTCGCCGTGGAGATGTCGCCGTCGATTCCGACGCCCCACAGTCGCACGTCGTCGACCTGCAGCTCGACGTACGACGCGGCCTGCGCGTCGCCGCCGGCGGACAGGGTGTGCTCGACGTAGTCGTACAGCGTGACGTCGAAGCCCTGCGCCCGCACGATCTCGAGGAACGCCGACACCGGGCCGTTGCCGATCCCGGTCGTCGCGATCGAGGTGTCGCCGTCACGGAGGGTGACCTCCAGCGACACTTCACCTGACATGTCGCTCTGGGTGCGTGTGGACAGCAGTTCGAAGCGGCCCCACTTGTGCTCGTCGGCGGATGCCGGCAGGTACTCGTCGGTGAAGATCGCCCAGATCTGGTCGCTGGAGACCTCGCCGCCCTCGGCATCCGTCTTCGCCTGCACGACCCCGGAGAACTCGATCTGGAGTCTGCGCGGCAGATCCAGCGCGTGGTCGGTCTTCAGCAGGTAGGCGACCCCGCCCTTGCCCGACTGGGAGTTGACGCGGATGACCGCCTCGTACGACCGGCCGAGGTCCTTCGGGTCGATCGGCAGGTACGGCACGGCCCACTCGATGTCGTCGACCGTGACGCCGGATGCCGCAGCCTTCGCATCCATCGCCTCAAAGCCCTTCTTGATGGCATCCTGATGCGATCCGCTGAACGCCGTGAAGACGAGGTCACCCGCCCAGGGGCTGCGCTCGTGCACGGGCAGCTGGTTGCAGTACTCCGCGGTGCGCTTGACCTGATCGATGTCGCTGAAGTCAACCTGCGGGTCGATCCCCTGCGTCAGCAGGTTGACGCCCAGCGCCACCAGGTCGACGTTCCCCGTGCGCTCACCGTTGCCGAAGAGGCAGCCCTCGATGCGGTCGGCGCCGGCCATGTAGCCGAGCTCGGCCGCCGCGATCGCGGTGCCCCGGTCGTTGTGCGGGTGCAGCGACAGGATCACGTTCTCGCGGTGCGCGAGGTGACGGCTCATCCACTCGATCGAGTCGGCGTAGACGTTCGGCGTCGCCATCTCGACGGTCGCGGGCAGGTTGATGATGACCTTGCGCTCCGGTGTCGGCTCGAAGACCTCGATGACCTGGTTGCAGACGTCAACGGCGAACTCGAGCTCGGTGCCGGTGTACGACTCGGGAGAGTACTCGTAATAGACGGTCGTCTCGGGGATGCGCTTCTCGAACTCACGGCACAGGCGCGCACCCTCGAGGGCGATGTCGATGACGCCCTGGCGGTCGGTGCGGAAGACGACCTCGCGCTGCAGCACGCTCGTCGAGTTGTACAGATGCACGATGGCCTGCTTGGCGCCCGCGATCGCCTCGTACGTGCGCTCGATGAGGTGCTCGCGCGCCTGCGTCAGCACCTGGATCGTCACGTCGTCCGGGATGACGTCCTCGTCGATGAGCTGGCGGACGAAGTCGAAGTCGGTCTGGCTCGCACTCGGGAACCCGACCTCGATCTCCTTGTAGCCCATCTTGACCAGCAGGTCGAACATGATGCGCTTGCGCTCGGGGCTCATCGGGTCGATGAGTGCCTGGTTGCCGTCGCGCAGGTCGACGGCGCACCAGCGCGGTGCCTGGGTGATGCGGGCGTCGGGCCACGTGCGATCCGGCAGATCGACGCGGAGCTGCTCGTGGTACGGACGGTACCGGTGGACCGGAGCTCCGGAGGGCTTCTGGGTGTTCTCCATGATGATGTCGCTTCTCTCGTCTGAGTGTGCGGGCCAGTGGCGTCAGACATGACGAGCTCCGCGACGAGGAAGGCCCTAGATCGAGGCCTCGTCGCGGCAGCTAAGGAGGAGCTGGCCGAAGCGCATGCAGTCAGGCTACACCCGAGAGCCGGTTGAGACGAACGCTCCGGTTCGGACACTGTCGGGTCATGAGGAACTCCCGCGCATCCGCCATCGTCGTCGCCGTGCTGAGCGGCCTGCTGCTCACCGCCTGCGCGACACCGGCCGGCACCGCCGGCGCGGGAGGCGCCGGCGGCACCGCCGACCGCCCGACTCTCGCCGACATCACGCCAGGTCTTCCCGACGGCGAGGTCATCGCACAGGGCACAGTCATGGACACCGGCGACGCGATCGAGCTGTGCCTCGGCGCGCTGCTGGAGTCCTACCCGCCGCAGTGCAGCGGCATCCCCCTCACCGGGTGGGACTGGACGGGTATCGACGGCTCCGAGCACGAGGGGGACATCCAGTGGGGTGCGTACGCCGTGCAGGGCACGTACGACGGCACGTCGTTCACGCTCACGCAGCCGCCGATCGTGCTCGCGCTGTATGACCCCGCGATGCCCGACGACCCCACGAACGGCGAACCGGGCCCTGCCGACGAGGCGACGCTCACGGCCACGCAGGACGACATCCACGCCCAACTCGGTGACGCCGCCCTCGCCTCCTGGCCGCAGGACGGACGCCTGTGGGTGCAGGTCGTGTGGGACGACGGATCGCTGCAGGACGCCGCGGATGCCCGCTACGGCGACGACGTCGTGCTCGTGCAGTCCGCGCTGCATCTCGTCACTGGAGCATAGGCCGAGCATAGGAATCGCAAAGGATGGTGGGTTGGAATCGTCTCAGTGATTGGCGCAGGCTGAGAGGAGACGACGATGAAACGACGCACGAAGATCGCCACCGGGGTGATCGCGGCAACCCTGCTGCTCGCGGGATGCGGCGCGACCACGCTGGAGGGCACCGCGGGCTCGTCCACCTCCACCAACACCAGCACGTCGACCACGACGGAGCAGACCGGGTCCTCGACGACCACGACGGTCGACACGACCGTCTCGGGTGTCGACGTCGACTGGAGCGCCCTGCCGACGACCGACGTGACGCTCACCGACGACGGCCTCACGATCACCGAGGCCGGCACCTACGTGCTGACCGGTTCGTCGACCGGACAGGTCGTCGTCGACACCGACGGCGCCGTGCGGATCATCCTGAACGGCGTCACGATCGACAGCTCCGAGGGAGCCGCGATCCAGGTGGACAACGCCGAACTCACGGTCATCGAGCTCGCCGACGGCAGCACCAACACGGTGTCGGATGCCGGTACGCGCAGCGACGAGGAGATCGACGGCGCCATCTACTCCTCCGATGATCTCTACATCACGGGCACAGGTTCGCTCACGGTCACCGCGAACTTCGCCGACGGCATCGTCGGCAAGGACGACCTCTGGATCCTCGGCGGCACGATCTCCGTGACGAGCGTCGACGACGGCATCCGCGGCAAGGACTCGCTCACGATCAGCGGCGGCACCCTCACGATCGACGCCGCCGAGGATGCGCTGAAGTCGAGCAATGACACCGACGCTGGCAAGGGCGTGCTCACGATCACCGGCGGCGACATCACCATCACGGCCGGCGACGACGCGATCAAGGCCGAGCAGGCGCTCTCGATCACGGGCGGCACGATCGACATCACGACCTCGGTCGAGGGAATCGAAGCGCCCGTCATCGTGATCGACGGGGGCACGATCAGCCTGTACGCCTCGGAGGACGGCATCAACGCCTCGGCATCCGCGATCGTCACCTCGGGCCTCAGCATCACCATCAACGGCGGGGACATCACGATCGAGATGGGCTCGGGCGACACCGACGCGATCGACAGCAACGGCGATCTCACGATCACCGGCGGCACGCTCGACATCACCGCGCAGTCGTCGTTCGACTACGACGGCACCGGCACGATGACCGGCGGTGACATCACCGTCAACGGCTCGACCGTCACGCAGCTCACCAACTCGATGATGGGCGGCGGAGCCGGCGGCGGCCGACGCTGAACCAGCGCCGCAACAAGACCCACGGCGGGAGCATTACCCGAGAGATGCTCCCGCCGTGTTGCGCGTCCGCGACCTCACAACGGCCAGGCATCGCGCGCTCGCACCGCGCCGAAATGGTCCGCATCGTCGACGAGATGCCGCAGGCCTCGCTGCGCGAGGCTCCTCAACCGTGACCGGCGTCAAAACCCGAGGCGGCCCAGCTGCTTCGGGTCGCGCTGCCACTCCTTCGCGACCCGGACATGGAGCTTGAGGAAGACCTTCGTGCCCACCAGGGGCTCGATCTGGGCGCGGGCCCGAGCGCCGACGGCCGACAGCCGCGAACCCTTGTGGCCGATGATGATCGCCTTCTGGCTGTCGCGCTCGACGACGAGGTTCGCGTGGATGTCGGTCATCGACCCGTCCTCACGCTCGGCCAGGTCCTCGATCGTCACGGCGATGGAGTGCGGGAGCTCGTCGCGGACGCCCTCGAGCGCGGCCTCGCGGATGATCTCCGCGATCCGGTCCTCCAGCGACTCGTCGGTGACCACGCCGTCCTCATAGAGCGCCGGCCCTTCGGGCATGAGCGCGAGCAGCTCGTCGGCAAGCACGTCGAGCTGCTCGCCCGCGACCGCGGACAGCGGGATGACCGCGGACCAGTCCTCGCGGAGGGAGTCGACCTCCATCAGTCGCTCGGTGATCTCCTCCCGGGAGGCGACGTCGGTCTTCGTGACGATGGCGACCTTCTTCGCCCGCGGATAGCCGTCGAGCGAGGCGGCGATCCGGCGGTCGCCGGGACCGACCTTCTCGGTGGCCGGCACGAGGAAGCCGATGGCGTCGACGTCGCCGAGCACCTGCTCGACGAGATCGTTGAGCCGCTGACCGAGGAGGGTCCGAGGCTTGTGGATGCCCGGCGTGTCGACGATGACGAGCTGCCCGGCAGGCCGGTTCAGAATGCCGCGGATCGCGCGGCGGGTCGTCTGGGGCTTGTCGGAGGTGATCGCGACCTTCTCGCCGACGAGGGCGTTGGTCAGCGTCGACTTGCCGACGTTCGGGCGCCCCACGAACGTCACGAACCCGGATCGCGTCTCGGTCATCGTTCCTCGTTCCTCTCCGCGAACGCCGCGTCGACGGCGGCCAAGCGCTCGGTCGGCTCGACGAACACCGTCGCCAGTCCCCGGCCGCGGCCGCGCGAGGTGCCGCCGGTCAGGCGCAGCCCGGAGTACTCGGCGGACGCACCCGGCAACGGAACACGCCCCAGCAGCTTGCCGAGCAGGCCGCCGATGGAGTCGACGTCGTCGTCCTCGAGTTCGAGGCCGAACAGCTCCCCCACCTCGTCGAGCCCGAGGCGCGCGCTCACCCGATAGCGCCCGTCGCCGAGATCCACGACCTCACTCGAGCGCGGATCGTACTCGTCGGCGATCTCACCGACGAGCTCCTCGATCAGATCCTCGAGGGTGACGAGGCCCGAGACGCCGCCGTACTCGTCGACGACGAGGCAGACGTGCACGGCATCCCGCTTCATCTGCTGCAGGAGCGTCTCGGCCTTCATCGACTCCGGCACGAACACCGCGGGACGGGCGATCTGCGCCACGGGCGCATCGCGCCAGGCCGACTCGTCGCGGAACGCGAACTGCACGAGATCTTTCAGGTAGACGACGCCCGTGATGTCGTCGGCCTCGCCGTCGGCGACGGGAATGCGCGAGACGCCCTTGTCGAGGAAGAGCTGCATCGCCTCCTGGGTCGTCGCAGCGGCATCCACCGTCACCATGTCGGTGCGCGGCACCATGACGGCACGCACGATCGTGTCGGTGAAGTCGAAGACGGAGTGGATGAGGTCGCGGTCGTCCTCCTCGATGAGGTCCTGCGAGGCGGCCTCGTCGACCATGCTGAGCAGCTGCTCCTCGCTGGCGAACGATGTTCCCCGCTGGATGCCGGGGGTCACCCGATTGCCGACGATGACGAGGAGGTGCGCGAGCGGGCCGAGCACGATCCGCGCGCCGCGGATGAGCGGGGCGCAGGCGGTGATGAGCCCTCGCGCGTGCTGACGTCCGACCGCGCGCGGACTGGCTCCGACGAGCACGAACGAGACGATCGTCATGAGGATGGCGGCGGCCAGCATCGCCCACCAGATGCTGTCGAACTCGACCGTGAAGGCGACGGTGACGAGCACGGCGGCGGTGGTCTCGGCGAGGATCCTGATGAACACGACGGCGTTGCCGTGGGCTTCGGGGTCGGCGGCGATGCGCGTGAGGGATTCGCCGCGCCGAGCGCCGACCGACATGTCGACGAGGTCTGCGCGAGAGGTGACGCCCAGGGCGGCGTCGAGGGCGGCCATGAGACCGCCGAGGGCGACGAGCAGGACGGCGGCGACGAGCAGCAGGATCTCGGTCATGCGCGTCGTCGGCGCTCCGAGGCGTGGAACGCGGCGATGAGCTCGCGCTGCAGCCCGAACATCTCGCGCTCCTCGTCGGGCTCCGCGTGGTCGAAGCCGAGCAGGTGCAACAGGCCGTGCGTGGTGAGCAGGATCAGCTCGTCGAGCGTGCTGTGCCCGGCCGCCTGTGCCTGCGTCTCGGCGACCTGCGGGCACAGCACGATGTCGCCGAGGAGACCCGGCGGCGTGGGCTGCTCCTGCGTTCCCGGACGCAGCTCGTCCATCGGGAAGCTGAGGACATCGGTGGGGCCCGGCTCGTCCATCCACTGGACGTGCAGCGCCTCCATGGCGCCCTCGTCGACGAGGAGGATCGCGACGTCGGCATCCGGGCTGACATTCACTTCGGCGAGGTTGTGCGCGGTCAGTCGCAGCAGCACCGTCTCGTCGATGTCCACGCCGGACTCATTGGTGATCTCGATCGTCATGCGCGTCCACGCCCTTTCAGATGGTCTCGCGGGCCGTTCGGGCGGCCGGAACGGCGCGGATCCTGCGCCGCCCGGCGCTCGGCGCGATTGGCGAACTCCGCGGCCTCGTCGCGCTCGCGACGCGAGGCCAGTCGCTGCTCGTCGTACTCGGTGTACGCGTCCACGATGCGGCCCACGAGCGTGTGACGCACGACGTCGTCGCTCGTCAGGTAGCTGAAGTGGATGTCGTCGATGTCCTTCAGCACGCGCGTGACGAGCCGCAGCCCCGACGCGCCCTGGGGCAGGTCGATCTGCGTGATGTCGCCGGTGACGACCATGCGCGTGCCGAACCCGAGACGGGTGAGGAACATCTTCATCTGCTCGGGCGTGGTGTTCTGGGCCTCGTCGAGCACGACGAACGAGTCGTTGAGCGTGCGCCCGCGCATGTACGCCAGCGGCGCGACCTCGATCGTGCCCGACGCCATGAGCTTGGGGACGATCTCCGGGTCCATCATCTCGTTGAGGGCGTCGTAGAGCGGGCGCAGGTAGGGGTCGATCTTGTCGGTCAGGGTGCCGGGCAGGAATCCCAGCCGCTCCCCCGCCTCGATCGCGGGACGGCTGAGGATGATGCGGCTGACCTCCTTGCGCTGCAGCGCCTGCACGGCCTTCGCCATCGCGAGGTAGGTCTTGCCGGTGCCGGCCGGGCCGATGCCGAACGTGATGGTGTTCTCGTCGATCGCGTCGACATAGGCCTTCTGGCCGAGCGTCTTCGGGCGGATCACCCGGCCGCGCGAGGACAGGATGGCTTCGCCCAGCACCTCGGAGGGGCGGGGCCCGCCCTCGGCCCGGAGGATCCGGTCGCTCGCGACCACGTCGGAGGGGTCGAGCCCGTGGCCGGTGCGCGAGAGCGCGATGAGCTCTTCCACGAGGTCGCGCGCGCGGGCCACGGCATCCGCCGGACCGGTCAGGGTGATCTCGTTGCCGCGGACGTGCACCTGCACGTCGCGGTGTTCGCGTTCGACGACGCGCAGCAGACGGTCCTGCGGGCCGAGCAGCTGCACCATGGCGACGCCGTCGGCGTAGAGGTGCTCGGTGACCGGCTCGGCCGAGGGCTCGGGCACGCCGTCAGCCACCGAGGCTCCCTTCGGCGAGCCCGCCGGCGAGCACGTGCGCATGCACGTGGAACACGGTCTGGCCGGCGCCGGCGCCGGTGTTGAAGACGAGGCGGAAGTCACCGTCGGCGTGCTCGGCGGCGAGGGTGTTCGCCAGGCCGATCACCTCCGTCAGCAGCGCGGGATCGCCCGCGGCGAGCTCGACGACGTTGCGGTACTCCTGCGACTTCGGGATCACGAGCAGGTGGACCGGCGCCTGCGGGGCGATGTCGCGGATCGCGAAGACGTTCTCGGTCTCGGCGATGATCTCCGCGGGGATCTCGCCCTGCAGGATGCGCGTGAAGATCGACGGCTCGCTCATACTCCGAGTCTAGCCAGCGCCCGGCGCGTCAGGCCGGGGCGAGGCCGCAGCGGGGCGAGGCCGCCGCGGGGCGAGGGTCACCAGCGCCCGAGCCGCGCGTTGAGCACGGCGAGGGCGGCGGGGCCGGCGGTCGAGGTGCGCAGCACGGTCGCGCCGAGGCGCACGGCAGTGGCCCCGGCATCCGCGAGGATCTGCAGCTCCTCCGGGGCGATCCCGCCTTCGGGCCCGACGACGAGCACGAGATCACGCGCGTCGCCGGGGGCGAGATCGAACCCCGACAGCGGGGCGGATGCCGTGGGCTCGAGCACCAGCATCCGACTCTCGGCGCGGGCGGCCAGCTGCGCGGTCGTGACCGGTTCGGAGACGGCAGGCACCCAGGCACGGTGGGCCTGCTTCGCCGCCTCGCGCACGATCGTCTGCCAGCGGGCGACGCCCTTCGCGGCCTTCGCCTGATCCCACCGGGAGACGCTGCGGGCGGCCTGCCACGGCACGATCTCGTCGACGCCGAGCTCGGTCGCCGCCTGGATCGCGAGCTCGTCGCGGTCTCCCTTCGCGAGTGCCTGCACGAGCACGAGCCGCGGGGCGGCGGCGGGATGCTGGGCGCGCGCCGTCACGGTGACGACGACGCGCTTCGGCGCGGCGTCGGCGACGACCGCCTCGAGCCAGAGCCCGCGGCCGTCGCCGACGGTGACCTCCTCGCCGACCCGCACCCGGCGGACGACGGCGGCGTGGTGGGCCTCGGCGCCGGTGATGACGATCTCCGCGCCCCGCGACGCGCCGGGGGCGACGTCGTCGACGAGGAAGTGCAGCGCCATGTCAGCCCCGGAAGCGGTCGCGCAGCTTCGAGAACATGCCCTGGTGGAACTGGGCGAGCCGGGGCGGCGGCGACTTCGTCTTCTTCGCGAAGTCCTCGATCAGCGCGCGCTCCTTGGCGTCCAGCCGAGTGGGGGTGACCACCTGCACCGCGACGCGCAGGTCGCCCCGGTTCCCGCCGCGCAGCGGCGTGATGCCGCGGCCCTTGATCGTGAGGACGTCGCCGGACTGCACGCCCGCGCGCACCTCGAGGTCGACATCGCCGTCGAGCGAGGCGATCGTGGTGTGCGCGCCGAGGATGGCGTCGGGCATCGACACGTCGAGCGTCGCGAGCAGGTCGTCGCCGTCCCGGCTGAAGGTCTCGTGCGAGGCGACCGTCACCTCGAGGTACAGGTCGCCGTGGGGGCCGCCCGCGGGGCCGACCTCACCGGAGCCGGGCAGCTGCAGCCGCAGGCCGGTCTCCACACCGCCGGGGATGTCGACCGAGACCGTGCGGCGGGCGCGGACGCGTCCCTGGCCCTGGCACGAGGCGCACGGGTACGGGATGGTCGTGCCGTAGCCCTGGCAGGCGGTGCACGGCTGCGAGGTCACGACGTTGCCGAGCAGGCTCCGCACGGTGCGCTGCACCTGGCCCGAGCCGTGGCAGATGTCGCACGTCGCCTCGCCGGTGCCGGGCTGACAGCACGAGCCCTGGCAGGTCTCGCACAGCACGGCGGTGTCGACCTCGATGTCGCGGTGCGTCCCGAAGACGACGTCGCCGAGATCGAGGGTGACGCGCACGAGCGCGTCCTGGCCGCGCTCCCGGCGCGACCGCGGGCGCCCGGCGCGACCGCCCGCGCCGCCGCCGAAGAACGTCTCGAAGATGTCGCCGAACCCGCCGAAGCCCCCGCTGCCGCCGAACGGCGAGCCGTCGCCGCCCATGTCGTACCGCTGCCGCTGCTCGGGGTCGCTCAGCACGTCGTACGCGTGCGTCACAAGCTTGAAGCGCTCCGACGCGTCCTCGCCGGGGTTGACGTCCGGGTGGAGCTCGCGCGCGAGACGCCGGTACGCCTTCTTGATCTCCTCGGGGCTCGCATCGCGCGAGACGCCCAGGACTTCGTAGTGGTCGGCCACAATCGCCTTTCCTGCCCTTCCGGGCGCGGTGGGGTTCGTTCTGTCGGCTGCCGCTCAGCGGGACTGGTCGTCCTCGTCGAGCAGCCTGCTCAGGTAGTGCGCGACGGCGCGGACCGCCGCGAGGTTGGTGGGGTAATCCATGCGCGTCGGACCGAGCAGGCCCACCCGGGCACGGGATCCGGTCGCGTCGTAGTCGCCCGTGACGACGGATGCCTCCGCCAGCCCGAACGGCTCGTTCTCGCGACCGATGCTCGCCGCGAGTCCCTGATCGTCGGCGACCATCTCCCCCATGAGGCGCAAGAGTGTCACCTGCTCCTCGATCGCCTCCAGCAGGGGGTAGATGCTGCCGCGGAAGTCGCCCTCGCGCCGCGCGAGGGTGGCGCTGCCGGCCATGACGAGCTTGTCCTGGCGGAACTCGTCGAGTTCCTCCCCGACGATCCGTGCGACCGTGCGCACGGCCTCGTCGACGGGTCCGCCGGAGGGTTCGGATGCCGCGAGCTGCGCGATCGCCGAGGCGGCCTCCGCGACGGGCTTGCCCGTGACCAGGCGCGCCACGGCATGTTTGATGGCCGCGGCATCCTGCTCGGTGAGCTCTGCCTGCAGGAACGCGACGCGCTGCGACACCCGGCCCGTGTCGGTGACGACGATGACGACCACGCGCGTGCCGCCGAGGTGCACGAACTCCACGTGCGAGACGCTGGCGCGTGCGAAGGACGGGTACTGCACGATCGCGACCTGACCGGTGAGCCGGGTCAGCGCACGGACGGTGCGCACGAGCAGGTCGTCGAGGTCCACAGGGTCGGCGAGGAACGACGAGATCGCCGAACGCTGCGCCGTCGACAGCGGCCTGAGCTCTGCGAGATGGTCGACGAAGACGCGATACCCCTTGTCGGTCGGGACGCGTCCCGACGACGTGTGGGGTGCCGCGATGAGCTCCTCGTCCTCCAGCAGCGCCATGTCGTTGCGGATGGTCGCGGCCGACACGCCGAACTGGTGGCGCTCGACGATCGCCTTGCTGCCCACCGGCTCATGGGTGTCGACGTAGTCCTGCACGATCGCGCGAAGGACCTGGAGTCCGCGTTCCGAGACCATCAGCCCTCCTCGTTGGCACTCACGGTTGCTGAGTGCCAATCTTATCGCGCCCGCCCTACGATGAGCCGTATGCACAGTGACGTCGCACCCGATCCCGTCGTCCGCACCACGAAAGGCGAGGTCCGCGGCATCCGCACCGGGGATATCCGCCGCTTCGCGGGCATCCCCTTCGCCCTGCCCCCGTTCGGCGATCGCCGCTTCGCGCTGCCGGAGGACGTGCCCGCGTGGGACGGTGTCCGCGACGCGACCGCGTTCGGCCCGACGGCGCCGCAAGACCCGTACTACGGCGCGATCGGCGAGCTGCTGGGCTCGATCGAGATCCCCGGCGACGACATCCTCAGCGTCAACGTCTGGTCGCCCGCGACCGTCCCGGACGGCGGTCTGCCGGTGATGGTCTGGTACCACGGCGGCGCGCTCGAGCGCGGGGCGACGGCCCTGCCCGCCTATGACGGTGCCGCGTTCGCGCGCGACGGCATCGTGTTCGTCTCGGTCGGCCACCGCGTGGGCGCGGAGGGGTTCTCGGTGCTGGAGGGTGCGCCGCGCAACCTGGGCGTCGCCGATGCGGCAGCCGGCCTGCGCTGGGTGCAGCGCGAGATCGCTGCGTTCGGGGGAGATCCGTCGCGGATCACGATCGTCGGCGAGTCGGCGGGCGGTGCGATCGTGGCGGCCCTGCTGTGCCGTCCCGACACCGCCACGATCCCCCGCGCGGCGATCATCCAGTCCGGGCCGCTCGACGCCGTCCCGGCCGACCGCGCCGGCCGGGTGACACGCGCCGTGGCGAAACACCTCGGCATCCGTCCCGACATCGACGCGTTCCGCACCGTGACGCCGCGCCGCCTGATCGACGCACGCCGCCGTCTCGCGGAGGGGTCGAGTCCGCTGTCGGGCACCCCGGGATTCGCGCTCGCCGTGGACCCGGACTCGCTGCCGGTGTCGCCCGTCGACGGACTGCGTGGGGTGGGGATCCCGATCGTCATCGGCACGAACACCGACGAGTACCGGCTGTGGTTCACACCGGAGCAGCTCGCGGGAATCTCCGCGGTGAAGCTGACGCTCGCCCGCCTCGCCCTCCGCATCCCGGGCCGCACGATGCGCGCCTACCGCGACGCGCTTGCCGGCGCGACGCCCGGCGAGTTGCTGGGGCAGCTCGCGACCGACCGTCTGCTGCGAGGGCCCGCCGTGCGGGCCGCCCGCGGCCGCCGGGCGCCCACCTACCTGTACGAGTTCGCGTGGCCGAGCCCCGTGCGCGACCTGCGTGCCGCGCACGCGATCGAGATCGGGTTCGTATTCGACCGGGTCGACAGCGACGACTGGCGCAAGCTCGTCGGCGACGCCGCGCCGGCGGCGCTCGCGGCGCGGATGCACGGCGACTGGGTGGGCTTCATCCGCGAGCTCGATCCCGGCTGGCCCGCGTTCCGCGGCGACGCGCCGGGCGCGCCGACGGAGCCCGTGCTGCGTTACGACGCCGACACCGCCGTCGTGTCGCTCCCCCGCGCCGGCGCCGTCACCTCGCTCATCTCCTGAGCGGGTCCCTGCCCCCTTTTCCCTCGGATGCCGAGTGCGCCCGGTTCCGCCGAGTGCGCCCGTTACGGGCCGCACGCAGGGGGCCCGCTCGGCGAGAACGGGCCCGGTCGGCGAGGGAGCGAGGGGCGAGGGAGCGCGGGGCGAGGGGGCTGGGGGTATCAGGCGGTGAGGGCGCGGACGACGGCGTCGGCCAGCAGGCGACCGCGACGGGTGAGCACGACGCGGCCGCGGACGGCCGCGGCGCCGTCGATGAGTCCGTCCGCGATGAGGGATGCCACGGCGTGGCGCCCCTCGCCCTCGAGCTCCGACACGGCGAGCCCCTCCGCGATGCGGGAGCGCAGCAGCACGTCTTCGAGGCGCCGGGCGGCGGCATCGGGCCGCTCTCGGCCGGCGGCGGGCGACTGCGTCGCCGCCAGGCGCTGCGCATACGCGGCGGGATGCTTGACGTTCCACCACCGCAACCCGTCGACGTGACTGTGGGCTCCCGGACCGTACCCCCACCAGTCGCTGCCGCGCCAGTACGCGAGGTTGTGGCGGGAGCGCTGCGCGGGCGTCCGCGCCCAGTTCGACACCTCGTACCAGTCGAATCCCGCCGCGGCGAGGGTTTCATCGACGAGCTCGTACATGTCGGCCTGCAGGTCGTCATCGGGTGCGGGCACCTCGCCGCGGCGGATCTGCCGGGCGAGCTTCGTGCCCTCCTCCACGATGAGCGCGTACGCCGAGACGTGGTCCGCAGCGAGCGCGACGGCGGTCCCGACCGACACGCGCCAGTCCTCGAGCGACTCTCCCGGCGCGCCGTAGATGAGGTCGACGCTGACATCCAGTCCCGCTCCCCGGGCCGCGGCCACGGCGGTCGCGACCCCGGCGGGGTCGTGGGTGCGGTCAAGCGCGGCGAGCACGTGCGGGACCGCCGACTGCATCCCGATGGACATCCGCGTCACGCCCGCCGCCGCCAGTTCCGCCGCCATCGCTGCGGTGACGGTGTCGGGGTTCGCCTCGACGGTGATCTCGGCATCCGGCATGAGACCGAACGCGTCACGCACGCCCGCCAGCATCCTGCCGAGGTCTCCCGCGGGAAGCAGGGTCGGCGTGCCCCCGCCGAAGAAGACGGTGGATGCCGGCCGCAGCGGCCCCCGGTCGGCCAGCACACGGCGCGACAGGGCGATCTCGCGGATCACCTCGTCGGCGTAGGCGTCCTGACGGGCGCCGCGCAGCTCGCCGGCGGTGTAGGTGTTGAAGTCGCAGTAGCCGCACCGGACGCGGCAGAACGGGACGTGAAGATACACCCCGAAGTCGCGCTGGGGGTCGATGACGAGATCGTCCGGCAGAGCGCCGTCGAGCGGCGCGGGGTCGCCGAGCGGGAGGGCGGAGCCCATCAGGACGGCGTCGCGTACAGCGGCGACAGGGCGCGCAGGTACCCCTGGAACAGTTCACGGCGGCGGCGCTTCACGAGCGGCGGCAGCAGGCGGTACAGCGGCGACACGGGGCGGTCGAACGCGCGCACCGTGAACCGCACCTCGTCGCTGTCGTCCCACGTCACGACGAAGGACTCCTCACCGCTGACGACGGAGTCGCCGACCGTGCCGAGCCCGAAGCCGACCCGCCGCGGCTCCTCGATGGCGTAGATGACCCGCAGCTCGCCGTCGGCGCTCATCCCCTTGATCCGCCCGCGCACCCGGATCGTCGTCCCCGAGGCGACGAACGGGGTCCCGTCGGCGTCGAAGCGCTGATCGGCCTCGAGGCGGCTCGCCACGAGGGGGTTGCCGTCGGCGTCGAATCCGACGCCGGAGTACATGGGGCCGGATGCCGGGCGCACATCGCTGATGTGCAGGCCCGCGCCGCGCAGCGGAGCCCACGACAGCAGCGCCTCCGCGGAGGTGTCGAACCGGGTCTGACCGCTGCCGATGCGCCACGACGACTCGGCCGGGATGCTCCGCTCGGGAGGGTAGCTCATGAGGTCATGCGCCTGCGTGGCGCCGACGGCGGCGTAGTCGACCGTGCCCTCTTGGAAGTTCGCGCGGCGCATGGGAACAAGCCTACCCAGCCCCTTCGGTCACGGGTGGCGATCGGGATGCTGTCGGCGGCTCATGTGAGAATCCGAGGGTGCCGGAGTGGACCCTCGATCAGCCGCCTGTCGTCGCGGTTCGCGTCGTCGACGATCCGGACCGCCCGGCCGGCTGGCCGCGCACCGTGCCGGCGGTCGCTCAGCTGCTGGCGGGCGGCATCGATCTCGCGCCCGGCGTGACCTTCCTCGTGGGCGAGAACGGCTCGGGCAAGTCGACGGTGCTCGAGGGAGTCGCCCTCGCGTACGGGTTCTCCCCCGAGGGCGGCTCGAATCAGGCGCGGCACTCGACACGGCCGAGCGAGTCGCCGCTGTCGGACTGGCTGGAGATCCAGCGCGGCGTCGGCGCGAGCAGGTGGGGGTTCTTCCTCCGCGCCGAGACGATGCACGCGTTCTACACCTACCTCGAGGACAACCCGTCGACCGGGCCCGAACCCGTGTTCCACGAGATGAGCCACGGCGAGTCGTTCCTGGCGATCCTCGACACACGGTTCGACAGGCCCGGCTTCTACTGCCTCGACGAACCGGAGGCGGCGCTGTCGTTCTCCTCGACGCTGGCGCTCATGGCGACCCTGCAGCGCATCGCCCTGCACGGTGGGCAGGTGCTCTGCGCGACGCACTCGCCCATCCTGGCGTCCCTCCCGGGTGCCCGCGTGCTCGAACTGGGCGAGTGGGGCATGCGCGAGACGCGGTGGGAAGACCTCGAGCTCGTCCGCCACTGGCGCGCCTACCTGGATTCGCCGCGCCGGTACCTGCGGCACCTGCTCGAGTGACCGGCGGCGGTCGCTACTTCTTGTCCTTGCCTTCGACGTCGCCGGACAGGGCGGCGATGAACGCCTCCTGCGGGACCTCGACGCGGCCCACCATCTTCATGCGCTTCTTGCCCTCTTTCTGCTTCTCGAGGAGCTTGCGCTTGCGGGTGATGTCACCGCCGTAGCACTTGGCGAGCACGTCCTTGCGGATCGCCCGGATGTTCTCACGCGCGATGATCCGCGCGCCGATTGCCGCCTGGATCGGCACCTCGAACTGCTGCCGAGGGATGAGCTTGCGAAGCCGCTCGGTCATCATCGTGCCGTACGCGTACGCCTTCTCGCGGTGGACGATCGAGCTGAACGCGTCGACCTTCTCGCCCTGCAGCAGGATGTCGACCTTCACGAGGTCCGCGGTCTGCGATCCGGCCGGCTCGTAGTCGAGGCTCGCGTAGCCCTGCGTCTTGCTCTTCAGCTGATCGAAGAAGTCGAAGACGATCTCGCCGAGCGGCATGTTGTAGCGCAGCTCGACGCGGTCCTCGCTCAGGTAGTCCATGCCCAGGAGGGTCCCGCGGCGCTGCTGGCACAGTTCCATGACGGTGCCGACGTAGTCCTTCGGCAGCAGGATGCCGACTTTGACGACCGGCTCGGCGACCTCCGCGACCCGCCCGTCGGGGTACTCGCTGGGGTTGGTGACGGTGACCGACTCGCCGGTGTCGGTGGTGACCTCGTACGTCACGCTCGGGGCGGTGGTGATGAGGTCGAGGCCGAACTCGCGGGAGAGGCGCTCCGTGATGATCTCGAGGTGCAGCAGGCCCAGGAACCCGCAGCGGAAGCCGAAGCCGAGGGCGACCGAGGTCTCCGGCTCGTACTGCAGCGAGGCGTCGGAGAGCTTCAGCTTGTCGAGGGCCTCACGCAGGTCCGCGTAGTCGCTGCCGTCGATCGGGTAGATGCCGCTGAACACCATCGGCTTCGGGTCGGTGTAGCCGGGAAGCGGGTCGGATGCCGGCTTGCGATGGTTCGTGATCGTGTCGCCGACCTTGGACTGGCGCACGTCCTTCACTCCCGTGATGAGGTAGCCCACCTCTCCCACGCCGAGGCCGCGGGTGGGGACCGGTTCGGGACTGGAGACACCGATCTCGAGGAGGTCGTGCTGCGCCTTCGTCGACATCATCTGGATGCGCTCGCGCGGCTCGAGCTTGCCGTCGACCATGCGGACGTAGGTCACGACACCGCGGTACGAGTCGTACACCGAGTCGAAGATCATGGCGCGGGCGGGGGCCGACGCGTCCCCGGTCGGGGCCGGGATCTGCGCGACGATGCGGTCGAGCAGATCTTCCACGCCCATGCCGGTCTTGCCCGAGACCCGCAGCACGTCGTCCGGCGAGCCGCCGATGAGGTTCGCGAGCTCCGCGGCGTACTTCTCCGGGTCGGCGGCGGGTAGGTCGATCTTGTTGAGCACCGGGATGATCTGCAGATCGTTCTCGAGCGCCAGGTAGAGGTTCGCCAGCGTCTGCGCCTCGATGCCCTGCGCGGCGTCGACGAGGAGGATCGCCCCCTCGCAGGCCGCCAGCGAGCGCGAGACCTCGTAGGTGAAGTCGACGTGTCCGGGCGTGTCGATCATGTTGAGCGCGTAGACCTGGTCGGGGGCCGAATCGGTCGAGACCGCCCACGGCATCCGCACCGCCTGGCTCTTGATCGTGATGCCGCGCTCGCGCTCGATGTCCATGCGGTCGAGGTACTGCGCGCGCATGTCGCGATCGGCGACCACGCCGGTGATCTGCAGCATGCGGTCGGCCAGGGTCGATTTGCCGTGGTCGATGTGGGCGATGATGCAGAAATTGCGGATCAGCTCTGGAGGGGTCGCAGACGGCTCGAGAGGCTTCAGGGCGCGCGGTGACATGTCCCCGGAAGTCTACCGGCGACGGGACCATAGCCGAGCCGACGGGGACACGCCAGGAAACCGGTCGATGAGAAAGAGTTAACCGATCTGCCTCTTGTCCAATCGTGCCGGTGCCAAGAATGCTCAATGCGGCGGCTCCTTTCTGCGCGTACCCCCCCACTGCGCGCGCATCTCCCCCGCCGCCGACGCACCGCGCCTGAGAACGATGGACCTTGCACGATGACTGGAGTGAAGACCGTGACCCACGCAGCACCCTCCCCCCGTCCTCCGGCCGAAAGAGTCCCGCGTGCGCGCGGGGCTCTCGCCCTCGCCACGGCGCTCGTCACCGCCGCTGCAGGCGTGGTCGCCGCTCCCGCGGCGTACGCGGCCGTCTCGGTCGACGCGCCGGTCGTGATCTCCGAGGTGTACGGCGGCGGCGGCAACACCGGCGGCGCGTTCAACCGTGACTTCATCGAACTCGCCAACGTCTCCGGCGCCGACATCGACCTCTCTGGATACAGCGTGCAGTACGCCGCCGCGGCGGGCTCGTCGTGGCAGGTCACCGCGCTCAGCGGGGTGCTCCCCGCCGGAGCGCAGCTGCTGATCGGCGAGGCGACCGGCGCCGATGCCTCGCTCCCCGGCTTCGTCGCCGACGTCGAGGGCGCCATCGCGCTGTCCGGCTCGCAGGGCAAGGTCGCCCTGGTGTCCACGCAGACCGCACTCAGCGGTGCCACGGGCATCTCGAACCTCGACCAGGTCGTCGACCTCGTCGGCTGGGGCGGCGCCACCCACTTCGCCGGCACGGCGCCCGCGCCGGCGACCTCCAACGGCACGAGCGTGTCGCGCTCGGCCGACTTCGCCAACACCGGCGACAACGCCGCCGACTTCACCGCCGGCCCGCCGACCCCGACCGGCCTCGGCGGCACCGATCCGACAGATCCGACGGACCCCACCGACCCGACAGACCCGACCGACCCCGGCACGCCCGACACGGTGACGATCGCGGAGATCCAGGGCTCTGGCGACGCGTCGCCGCTGGCCGGACGCACGGTGACCACCGAGGGCGTCGTCACCGCCCACTACCCCACCGGCGGATTCGACGGGTACGTCATCCAGACCGCCGGCACCGGCGGCGCCCTGGACCTTGCCACCCACACGGCATCCGACGCCGTCTTCGTCTACGCACCCGGCGCCGTCGGCGAGGTGAGCCCCGGCGACACCGTCCGTGTCACCGGCGTCGTCTCGGAGTGGAACGGGCTGACCGAGCTGACCCTCGCCGCCGGCGGCGCCGTGCGCATCGACGCGCAGCCCGCGCCCGTCCCGGCATCCCTCACCTGGCCCGCCGACGCCGCGCAGCGCGAGAGCCTGGAGTCGATGCTCATCGCACCGCAGGGCGCGTTCACCGTCTCGAACACGTACGCGACCAACCAGTACGGCGAGGTGGGCCTCGCGTCCGGCGCGACGCCGCTCCGCCAGCCGACGGATGCCGCGCGGCCCGGTTCGACGGAGGCCGCGGCGATCGCGGCCGACAACGCCGCCCGCGCCGTCACCCTCGACGACGGATCGAGCACGAACTACCTCAGCGCGACCGGCAGCGCCCTCACCCCGGCCTACGTCTCCCTCACCGAGCCGGTCGTCGTCGGGGCGCAGGTCTCCTTCACCGCGCCGCTGATCGTCGACTGGCGCAACTCCACCTGGAAGCTCAACCCGACCGCCCCGCTCGTCGGCGACGGCACCGGCGCCGACGAGGTCGTCTTCGCCAACCCCCGCACGTCCGCCCCGGCGGCCGTCGGCGGCGACCTGAAACTCGCGTCCTTCAACGTGCTCAACTACTTCACGACCCTCGGCGCCGGCGCGCCCGGATGCGTGGCCTACACCGACCGCCTCGGCGACGGCGTCACGGTCCGCGAGGGCTGCGACCAGCGAGGGGCGTGGGACGCGGACGACCTCCAGCGCCAGCAGGCGAAGATCGTGAAGGCCATCGAGGCCCTGGATGCCGACGTCGTCGGCCTCATGGAAATCGAGAACTCCGCTGCCCTCGGCGAGACCGCGGATGAGGCGACGGCGACTCTCGTGGATGCGCTCAACGCCGCCGCAGACGGCCCCGTCTGGGCGTACGTGCCGTCCTCGGACGAGCTGCCGGCGGCATCCGAGCA
The DNA here is from genome assembly GCA_023451265.1 of Actinomycetes bacterium. Lineage (GTDB taxonomy): Bacteria > Actinomycetota > Actinomycetes > Actinomycetales > Microbacteriaceae > Microbacterium. The sequence goes on along the minus strand of JAEYAG010000114.1, from coordinate 8,707 downwards.
GGACGTCATCACGAACGCCATCATCTACCGCACCGCCGCGGTGCAGCGTGTCGGGGACGCCCGGGCGCTCGGCGACCAGAGCGGCGCCGGCGAGGCGTTCGGCAACGCCCGCGAACCCATCGCGCAGGTCTTCGAGCCCGCGGCCGGCGGCGCGCCGCTGCTGTTCGTGGTCAACCACTTCAAGTCGAAGGGATCGGCCGGCCCGTGGCCCGGCGACGCCGACACCGGCGACGGTCAGGGCGCGTCGAACGAGTCGCGCGTGCGCCAGGCCCAGGCCCTGCGCGACTGGGTGGCCCAGATCCGCGGCGACGTGGACGCGGTGGCGCTCGTCGGTGACTTCAACTCGTACTCGCAGGAAGACCCGCTGCAGGTGCTCTACGACGCCGGCTACGCCGACGCCGCGACCTCCTTCGGGGTGGACACCGCCTCGTACAGCTTCCAGGGGCTGTCGGGCTCGCTCGACCACGTCCTGCTGAACGAGGCGGCGACCGCTCGCGCGACGGGCGCCGACATCTGGAACATCAACTCGGGCGAGTCGGTCGCGCTGGAGTACAGCCGGTTCCGGTCGCACGCCACCGAGTTCTACGCCGACGACGTGTACCGCTCGAGCGACCACGACCCGGTCGTGGTCGGGCTGACCGCCGACGCCGCACCGGTCGAGCTCACGCTGCTCGACATCAACGACTTCCACGGACGCATCGACGCCAACACCGTCGCGTTCGCGGGAACCGTCGAAGAGCAGCGTGCCGCGGCATCCGGCCCCGTGCTGTTCCTCTCCGCGGGCGACAACATCGGCGCGTCGCTGTTCGCCTCGTCGGTCGCGAAGGACCAGCCGACGATCGATGTCCTCAATGCCCTCGGCCTGCAGGCGTCGGCCGTCGGCAACCACGAGTTCGATCGGGGCTTCGCCGACCTCGCCGGCCGCGTGAGCGACGAGTCGGACTACCCGCAGCTGGGCGCGAACGTGTACCTGAAGGGCACGCAGACGCCGGCGCTCGACGAGTACGCGCTGCTGGATGCCGGCGGGCTGACCGTCGGCGTCATCGGCGCCGTCACCGAGGAGACGCCGTCACTGGTGTCGCCGGCGGGCATCACCGAGGTCGACTTCGGTGACCCGGTCGCCGCCGTCAACCGGGTCGCGGCGCAGCTGAGCGACGGCGACGCGTCCAACGGCGAGGCCGACGTGCTCGTCGCGCTGTACCACGAGGGCGCCGGGGCGGGAACGCCCGACGGTGCCACGCTCGAGCAGGAGCTCGCCGCCGGCGGGGCCTTCGCCGCGCTCGTGAACGACACCTCGGCGGACGTGGACGCCATCTTCACCGGCCACACCCACAAGGAGTACGCGTGGTCGGCGGCCGTTCCCGGCACCGACCGCACGCGTCCCGTCGTGCAGACCGGCTCGTACGGCGCCAACATCGGCAAGATCGTCCTTGCGATCGACCCCGACAGCGGCGAGGTCACCGCGCACACCGAGGGGAACGTCCCGCGCACGACCACCGATCCCGCGACGCTCGTGGCGACCTACCCGCGGGTCGCCGAGGTGAAGACGATCGTCGACGCTGCGCTGGCCGCAGCCGCCGAGATCGGCAACACCGCGGTGGGCGAGGTCTCGGGCGACATCACGACCGCCTTCGCCGGCGGATCGTTCCAGAACGGGGTGTGGACCGGGGGCACCCGGGATGACCGGGCGAGCGAGTCGACCCTCGGCAACGCGGTGGCCAACATGCTGCGCGACTCGCTGAGCGCGTTGCCGAACGGCGCGGACATCGGGGTCACCAACCCCGGCGGTCTGCGGTCGGACCTGTGGGACACGCAGGCAGAGTTCGGCTCGACGGCGGTGCCCGGCCTCGCCGACGGCACGGTCTCGTTCTCGCAGGCCAACGCCGTGCTGCCGTTCAACAACACGCTCGGTCTCATCACGCTCACCGGTGCGCAGTTCCGCACCATGCTCGAGCAGCAGTGGCAGCGCAACCCCGACGGCACAGTGCCCTCGCGGCCGTACCTGCAGCTCGGCCTGTCGGACAACGTGTCGTACACGTACGACGCGACCCGTCCGGAGGGCGAGCGCATCACGTCGGTCACGATCGACGGTGCACCGCTGGAGGACACGGCCGCCTACCGCATCGGGACGTTCTCGTTCCTGGCCAGCGGCGGTGACAACTTCCGCGCCTTCACCCAGGGCACCGACTACGTCGACACGGGCCTGCTCGACTACGAGGCGTGGGTCGACTACATCGCCGACGGCTCCCCGCTGGCGCCGGACTACGCCAAGCACGCGGTACAGGTCACCGGCGTGCCGGAGACGGTGCAGGCCGGGGATGCCGTGACGTTCCGCGTGAGCGGTCTGGATCTCACCAGCCGCGGCGCGCCGCAGAACACCGCGGTGCGGGCGAGCCTGGACGGCACAGACCTCGGCGAGACGGCGGTCGTGGACGGCGCGGCCGACGTGACCGTCACGCTCCCCGCAGACCTGGCTTCCGGTGAGGTCGTCCTGACGCTCACGGCGCCGGTCTCGGGCACGGTGGTGCAGGTGCCGCTGACGGTGGAGGCCGCGGTGCAGCCGGTCGCGACGACGACACGGCTGGCGGCACTGCTGCCGGTGCACCTGAACGGCCTCCTGCCGACGACGCTCATCGCGACCGTCCGGCAGGAGGACGGCGCCCGCGCCGAGGGCGTCGTCGTGTTCCGCGAGGGTGAGAAGGTCGTCGCGACGGTCGAGGTCAAGGGCGGTGTCGCGACGCACCGACTCGGCCGGCTGAGCCGCGGCGTGCACGCCTACACCGCCTCGTTCGAGCCGGCCGACCCGTCGCTGGCCGCCGAGTCGACGAGCGGCACGGCACGCGTCTGGGTGCTCTTCTGACACGGTGACGCATCGAGAGCGGCGCGGGGGTCCTCCCCCGCGCCGCTCTCGCGGTGCCGGGGGCCTGTGCATAGGCTGAGGCGATGACGACGACCGTGGTGATGGTGCACGGCATCCGCACGTCGGCCACGATGTGGCGCGCGCAACGCGAGCACCTCGCGGCGCGCGGGATCGAGGCCGTCGCCGTCGGCCTGCCCGGTCACGGCAGCCGCATGGCGGAGACCTTCACCCTCGAGGGCGCGTTCGCGACGATCGACGACGCCGTGCGCCGGGCGGCGGAGGTCGGGCGGGTGCTCCTGGCCGGCCATTCGATGGGCGGGCTGCTGTCGATCGAGTACGTCGGCGGCGAGGATCGGCCGCCCGTGGACGCTTTCATCGCGGCATCCTGCACCGCCATCCCGCGCGGCCTGGGGCTGCGCACCTACCGCACGCTCGCGCTCGGCTTCGACCGGTTGCCGAACCGCGGCTCGCGGATCTCCGAGTGGGTGCTGGACCGCACACTCCCCGCGGAGACGCGGGCGGACTTCGGCGCCGGCGGGTACGCCTACGACGCGCAGGACGTCGCGCTGCGGTCGCTGTCGGTGCTCGACCTGCTCGCGGCGCTGCGCCGCATCGAGGTGCCGACCTGGTTCGTCAACGGCCAGTACGACCAGTTGCGCCTGAACGAGCGCCTGTTCGCGTCGCTGGTGCCGCACTCCGAACTCATCGTCGTGCCGCGCACGTCCCATCTGGTCACGGCGATGCGGCCGCGTGTGTTCAACGCTGTGCTGGATCTGGCGCTGGCGACACTCGAGGCCGCACCGCCAGCGTCATGACGCCACCCAGGATCGACAGCACCCCGCCGACGGCGAACAGCAGCCAGAACCCGCCGACGAACGCCACCAGTCCTGCGCCGATGAGGGGTCCCAGCAGCTGACCGAGGCTCGCCGAGACGTTGACGAAGCCGAGATCGCGGGCGTTGTCCTCGGCGAAGGGCAGCACGTCGGTGCCGAGGGCGAGGCCCACCGACATGTACGCGCCGTAGCCGACACCGAGGAGGGCGGCCGCGACCATGGTCGTCTCGAACGAGGGCAGCGCCGCGATCAGCAGTGACGCGATCCCCTGCACGACGGCCGCCGCCACCGTGAGGCCGACGCGTCGGCCGGTGCGGTCGGAGATGCGGCTGGCGATGACGGATGCCGCGACCACGAACACCGTGTACACGACGATCAGCAGCAGGAGCTCGTCCTCCGCGCCGGCCGGGTCGCGGTGCAGGCCGTACAGCAGGAAGAACAGCAGGAGCCCGGTCCCCAGCGCGTTGCCGATGTTGACGACGAGCCGCCCCCACAGCAGCCAGGCGAAGTCGCGGTCGCGGAAGGCGGCGAAGCGCTCGGCGAGCGAGACGCGCGTGCGGGCCGTGGCGGCGGATGCCGGTGCCGGCGGGTCGGGCAGGATGAACGCCGCCGCGACCGCGACGACCAGGAGGAACCCGGCGAGTGCGAGGTAGCCGGCCACGACACCCAGTTCGAGCAGGACGATGACGCCGACGCCGACAATGATGCCGACCGCCTGGGACGACGAGACGGCGGCCGAGGCGGCGCCGCGCTGGTCGGTGAGCTGATCGGCGATGAGCGCCGTGAATGCCGCGGAGGCGACGGCCACGCCGACCGAGACGGCAACCCACGCCAGGCCCACTCCCCACGGGCCGTTCGCGAACGCGATCGCGACGAGGCCGCCCGCACCCAGCACCGCCCCGCCGATCGCCCAAGGTCGGCGGCGGCCGAACGCGCCGCGGGTGCGGTCGCTCATGCCGCCGGCGAGGGGCCCGGCGATGACGCCGGCGAGGCCGCCGGCGGCGAGGACCAGACCCGAGGAGACCACGCCGGAGATCCATCCGTCGGCGGTGTCGGGCGTGTTCAGCTGCAGCGGGATCAGCAGCTGCAGGGGTGTCAGCTGCGCCGTCCACAGCGCGAGCCAGGCGAGCGTGAAGACGGTGAACCATCTCGCGCCGGCCCGCCGCGGTGTCACGGCCACGGGGGCAGGCTGAGGCGCGGCGGATCCGTTCACCACGGGCGACTCCTTCGTCGGGACGCTGCCGGTCGGGTGCCGGCGATCCGATCATGCCGCACGTTGCCGCGCCGCCGGCCGATTGCGGGGCGCGCCGCGCGGACCTGGTAGACTCGGTGTTTGGCTTGCGTGTGGGTCCCACCCCGCACGCCGCCGGAGGCGCCCCTCTACCGCTGCTCCGGTACATCCAACGAAAACTCCGAACGAAAGAGCCGTCGAACGTGGCCAACATCAAGTCGCAGATCAAGCGCAACAAGACCAACGAGAAGGCGCGCGAGCGCAACAAGGCCGTCAAGAGCGAGCTGAAGACCGAGGTGCGTCGCACCCGCGAGGCCATCGCCGCCGGCGACAAGGCCGCCGCCGAGAAGGCTCTCGCGACCGCGACCCGCAAGCTCGACAAGGCCGTGAGCAAGGGCGTCATCCACGAGAACCAGGCCGCGAACCGCAAGTCGGCCATCGCGAAGCAGGTCGCCGCTCTCTGAGCCGCAGCATCCTCTCGACGAGCCCGTCCCCGCTGGGGGCGGGCTCGTTTGCGTTCGGCGGGCGCGGGCTTCGTCCGTCGCGTATTGCGGGTACGGGCCCGTGTAGCCGCAGTTTGCGTCGGTTGAGCGGCCGCGTGAAGCGGGCGGGGCCGGGTCGGCCTCAGGCGCCGTACGGCGCGCGGGTCGCGATGACCGTCACGAGGCGCTCGACCGCGAAGACGGGATCGCGCGACGCGCCCTTGACCTCGGCATCCGCCCGCGCTGCGGCCTGAATGGCCATGCCGAGCGACGTCTCGTTCCACCCGGTCAGGTCGCGCCGGGCGCGATCGACCTGCCAGTCCTTCATCCCGAGACGCGCAGCCAGCGACGCCGACGACTCGCGGATGCCGGCGACCCGAGCCATCGTCCGCAGCTTCGAGGCGATCGCCGCGACGAGCGGCACCGGGTCGGCGCCGCTGGCGAGCGCGTGGCGCAGCGCCACGAGCGCGTCGCCGTAGCGCCCCGCGATCGCCGTGTCGGCGACCGTGAACGCGCTCGTCTCCACGCGACCGCCGTAGTAGCGCTCCACGACCTGCTCGGAGATGTCACCCGGCACGTCCGCGATCAGCTGCTGGCACGCCGCGGCGAGCTCGGTGAGATCGTCCGCGAACGCGCCGACGAGAGCGCGCAGTGCCACTGGCGCGATCTTCTTCTGCGCAGCCTGGAACTCGCCGGCGGCGAAGTCGAACCGGTCGGAGTCGCGCTTGACCGCCGGGCACGCGATCTCCACGCCCCCGCCGGTACCGGAGCGGATCGCGTCGAGCAGCTTCTTGCCGCGCACGCTCGCGCCGGTGTGGCGCAGTACCACGGTCGCGCCCTCCTGCGGGCTCTCGAGGTAGGCCAGCGCCTCGGTCAAGAAGGCGTCGGAGCACTTCTCCACTCCCCCGACGCGCACCAGACGCGGCTCGCCGAACAGCGACGGCGAGGTGAGAGTGAGCAGGCTCCCCGACGTGTAGTCGTCGGCGCGGAGGTCGGAGACCTCCAGGCTCGCGTCTTCGGCGCGCAAGAAGTCGCGGATCCCGGCGATCGCCCGCTCGGCGCAGACGTCCTCCGGGCCCGAGACGAGCACGATGGGCGCCGGCTGCGGGGCGCGCCACGAGATCTGCGGGATGGCCGACGCGCTGCGCGAGCCCGCACCGCGGGCGGCGGGGCGACGGGGGGCGGGTGGCATGCAGCCAGCCTACCCACCGGGTGCGACAGCGGCCGGTGCCCGCTCCCGCCAGAAGTGGATGCCGGCGGCATCCGCCCAGACGACGACAAGACCGTCCTGGTCGGTGCGAACCATGCGCACACCGAGCGCGGCGAGGAGGTCGAGGGTCTCCTGCCGGGGGTGGCCGTAGTCGTTCTCTCCCACCGAGATCAACGCGAGCGCGGGCGCGAGCCGCTCGTAGAGCCGCGGGTCCTGATCGGCGCTGCCGTGGTGGGCGACCTTGACGACCGCGTACCCGGAGCGCAGCGCCGCCCCACCCGCCATCGCCTGCTGCCCCGCGGCCGACAGGTCGCCGAGGTAGATCCCGCTCGGCAGACCGCCGCCGATGACCTCGACGACGACGCTCGCGTCGTTGCCGGACGGCGTGTCCGCGCGCGGCCACAGCACGCGCCAGTGGGCGGTGCCGATCGTTCCGCTCATGCCGCGGACGGCGGCGGTGACCCGCGCCCCGCCGTCGGCGAGCTCGCGCAGTCCCTGTTCGTCCTCCGCGCCGTCGACGGGGCCGTGCAGCACGGCGTCGGTGCGACCGAGCACGGCGTGCACCCCGCCGCGATGGTCCAGGTCGAAGTGCGTGAGGACGAGCAGGTCGATCCGCTCGACCCCCAGCTGCCGCAGACAGTGCGCGAGCGGCTCGGGGTCGGGACCGGTGTCGATCAGCAGCACCGCATCGCCCGAGCGCACGAGAACGGCGTCGCCCTGGCCCACGTCGCACGCGGCGATGGCCCACTCCGACGGGACGGCGGCGCGGGCGACGGCGTCGGCGACCGGACCCGTGGCGAGTGCGGTCGTCACGGATGCTGCGAGCACCAGGACCGCGGTCACCCGTGCCCACCGGCGGGCACCGACGATGAGCACCGCGACGGCGGCGCCGACGACGCCGAGGGCGATGAGCCCCATCCCACCCTGCGGCCAGGCGAGGGTGGCGCCGGGCAGCCGGGCGATCTCGCCCGCGGTGGCGGCGATCCACGCGGCCGGCAGCCACGCGAGGGCCGCCAGCCCCGATCCCAGGTACGGGATGCCGGCGCTCAGGCAGGCCGCGAGTCCGATCACCGTCCCGAGTGGCGCGGCGGGCGCCGCGAGGATGTTCGCGAGCACGCCCAGCACCGACACGGTCGGAGTGATCAGCACGATCAACGGTCCGCACGCGAGCTGTGCCGCCAGCGGCACCGAGATGAGCAGGGCGAGCGGTGCCGGCATCCATCGGCCGAGTCCTTCGGCGAGCGGGCCGGCGAGCACGAGCAGCGCTCCGGTGGCCGCCACCGAGAGCGCGAACCCGAGCGAGCCGGCCAGCCACGGGTCGGCGATCAGCAGGATCGCGACCGACGCGGTCAGCAGCGAGAGACCGGCGCCGGTGCGGCCGAGCAGCAGCCCGAGCATCGCGATCGCCGCCATCGCCGCGGCGCGCACGACGCTCGGCTCCGGCGAGACCAGCACGACGAACGCGATCAGTGCGCCGAGGCCCGCCGCCACGCGGATGCCGCGACGCAGACCGCACAGGGCGGCGAGGGCGTAGGCGATTCCGACGACGAGCGCGCAGTTCGCCCCGCTGACGGCGGTGAGGTGGGACAGCGACGATGCCTTCATCTCGGCATCCAGTTCCGGAGTGACGGCGCCGGTGTCGCCCACGGCCAGTCCCGCGATGAGGCCGCCGCCGGGCGGCGGCAGATCGGCCGTCAGCGCGACGAGACCGCGACGCAACGCCGCCGCGGCGCCCAGGACGCCCGTGGGTGACGCGAGCAGTTCCGGGACGGCGGTCGCGTCTACGACGAGCACCTCACGGGAGCCGGCGTCGGGTTGCCAGGCCGTCGCGTTCAGCCGCAGCCGGCCGCCGAGATCCAGTCCGACGGGGACCTCGGCGGTGCGGATGACGAGGGGAACCGGCTGTGTGAAGCGCGTGTCGCCCACCCGCAGCTCGTCCAGCCGGGCGTCGAAGCGCCAGCCGGTCGCGCTGCGTTCGATCTTGCCGACGGCCGTCGCCTCGATGGTCAGCGCGCGGCCGCCGGCGGTGGGCAGGTCGGCGGCGGCGGTGCGTGCGGGCTCCGCCGCCGCGACGTGCGTACAGACCCCGGC
>JAEYAG010000111.1 GCA_023451265.1 Actinomycetes bacterium | reverse complement strand
CCTCAGGTCACGATTCGGCGTGGCGGTCCAGGAAGGCGTACACCTCGCCGTCATCGACGCCCGGGAAGGCTCCGCGCGGCAGCGGCGAGAACATCTGCATGTGCACGCGCGCGCTCGGCCAGGCCTTGCCCTGCCAGCGGCCAGTCAACTCGGCATTCGGCCGCCGGCAACACGACTCGTCGGGGCAGGTCGAGGTCGCGCGCTTCTGCGTCTCGCGGCCGCGGAACCAGCGCGCGTCGTCGAATGGCACACCGACGGTGATCGAGAACTCGCCGTCGGAGGTCCGCCCGGTCTGGCTCGAGCACCAGAACGTGCCGGCGGGGGTGTCGGTGTACTGGTAGTGCTCGACCGTGCGGTTCTGCTCCGAGAACGCCGCGCGCGCCGCGAACCGGCGGCACACGACCTGGCCCTCGACCGAGCCGGTGACATCCATCGGCAGCGGCAGGTCGTCGTTCTCGTACGCGCGCGTGATCGCACCCGCCCCGTCGACGCGGAGGAAGTGCAGGCGGATGCCGATGTGCTGCGTCAGCAGGTTCGTCAGCCGCATCCCCGCCGCTTCGTGCGTCACACCGAACGCGTCGCGGAAGTCCTCGACGGCGAGGTTCCGGTCCTTCTTGGCCTGCGCGAGGAACGCGACCGATGCCGTCTCGGGCATGAGGCAGCACGCCGCGAAGTAGTTGATCTCGAGCCGCTGCTGGAGGAAGTCGGCGTAGTCGGTCGGCGGCGTGTGGCCGAGCAGGCGGTGCGCCATGGCTTGCAGCGCCATCGACCGCAGGCCGTGTCCGCCGGGGATGGATGCCGGGGGCAGGTAGATCCGGCCGTTCTCGAGATCGGTGACCGAGCGCGCGGAGTGGGGGAGGTCGTCGACGTAGATGAGCTCGAAGCCGAGCTGCGAGGCCATGATGCTCACGGTGCGGTGGGTCAGCGCGCCCGAGACGTGGCCGGCCGCCTTCAGCTGCTTCTCCGCCAGCTTCTCGATCTCGGGCAGGTAGTTGTCCTTCTCGCGCATGTGCAACCGCAGCTCGGTGTTCGCCCGGCGCGCCTCTTCGGGCGTCGCGATGGCCTCGCGCTCGCGACGCTGCAGCTCGTGGTGCAGGCCGAGGATCGACTCGATGGTCTCGTCGCTCGTCGCCTTCGTGACCCGCACCGGAGGGATGCCGAGGCGCCGGAACACGGGTGAGGTCTGGGCGCGCTCGAGTTCGAGCTCGAGCGCGGCACGGCGGTTGGGGGGTTCGGAGGAGAGGAGGTCGGTGACGTCGGTTCCGGTCGCGCTGGCGATCGCCTGCAGCAGCGACAGCTTCGGCTCGCGCTTGCCGTTCTCGATCAGGCTCAGCTGGCTGCCGGCGACGCCGACCTTCGCCCCCAGTTCGTCCAGCGTCAACCCGTGGGAGACGCGCTGATGACGGATGCGGTGGCCCAGTGTGGACAGCTCGAGGGACGATGCCATTCCTTGAGCATATCGAAAGAAATTCAGTTCTTGACGCCGAGATCCATGGCAAGCACGGCGATTCACGACGCAGAGTGGAAGAGCAGCACAACAACGCCGCATCCGCTGAAGGAGCTGACATGGCCATCGCCGACCTCTTCACCCGCCCGACCGCCGTCGCCGCCCCGGGCGGTTCCGCCCCGGCATCCCGCGCCTTCGGCTCTCGCCCGGTCCTCGCCGGCACCGGCCTCGAGGAGCTGTTCGCGTGGGTCGACGAGATTGCCGCCCTGACGAAGCCCGACCGCATCCACTGGGTCGACGGCTCGCGCGCCGAGAACGAGGCGCTGCTGCGCGAGCAGGTCGCCGAGGGCAAGCTCATCAAGCTCAACCCGGAGTGGCGTCCGGGCTCCTACCTCGCCCGCTCGCACCCGAGCGATGTCGCCCGCACCGAGGCGCGCACGTTCATCGCGTCGGAGCGCGAAGCGGATGCCGGCCCCACCAACAACTGGGCACAGCCGGACGAGATCCGCGCCACGATCACGCCGCTGTTCGAGGGCTCCATGCGGGGCCGCACGATGTACGTCGTGCCGTTCTCGATGGGCGCCGTCGGCGGCCCGCTCTCGCACATCGGCGTGCAGGTCACCGACTCGGCGTACGCCGTCACCTCGATCGGCATCATGACGCGCGTCGGAACCTCGGTGCTCGAGCAGATCGCCGCCGGCAAGCCGTGGGTCAAGACCGTGCACTCGGTCGGCGCGCCGCTCGCGCCCGGCGAGGCGGATGCCGCGTGGCCCTGCAACGACGAGAAGTACATCGTCCACTTCCCCGAGACGCTCGAGGTGTGGTCGTTCGGGTCGGGGTACGGTGGCAACGCGATCCTCGCGAAGAAGTGCTTCGCGCTGCGCATCGCCTCGGTCATCGGCCGCGACGAGGGCTGGCTCGCCGAGCACATGCTGCTCATCCGCGTGATCTCGCCGGAGGGACGGAAGTTCCACCTCGCGGCGGCGTTCCCGTCGGCGTGCGGCAAGACGAACCTCGCGATGCTGCGGCCCACGATTCCCGGCTGGCGCGTCGAGACCCTCGGCGACGACATCGCCTGGCTGCGCCCCGGGGAGGACGGACGCCTCTGGGCGATCAACCCCGAGGCGGGGTTCTTCGGGGTCGCCCCCGGCACCGGCGAGTCCACCAACGTCGCGGCCGTGGAGACGCTGTGGGGCAACACGATCTTCACGAACGTGGCGCTGCGCCCCGACGGCGACGTCTGGTGGGAGGGGCTGACCGAGGAGACTCCCGCCGAGCTCACCGACTGGGAGGGCAACCCCTGGACGCCGGCATCCGGTCGCCCCGCCGCGCACCCCAACTCGCGCTTCACCGTGAGCGCCGCGCAGTGCCCGCAGATCGCCCCGGACTGGGACGCGCCCGAGGGCGTGCCGCTGGACGGCATCCTCTTCGGCGGGCGTCGCGCGACGAACGTCCCGCTCGTCGTCGAGGCGACCGACTGGACGCACGGCGTCTTCCTCGGCTCGAACATCTCGTCCGAGCGGACGGCCGCGGCCGAGGGTACCGTCGGGGCGCTGCGTCGCGACCCGTTCGCGATGCTGCCGGTCTGCGGATACAACATTGCCGACTACTTCGGCCACTGGCTGAAGGTCGGGCAGAAGCTGCGCTTCGACCGCGCGCCGCGCATCTTCCAGGTGAACTGGTTCCGCAAGGGCGCGGACGGCCGGTTCCTGTGGCCGGGCTTCGGTGACAACGCGCGCGTGATCGACTGGATCATCCGCCGTATCGAGGGCGCCGTTCCGGCCGTCGACAGCGCGATCGGTCGGCTGCCCGAGACGTCGGACCTCAACCTCGACGGCATCGACGTCCCGGCATCCGACCTGGACGCGCTCTTCGAGGTCGACCCGGACCTCTGGCTGCAGGAGGCCGACCTCACGGAGGAGTTCTACCGCACCTTCGACGGCAAGGTCCCTCCCGCGCTCTACGCCGAGCTCGCCGCCCTTCGCTACCGCCTGAAGCTCGCCCAGCGGGCCTGAGCCGCGTGTCGTCTCGCTCCGCTCGCTCAACGACCAGCGGGCAGCCCCGCCCCATGACCGGGCGCCCCGCGAAGGAGCGCCAGCGACCGAGACGAAACGCCCGAAACGACCGGGCGAGCCCCCACCGGGCGACGCGCCCTCAGACGAGCAGCTGATGCCGCGCGAGGTCCCGGTACAGCGGCACGGTCTCGACGAGCTCGGCGTGCGTCCCCTGCCCGACGACCTCGCCGCGGTCGAGGACGACGATGAGGTCGCTGTCGACGACGGTCGACAGCCGGTGAGCGATCACGACGAGGGTGCGGCCGGCGGCGACCGCGTCGATCGCCTCCCGCATCCGCTGCTCGTTGAGGCCGTCGAGCGATGACGTCGACTCGTCCAGCAGCAGGATCGGGGGAGCGGCCAGCAGCGCCCGCGCGATCGCGAGGCGCTGGCGCTCGCCGCCCGAGAGCATCACGCCGGCCTCGCCGACCGGCGCCTGAAGGCCGAGTGGTGACCGCTCGAGCACGTCGCCGAGGTTCACGGCCCGCAGCACCCGCTCGCAGGCGGCGTCGGATGCCGTGGGCGAGGCGAGCCGCAGATTGTCGGCGATCGTTCCCGCGAGGGTCGGCGCGTCCTGCTCGACGTACCCGAGTTGCGCGCGCAGCCGCGTGCGGTCGATCGCGCGGACATCGACTCCGTCGAGGAGGATGGCCCCGGCCGTCGGATCGTAGAACCGCTCGATGAGGGCCAGGGTCGTGGACTTTCCGGCTCCCGACGGGCCGACCAGCGCGACCCGCGCCCCGCGCGGAACCCGGAACGACACCCCGCGCAGCACCTCGCCCTCCGCCTCGGCGACCGCGACGGTGTCGGCGTGCGCCTCGGCGAGGAGCGCCGCCGCCTCGGTCTCCGTGCGGCGCCGCGCCTGCACGACGGCATCCGGATACGCGAAGTGCACGTCGCGGAACTCGATGGCGGCGGCATCCTGAGCCGCGGCATCCGTCACCGCGATGGGGGAGGTCGCCGGGGCGAGGGATGCCGCGACCTCCGCATCGCACGCCGTCTCGGTGCGCAGGTCCAGCAGCTCCTGGATGCGTCCCAGGGCGCCGAGGGCCTGGTTCACCGAGGTGATGGCGCCGAAGAACGACCCGAGCGGCTGCACGAGGAAGAACAGGAACATCACGAATGTCACGAGCTGCGCGATCGTGATCGCCCCTGAGGCGACGCGGAACCCGCCGACGCCGAGCACGACCAGCAGCGACAGCTGCAGCGCGATGCCGGCGATCGGCACGATGAACGCCGACGCCTTCGCGACCTGCACGCCCGCGTCGTAGGCGCCGCGTGCGGTGGCCTCGATCGCGGTGCGTTCGCGGTCGGCGGCGCCCGCGGCGCGGATGGTCCGGATCGACCCGACGGCGCGCTCGAC
>JAEYAG010000091.1 GCA_023451265.1 Actinomycetes bacterium | reverse complement strand
GCACCGCCGGCTCCGGCGACGTGCTGGCGGGCGCGATCGCCGGCTTCGCCGCCCGCGGCGTGACGGCGGAGCGTGCCGCCGTGTTCGGCGCGTGGTGCCACGGCCGCGCGGGCGACCGGCTGAGCGCCCGCCTCGGCCTCGGCTTCCTCGCGCGCGAACTCGTGCGGGAACTCCCCGCGGCTCTGACCGACATCGCACCGCACGCCGCGCGCTCTGCCGATCAGGACGAGGACCACGACCGGGACGAGAACCCCCAGGAGAGGAACACCTGACACGATGTTCATCGGCTACCACGCATCGCACGAGCAGGTGCCACCGAGCGCCCTGCTGACCTGCGTCCAGCGGGCGGAGGCCGCCGGCTTCGACGGCGCCATGTGCTCCGACCACTACGCGCCGTGGGGCGTGCGCCAGGGGGAGTCGGCCTTCGCGTGGAGCTGGCTCGGCGCGGCTCTCGCGACGACGCGCTTCTCGCTCGGCGTGGTCAACGCGCCCGGCCAACGCTACCACCCGGCGGTCGTCGCGCAGGCGATCGCGACCCTTGGCGAGATGTTCCCCGGTCGGTTCTGGGTCGCGCTCGGCAGCGGTGAGGCGATGAACGAGCACATCACGGGTGACCCCTGGCCGCCGAAGCCCGAGCGCAACGACCGGCTGAAGGCGTCCGTCGACGTCATCCGCCGACTCCTCGCCGGTGAGCGGGTGGACGCCGCGGGCGCCGTGACCGTGCACGACGCGCGACTGTGGACGCGGCCGGAGGTCCGGCCGCCGCTGCTCGGGGCGGCGGTGAGCCCGGAGACCGCGGAGTGGCTCGGCGGCTGGGTCGACGGTCTGGCGACGGTCGCGCAGCAGCCGGCGGATCTGCAGCGGGTGCTCGACGCCTACACCGCCGGCGGCGGGACGGGCGAGCGAGTGCTGCAGGTGCACGTCAGTTGGGCCGCGTCGGATGAGGAGGCGATGGCGATCGCGCGCGACCAGTGGCCGAACGGGCTCGTCGGGCCGCCGGAGGCGTGGGATCTGGAGCAGCCGGAGGACTTCGACGCGCGGACCCGGCAGATCGACGACGCCGAGCTGCGTCGCGCCGTCGTGGTCGCGGCCGACCCCGACGATCTCGTCGCGCAGGTCGCCGCGATCACCTCGCTCGGGTTCGATCGGGTCTACCTCCACCACGTTGGGAGGGATCAGGCGCCGTTCCTCGCCGCCGCGGAGCGCGTCCTCCTCCCCCTGCTCCGGGAGGCGCTGTGAGGATCACCGACACGAGCGACCTGTGGTGGAAGACGGCCGTCGTCTACTGCCTCGACGTCGAGACCTACCTCGACGCGAACGGCGACGGCGTGGGCGACCTGCCCGGTCTCGCGCGGCGAATCGACTACCTGGCCGATATCGGCGTGACCTGCCTGTGGCTCATGCCGTTCTATCCGACGCCCGACCGCGACGACGGATACGACGTGACGGACTTCTACGGCGTCGACCCGCGCCTGGGAACGCACGGCGATCTGGTCGAGGTGATCCGGACCGCGAAAGACCGCGGCATCCGCGTCATCGTCGATCTCGTCGTCAACCACACATCGGACCGGCATCCGTGGTTCCTCTCCGCACGCCGGAGCGTCTCGTCGCCGTACCGGGACTTCTACGTGTGGCGCGACGAGCCGCCGGCGAAGCAGGCGAACACGGTATTTCCGGGCGAGGAGGCGAGCATCTGGGAGAAGGACGACAAGAGCGGGCAGTACTACCTGCACAGCTTCTACCGGCACCAGCCCGACCTCAACATCGCGAACCCGCGTGTGCGCGATGAGATCGCGAAGACGATCGGATTCTGGCTGGAGCTCGGCATCTCGGGGTTCCGCGTCGACGCCGTGCCGTATCTTCTGGAGGTTCCGGAGGGGGCGGAGATGGGCGACCCGCACGACTACCTCCGCGATATCCGGCGCTTCCTGCAGCGCCGCTCCAGCGAAGCGGTGCTGCTCGGCGAGGTGAATCTGCCGTACGAGGAGCAGCGACGCTATTTCGGCTCGGACGACGGGCTCGAGCTCACGATGCAGTTCGATTTCATCGGAATGCAGGCGCTGTACCTCTCGCTCGTGCGCGCCGATCCGGCGCCGCTGGTCACGGCGCTGCGATCGCGTCCGGAGCTGCCGGTCGAGGCGCAGTGGGCGAACTTCCTGCGCAACCACGACGAGCTGACGCTCGACAAGCTGACGGATGCCGAGCGTCAGGAGGTCTTCGAGGCTCTCGCACCCGACGAGTCGCAGCGGGTGTACGGCCGCGGCATCACGCGCCGGCTGCCGGGGATGCTGGGGGGCGACCCGCGGCGGATCCGGATGGCCTACAGCCTGCTGTTCACCCTGCCGGGCACTCCCGTGTTGTTCTACGGCGAGGAGATCGGGATGGGCGAGAACCCCGACATCCCTGGCCGCGAGTCGGTGCGCACCCCGATGCAGTGGAACGACGACCGCAACGGCGGGTTCTCCTCCGCGATTCCGTCGCGGCTGGTGTCGCAGCCGCCGGGCGGCGGGTACGCACCGACGCACGTGAACGTGACGGCCCAGTACAACCAGGACGACTCGCTCCTGCGCTTCATCCGCCACCTCACGGAGCGGTACCGCGTCTCACCGGAGATCGGCTGGGGTGCGCTGGAGATCCTCGAGCAGGATGCCGCGGGCCTGCTCGTCCATTCGCTGACGGCCGACGTCGGTCGGATGATCGCGATCCACAACTTCGCCGACACCCCCGCCACCGCGTCGATCGACCTGGCCGATGAGCCGGAGGGCACGCGGCTGACCGATCTGCTGGGCCCGGAGGACTACGACGAGGGACCGACGTGGCGCTTCGACATCCCCGCCTACGGCTACCGGTGGCTGCGGGTGGCGCGGCCCGGCGACGGGCGCATCGGCTGAGGCGAGGCCGCGCGCCGCCGAGCGGACCGCACCGCCTCAGTTGCCGGGACCGCCCGCCATGCCGGACGCGGCCTGCTGGGTGACGCTGTTCGCGTAGTCGTTCGTCGGGTCGCGGTAGATCGTGTGCACGTGACCCCAGCCGCTGGTCGACACGCCGGCGACGTCGGCGCCCGCCGAGCCCTGCTGCGCCTGGAACGCGATGTACACGTTCGGGCCCGAGATCGAGAACGAGATCCCGTCGCCCGTCGACATGTCGTACGTCGTCTCTCCCGACCAGGCGATGACGGTGTCGTCGAGGGTCGCCTCGATCTTCGCGAGTGCCGCCGCGTTGGTCTCGTCGTCGGCCATTCCGGCCCAGTTCGCGATGAGCGCGAGCAGGAGCTGCTTCTGCTCGTCGGTGAGGTCGGCGCCGGTGAGACCCGCACCGCTGCCGTAGTCGCACTCGTCGCCGGGGGCGCACATGGTGACCTCGCCGGAGGTCAGAGTCGCCTGCTGCTCGGCGGTCAGGCTGTCGAAGAACGCAAACGCATCCGTGTAGATGCCGTCGAACGGCTGCACCTCCTCGCCATCGGCGTTCGTGTAGACGGCGGGCTGCACACCCAGGTGCGTCGGCGCGAACGTGATGGCATTTTCCGTGCCGTTGAGGTCCGCGTTGATGCCGAGGTGGTGCCCGCCGAACTGCACCGACCAGGCGTCGGTGTCAGACGGGTCGCCGAAGAACGCGATGTAGTACTGGCCGAGCGACGACTCGGTGCTCGAGCTGTTCTCGTGCAGGTACTCGTCGCCGCCCATGATGCCGACGACGGTCGCGTACGCCTCGTCGCTCAGCAGCGACTCCAGCACCGCCAGGGCGGCGGTCTGCTGCTCCTCGGTGAGGTCGGCGAGGAGCAGGCCGGCGCGCTGCACGAACGTCACCGGGAAGTTCGACCACGACGTCGTCTTGGTCGCGTCGTCGTAGGCGTAGAGCACGGCATCCCGCTGCCCGTCGGTGAGCGTCGCGAGGAACGCGTCGGCGGCCGCCGTCGTGTCGGCGATGGTGCCCGCCGTGGAGTCGGTCGTCGCGGCGGCGGTCGCGGTCGTCGTCGCCGTGGCGGCGGTCGTCGCGGTGGCCGTCGAGACGGATGCCGAGGTGCTCGCGCACCCGGCGAGAGTCAGGCCCGCGGTCAGCAGCAGCGCGGCGCCGAAGGTGACGGTCGTGCGAGTCCGGCGGCGGGGAGAGGGCGTGTGTCCAGTGGGCGTGTCGTCGGTCATGTCCCCGACGGTACGGAGCCGCCTGAGGCGCCCCGTCGGCGGCCGCTATGCGGCGCCTGTGAATGAAAAGACCTGAGC
>JAEYAG010000085.1 GCA_023451265.1 Actinomycetes bacterium | reverse complement strand
TGGGGGAGGCGCCGCGGACGCGACCTTCGTAGCGTGAGGGTATGAGCGAACCCCGCGACACCCCTCAGATGTACGTCGGCGTCGCCATCGCCTTCGCCGTCATGGCGATCGGGATGGGCGTGGCGCTGCACAACTGGGCCATCGCCCTCCCGTTCGGAGTGCTCGCCCTCACGTTCTTCGTCATCGGTCACCAAAAACGCACGGGCGACGCTCCCGACGCCGACTCGTAGCCGCAACCTCGCTGTTCGCGCCGGGGAGAAGTGGGCGCATGTCGTCGTTTCCGCCCGGGATTACCGCCACCTGCGCCCACTTCTCGGGCGGGCAGGACCCTGCAGCCCCGGGCGCAGGCGGGCAGGATGGGTCCATGACCATCGAAGTGTGGGCGCCGCGCGCGGCGCGGGTGCGGCTGCGACGACCGGAGCGGGGCGATGTCGAGTTGACCGCGACGGATGCCGGGTGGTGGCGCGCCGAGGCGACGCTCGCACCCGGTGACGAGTACGGGTTCGTCCTGGGCGACGCCGACACCGCCCGACCCGACCCGCGGTCGCGGCGCCAGCCGCGCGGTGTGCACGATCTGTCGGCGTGGGACGACCCGGCATCCTTCGCCTGGAGCGACGAGGCGTGGACCGGTCGTCCCCTCGCGGGCGGCCTGATCTACGAGCTGCACATCGGCACGTTCACTCCCGAGGGGACCCTCGACGCCGCGATCGGCAAGCTCGACCACCTCGTCGACCTCGGCGTCACGCACGTCGAACTGCTGCCGGTCAACGCCTTCAACGGCACCCACAACTGGGGCTACGACGGCGTGCTCTGGTACGCCGTCCACGAGGCCTACGGCGGCCCCGAGGCATATCGCCGGTTCGTCGATGCCGCGCACGCGGCCGGGCTCGCCGTCATCCAGGACGTCGTCTACAACCACCTCGGGCCGTCGGGCAATTACCTGCCCGAGTACGGCCCCTACCTGCGCGACGGGCAGAGCAACACGTGGGGAGCGAGCGTCAATCTCGACGAGCCCGCCGTGCGCGAGTACATCGTGGACAACGCGCTGATGTGGCTGCGCGATCACCACGTCGACGGGCTGCGGCTCGACGCCGTGCACGCGCTGCACGAGTCGGCATCCCGCCCCGTGCACATCCTGCGGGAGATCGCCGAGCGGGTCGACGCGCTCTCGGCCCACCTCGGCCGGCCGCTCACCCTCATCGCGGAGAGCGACCTCAACGACCCCGTCATGATCCTTCCCCGCGAGGCGGGCGGTTACGGCCTCACGGCGCAGTGGGTCGACGACTGGCACCACGCCGTGCACGTCGCGCTCACCGGCGAGACGGCGGGCTATTACGCCGACTTCGCCGCCCCCGAGGCGCTGCCGAAGACCTGGGCGGGCGGGTTCTTCCACGACGGCACGTTCTCGTCGTTCCGCGACACCGACTGGGGCGCGCTGGTGCCGCCCGAGGTGCCGTCGTGGCGTTTCGTCGAGTTCGCGCAGGACCACGACCAGATCGGCAACCGCGCCGCCGGTGACCGGCTCAGCCAGAGCCTGTCGTTCGCGCGGCTGCAGATCGCGGCCGTGCTGACCCTCACCGCACCCGGCACGCCGATGCTGTTCATGGGCGAGGAGTGGGGCGCGTCCACGCCGTGGCAGTTCTTCACCTCGCATCCTGAGCCGGAGCTCGCCGAGGCGACGCGCCGGGGCCGGCGGGCCGAGTTCGCGGCGATGGGCTGGGACGAGTCGCTCGTGCCCGACCCCAACGACCCCGCGACGTTCGAGCGCTCGAAGCTCGACTGGAGCGAGACCGAACAGGGCGACCACCGGCGCCTGCTGCAGCTGTACCGCGCGCTCGCGCGGCTGCGCCGCGAGCAGCCCGAGCTCACCGATCCGAGCCGCGGCGGCCAGCGCGCCGAGTGCGCCGGGCCGGGCCGGTGGGTGCTGCACCGCGACGCGGCGACGATCTACGTCAACCTCTCGCCGGAGGAGTGGGCGGTGGATCACATCGACGAGGAGCGCGAGGTGTGGATCGCGACGACGACCGCGAACGACGGCAAGCCGGTGGAGAAGGGCCCGGTCGTGCTGAGCCCCGACTCGGTCGCCGTCATCGGTGCGCGGCGCAGGCCGCGCCTGGAGCGCCGGTTCGCCCAGTACCGCCCCGTCGACTGACGGCGACCCCGCTCCGCGGCGGGTTGTCAAGGCCCTGACGAGACCGGCGCCACGTCACATACCGTTCCGGGTATGAACCGCTCACCGTCCCCCGAGCCCACCCTGCACGGCGGCGCCGCAGCGCGCTCCGAGGTGCGTTCCGAGGCGCCGACCGGGGCGGATCTCGCGCGGCAGATCGTCGTGATCTCGGCGGTCGTGTTCATGGTCATCGCCGCGATGATCGGCACGGGCTTCTTCGGCGGCACGAACGTCCGCGACCTGCAGGGCGGGGCGCTTGACGCCGACGCCACGGTGCTCGCGCCCGCGACGCCGGCGTTCTCGATCTGGAGCGTCGTATACCTGCTGACGATCGGCTACGCCGTGTGGCAGGCGCTGCCCTCCCAGCGCGGCCGGGCGCGGCAGCGCCGCGCCGGCTGGTGGATCGCCGCCACCGCCGTGCTCAACGGCGGGTGGCTGCTCGCCGCGCAGTTCCTGACGCTGCCCGCGACGGTGGTGGCGATCGTGCTGCTGCTGGTGGTGCTCGGCGTGACGCTGCGCCGACTCGTGGCGCAGCGTCCCGAGAGTCCGGTCGACCTGCTCCTCATGGACGGCGCCGCCGGCATCCATCTGGGCTGGGTGTCTCTCGCGACGGTCGCGAACATCACCGCCTGGCTCGCCGCGGATGTCGTCGCGCCGATGGATGCCGATGCCCAGCAGCTGTGGGGCGTGCTCGTGCTCGTGGTCGTCGCCCTCGTCGGCGCCGCGATCGCATTCGGCACGGACGGGCGCATCGCGCCGGCCCTCGCGATGGCGTGGGGTCTGGTCTGGATCGGGATCGCACGGTCGACGGGCGAGCCGCACGCGCCCGCCGTCGCGACGACGGCCTTCATCGTCGCCGCCGTGGTGCTGGCGGCGGCCATCGGCCTGCGCGCTCGCGCGCTGGCCCGCGCCCGCTCCGCCGGCTGACCCCGCGCTGTGTGCCGAATCCTCCCCTCTGGACCGAACCCTCGTTCCCGAGCGCGTCGAGGGGTAAGGGTTCGTCCTGGGGGCAAGGGTTCGGCGGTGGATGCGGCGCGGTCCGGGTCAGAACGCGGTCGCGAAGGCGTGCAGGATGCGCGCGGGCTCGGTGAGCGACGCCGCCAGCACGAGGGCGGCGATGCGGTCGTAGTCCCCGGCGGCGAAGTAGCCGTCGTCGCGGTAGACGGCCATCCGCTCGGTGAAGGCCTGCCCCGTCGGCTCGGGGTGGAACTGCGTCGCGTACAGGCGCTCGCCGACCCGATACGCCTGCACGGGGCACGCCTCGTTGGTCGCCAAGAGGGTCGCACCCGCCGGCATCCGTCCGGTGCCCTCCTTGTGCGCCGTGAGGGCCGTGAACGTGTCGGCCAGTCCGCCGAAGATCGGGTCGCGTCGCCCCTCGTCGGTGAGCGTCACCCGGGTCGGGCCGGTGTCCTCGGGGTACGCGCGCGTCACCTCGCCGCCCAGGGCACGCGTGGCGACGCCGATGCCGTAGCACGTGAACAGTGCGGCAATGCCGCCGGATGCCGCGGTCTCGGCGAGCCGGGCGAGCCCCGCCTCAAGGCGACGCTGCACGTCCGTCTTCGCCGACTCGGGGTCGGCGACGTTGAAGGGGCTTCCGCCCACGACGGCGCCACGCCAGCGGGTCGGGGCATCGGCGGGCAACTCGTCCTGCACGAGGTCCCAGCGCTCCAGCTCACCGGTCTCCAGGTGCATCGCCGTGCGGAAGGACTCGTACTCCGCCGCCGCGGCACCGGCCTGCGGACGAGCGCACAGATACACGAGCGGGGCCATGCCGAGAAGTCTAGGCGGCCACCGCGAAACCCGGCCGGGGCGGATGTATCAGGCGCCCCCTCGCCCGCCTCTTATCGGTATGGCCAGAATGGGCGGTATGACCGATGCCGACCCTTCGACCTCCCCTGATCGGGCCCCGGATTCCCTCCCCGCAGCCGACGCACCGGGAGGCGAGGGGTCCACAGCCGTGCCCGCGACCATCTGGGACCACGCTGCCGACCTGTTCGCGCGGTGGCGCGAGGGGCAGACCCGGGCGATGGACGACCTGGTGCGCCTGATGACGCCGGTGCTCTGGCATGTCGTGCGCGCCTACGGACTCGACGCGCAGCTGAGCGAAGACGTCGTGCAGGTCACCTGGCTGACGCTGGTGCGCCGGCACGAGACGATCCACGACGCGCGCGCCGTCGCCGGCTGGCTGACCACCTGCGCACGGCGCGAGGCGTGGCGGGCGGGTCGGGCGCAGCAGCGCGTGCGCGCCACCGACGACGCCGACCTCGAGCCGCTGCTGCCGGCGGACGACTCCGCGGAGAGCCGCGCCCACATCGCCGACCGCGATCGCCGGCTCTGGGCGGCCGTCTCGGGGCTCGACGAACGCTGCGGACGTCTGCTGCGCGTCATCGCGTTCGAGGAGCGCCCCGACTACGCGCACCTCGCGCGAGACCTGAACATGCCGATCGGCTCGATCGGACCGACCCGGGGTCGTTGCCTCGGAAAACTGCGCACCGCTCTCCACGCGGCGGGATGGGACGGGGACGACCGTGACCTCTGAATCGATGACCGACGACACGGCGCTGTTCGCCGCGATCCGGCGCGCCTGGGGGGCGATCGACCCGGCACCGTCCCATCTCGCCGACGCGATGATCGCGGCCGTCGCGACGGCCGACCTCGCCCGCGAGTACGCGCTGCTGAGCCTCATCGACAGCGACGCCACCACCGCCGTCCGCGGCGACGCCGACATGCTGACCCTGCAGTTCAGCGACGGCCGCACCAACATGCTGGTGCACGTCACCCCCGCCGAGCGCGACGCCTGCCGCCTGGACGGCTGGGTCGACGGGGACGTCGCCGAAGTGCGCCTGATCCAGGATGCCGGGGAGCACCTCGCCGACCTCGAAGGCGGCCGCTTCTCCTTCGACGGCGTGCCGCACGGCCTGTCACGGCTGCGGGTGCTGCTGGCCGCGGCATCCGAGCCCGACGGCGCCACCGACCTGCAGACGCCCCGCTTCGAGATCTGACCCCTGACGCCGCCGGCACCGCCCGACCTGAGGAGATCGCATGAGCCCTGAAGAGTACGACGCCGCCCCGCAGCCCAAAGGGTGGTCGTGGCGCGACCGCGCCCGCGGCTCCGTGATCTCCGCCACCGTGCTCGACCCCGGAACCGAGCCCCTCGACGGCGTCGAGGCGTTCCAGACGGCGTACGTGCCCGATCGGCTGCTCGTCTCGGACGGCGCCGGGGCGGGCCTGCTGGAGGGCAACCTCGATCGCGTCCGCGAGGCGGCCGCCGTCTTCGGCTGGGGCGTCGTGCGCGAGCGCCTGGACGGCAGCGAGCTCGGCGAGGGGGAGCGTCCCGAACCGCGACTGCCCAGTGCGCCGGTGGTGATCCGCGTGCGGCTGACGACGCCGGAGGCGAAGGATGCCGTCTCGCCCGCGCTCCCGGATGCCTGGCGAGTGCTGCAGCAGGTGCGCCGCCGCATCCTCGCCGGTCGTGACGTCGTGCGCGGCCGCGACGGCCGCATCGACGCGCCGGCGTCGCTGCGGGCGGCGGGAGTCGATCGCATCGGCCTGGACCACGTGCTGACGGTCGACCCGATCGGGGTCAATCCATACACCAAATCGAACCCGTACACGAAGTCGAATCCGTACACCCGGTCGAACCCGTACACCCGGTCTAACCCCTACACCCGCTCCAACCCGGTCGGCGAGTACGGCGACTGCGGATCCGGCGGCCGCCAGCCGGTCGCCTGGGTGGGTCCGCCGCCCGTCTGCACCGAGGTCGCGGACGGTCGGCGTCGCGCGGTCGTGGCGGTGCTCGACACCGGCATCGGCGCGCACACGTGGCTGCCCGACGACCTCGTCACCCGGGACGTGCGCCTCGACGGGCATCCGGTGGGGCTGGACGACGAGGCCAACCCGGAGGTGTACCCCGACCTGTTCGGCCCGCTCGACGGCGAACTCGACCCGGTCGCCGGGCACGGCACGTTCATCGCCGGCATCGTGCGTCAGATCGCGCCGGATGCCGAGATGCTCGGCATCCGTGTCGCCGACGCCCGCGGGATCGTGGAGGAGTCGAACCTGCTGCGCGTCGTGGAGGACCTCGGCGTGCTCGTGCAGCGCTACCGCGACGGCGTGCGCGGCGGGCGTCCGATCGACGTGCTGAACATGTCGCTCGGCTACTACCACGAGACCCCGGAGGACGGCCTCTACACCCGCGACCTCTACGACCTGCTCGCGGTGGTGCGCGGGCTCGGGGTGACCGTCGTGGTGTCGGCGGGCAACGACGCGACCGACCGACCGAGCTTCCCCGCGTCGCTGTGGCCGTGGCCGGGGTCGGACAACGGCCTCGTGCCGGACGACCTCGCCGCCCACGTCTCCGTCGGCGCCCTGAACCCGGACCGGGCGACGACGGCCCTGTTCTCCAACGTCGGCCCCTGGGTGCGCACCTTTGCGGTGGGCGCGGCGGTGCTGAGCACGCTTCCCGACTTCCGCGGTGGCCTGCAGGCGTCGGCCCGCGACGACCAGTACGCCCGGCGGCGGCTGACGATCGCCCCCGAGGATTACCGCGGCGGCTTCGCCGTGTGGAGCGGCACGTCGTTCGCGGCGCCGCTCGTGGCGGGGCTGATCGCCGCCGGCCTCGGCACCCCACCGGACGGGAAGGACGGGAAGGAGCACGTCGCCGACGCGATCGCCGCTGCCCGCGCGGCGGCCGAGAAGGCCCTCGCCGCGCTCGGGTGAGCGTGGTCGGCTGACGCGCCGGGCGGCGCGTGTTCCCCTGGCCGCCCGGGAACCGGCATGCTGGGGGCGTGACCTCCGACCCGGCCGGCCTCTACACCGCCGCGCTCACGCTCACCAATGAGCGGCGGTACCGCGAGGCCGAGGCGGCGCTGGATGCCGCGGCATCCGGCGCTGACGACAACCTGCGCGCCCGCATCGCGGGCACGCGTGCCTTCGTCCTGGACCAGCTCGGCCGTCCCGACGAGGGCGAAGCGCTGTGCCGGCGCGTGCTCGCCGGTGATGCGCTCACGGCGCACACGCGCGGGGTGATCGAGGGGCAGCTCGGCAGTATCCTCATGCACCGCGGCCGCCTCGATGAGGGGCTGGAGTGGCTCGGCCGCGCGATCGACACCATCCCCGACGACCCGCTGGCGGTCGCCAACCTCCGGATGAACCGCAGCCTCGTCGCGATGCAGCGCGGCCAGCTCGCCGCGGCGACCGCGGACCTCGAAGCGGCGGTGGCCGCCTATGAGCGGCACGGCGATCCCGTCGAGGTCGCCGAAGCCCGCCACAACCTCGGCTACACGGCGCTGCTGGGCGGCGACCTCGTCCGCGCGATGCGCGAAATGGGCGCGGCGCGTCCCGTCATCGCGGCCGCCTCCGCCGCCAACGCCGCGATCGGCGACGTCGACATGGCCGAAGCGCTGAGGGA
>JAEYAG010000060.1 GCA_023451265.1 Actinomycetes bacterium | reverse complement strand
GGCTCGTCCCTGCGCACCCGGGCCGCCCCGGCAACCGGCGCCGCCGGCCCCGCCCCGGCGTAACGCGCCGGACGGCTATCGCACGACGAGTGCGGATCGGCTGGGACCTCTCCCCGCTGCAAGAGGTGAAGGCCGGGTCGGCGGGCGGCACGGCGACGGATGCCGAGACCACGGCATCCGGCCTCGCCGTGCGCGGCGGCAGCGCTCAGCTGACCATCACCGCCCCCGAGGCCGACGTCAGTGTCGCAGCCGCCGAGGCGACACTGGAGTGGGACCTCGAGGTCCCGGCGCACGGCGCCGCGACCGCGGAGTGGTCGGCGCACCTGGCCGACGCCGGGCTTGTGGTCCGCGCGGCCGCGGCGCCCGCACCGTGGCACGCGCCCGCGCCCACCTCGGGCGCCGACCCGCGCCTGCAGCGCTGGCTCGACCGCGCGCTCGATGACCTCGCCGCCTTGCGGCTCGCGCTGCCCGACCACCCCGACGACGTGTTCTTCGCGGCCGGCGCCCCGTGGTTCTTCACCCTGTTCGGCCGCGACTCGCTGTGGGCCGCGCGACTGTTGCTCCCCCTGGACAGCACGATGGCGGCATCCACCCTGCGCGTGCTCGCGCGTCTGCAGGGGACGCGGACCGACCCGGCGACAGCGGAGCAGCCCGGCAAGATCATGCACGAGCTGCGCGCCGGCACCCTGGAGATGCCCGGCGAGGGCATCGTGCTGCCGCCGCTGTACTACGGCACGGTCGACGCGACGCCCCTGTGGGTGTCGTTGCTCGCCGAGACCGCCGAAGCCGGCATGCCTGACGAAGAGGTACTCGCGCTGCTGCCGACGCTCGCGGCGGGGCCGATCGCCCTGTGCGAGGTGCAGGGCTACGCGTACGAGGCGGCGATCGGCGGGGCGGACCTGCTGGAGCGGTTCGGCCGGCCCTGCGCCGAGCGCCTGCGCGCGTGGGCGGCGGGGCTCAAGCAGCGCTTCGCGGAGCGGTTCTGGGTCACGACGCCGGAGGGGCGTTACCCGGCGATCGCGCTCGATCGCGACGGCCGGGCGGTCGACACCATGACGACGAACGCCGGGCACCTCTTGGGCACCGGCATCCTCTCTCCCGAGGAAGAAGCCGAGGTGGCCCGGCTCCTCACCGGCGGATCGATGTCGTCGGGCTTCGGTCTGCGGACGCTGTCGACGGATGCCGGCGGCTACTGGCCGCTGAGCTACCACGGCGGCAGCGTGTGGACCCACGACACCGCGATCGTCGCGCGCGGCATGGCCCGCGCCGTACTGACCGAGCCCGCGCGGGAGGTCGTCGCCGGCATGCTGGCCGCGGCGGAGGCGTTCGGCTACCGCGTGCCCGAGCTGCACGCCGGCGACGCGGCGACCGACGTGCCACGCCCCGCACGGTACCCGGCTGCGTGCCGCCCGCAGGCCTGGTCGGCCGCGGCCGCCGTCATGGCGTGGGACATCCTGAGGGCGTAGCCGGTCAGTCGACCTTCAGGACGGTGCCGCCGGTGAGGCGCACGAGGTCGTCGAAGGTCAGCGGGAAGACGGTGTGCGGCGTACCGCCGGCCGCCCAGATCTCCGGATATGCCGCCAGCGCCTCGTCGACGACGGTGGTGAGCGGCGAGGGGTGGCCGGTCGGCGCGACGCCGCCGATCGCCTGCCCCGTGGCCTCGCGCACCTGCTCCGGGGTGGCGCGCTGAATGCGTCCGCGGCCCAGACGCTCGGCGAGCGCGGCGGTGTCGACCCGGTGCGCGCCGCTGGTCATGACGAGCAGCGGCTCTCCGTCGGAGAAGAACACGAGGCTGTTGGCGATCGCCCCCACCTCGACGCCCAGGGCGGCCGCCGCCAGCGGCGCGGTGGACGCGGCATCCGGCAGCACGACGATCTCGCCGCCGATGCCCGCCGCGCGCAGCGCGTCGTGGACCAGGCGGCTGCGGGGCGGCAGGTTCTCGGTCATGCTGCAACCGTATCGCCCGGCATCCGTCACGCCGCCCCGTCGCGGCGCGGCGTCGCCGACCGCGTCGTCTCGCCGGCTCTGCGTCACGAAAGCAGGGGAAATCGCGCCATCGGCGGCGCTGCGGCCGCCCGCGCGTCGATTCGGCCTGCTTTCAGCACGCCGCGCGGGCCCAGCATCCGCCCAGCACGCTGCGCGCCCAGGCCCGCCCCACCCCCACCGAGTGGCAGAATGGCAGACGGATGCCGCAACGCCGCGGCACCCGCAGAGCACAGCCCACAAGGCCAGCCGAAAGAGGATGCGATGACGCACACCCTGCCCCTGCCCGATTTCGCCCACGAGCGCGTGGAGGTGATCACGGGCCCGCGCAGCGGCCTGGTCATCACCGTCGCCCTCCACTCCTCGGTGCTCGGCTCCGCCCTCGGCGGAGCGCGCATGTGGACGTACCCGCACTGGAGCGACGCCGTCGGCGATGCCCTGCGCCTGTCCGCCGCGATGACCCTGAAGAACGCCGCCGCGGGGCTGGATGCCGGGGGCGGCAAGTCGGTCATCTGCCTCCCGCCGGGCACCACCCTCGACGCCGAACGGCGACGCGCGGCCTACCTCGACCTCGGCGACGCCGTCGAGCGGTTCGACGGCGCGTACCGCACGGCCGAAGACGTCGGCTCGACGACGGACGACATGCTCGTCGTCAGCGAGCGCACCGCGCACGTCGTGGGCCTGCCCGATGCCGTCGGCGGGTCGGGCGAGCCGGCCGGTCCCACCAGCCTCGGCGTGTACGAGTCGCTGCGCGCGACCCTCGCCGAGTCCACCGGCTCGCCGGACGTCGCCGGCCGCCGCATCACCGTGTCGGGACTCGGCCAGGTCGGCAGCCGACTCGCCGTGCGCCTGTCGGCGGAAGGCGCTGTACTCACCGTCACCGACGTCAACCCGGTCAAACGCGACCTCGCCGCCGAGCTCGGCGCCCGCTGGGTCGAGCCGGGCACCGAGCACCTCGTCGAGGCGGACGTGTTCGTGCCTGCCGGCATCGGCGGCGTGCTCGACGACGACGTCATCGACGCACTGGCGGCCCGCGCGGTCTGCGGCCCGGCGAACAACCCGCTGGCGGAGCGGTCCGGCGCCGATCGGCTCGCGGCCCGCGGCATCCTGTACGCGCCCGACTTCGTGGTGAACGCCGGCGGCGTCGTCTACCTCGATCTCGAGGCGAAGCATCTCGGCACGCGGGCCGAGATCATGGACCGTGTCGCCGGCATCGGCGACACCCTGCGGGACATCTTCGCTGCCGCCGCCGCGCGCGGCATCACCCCGCTCGCCGCCGCCGAGGAGCGCGCGGCCGAGCGTCTCAGCGCCGGGCAGCTGGCGGGCGCGTCGGCCTGAGACCCGGGGCGAGCCCGACACCCGGCAGCGTCGCCAGGTCCGCGCACCGCCGTCGAAGGAGACCGCCCGTGTTCACCAGCCCCTTCCCCGATGTCGAGATTCCCGAGCTCAGCATCTACGACGATCTGTTCGGCGATCTCAGCGCCGAGGACAGCGCCCGCGTCGCGCTGATCGACCCCGCGACGGGCGCCGAGACGACGTACGGCGCCCTCAAGGCGCAGATCGACGCGTTCGCCGGGGCGCTGGCGGCCCGGGGCGTGACCACCGACACGGTGCTGGGGGTGCTGTGCCCGAACGTCCCCGCATTCGCGACGGTGTTCCACGGCATCCTCCGCGCGGGCGCGACGGTCACGACGATCAACTCGCTGTACACGCCCGGCGAGATCCAGAAGCAGCTGACGGATGCCGGGGCCACCTGGCTCGTCACGGTCAGCCCCTTGCTGCCGCAGGCCCAGGCCGCGGCGGAGGCCGTCGGCATACCTGCTGAGCGGCTCATCGTCCTCGACGGCGCCCCCTCTTCAGAAACAGGCGGTCACCCGAACCTGCGCGAACTTCTCACCGAGGGGCGCCCGCCCCGGAGGTGAGCTTCGACCCCGCGACCCATGTCGCCGTGCTCCCGTACTCGTCGGGCACCACCGGCATCCCGAAAGGGGTCATGCTCAGCCACCGCAACCTCGTCGCGAACGTGGCGCAGTGCCGCGTGAACATCGACCCGCGCAACACCGACCGGGTGCTCGCGGTGCTGCCGTTCTTCCACATCTACGGCATGACGGTGCTGCTGAACCTGGCGCTGAAGCAACGCGCGACGCTCGTCACGATGCCCCGGTTCGACCTGGTGGAGTTCCTCACGATCATCCAGAAGTTCGGGTGCACGTACCTGTACATCGCGCCGCCGATCGCCGTCGCCCTGGCCAAGCACCCCATCGTCGACCAGTTCGACATCTCGACGGTGCACACCGTCTTCTCCGGAGCCGCGCCGCTCGACGGCGAGACCGCGGAGCTCGCCGGACGCCGCATCGGCGCGCGCATGATGCAGGGCTACGGCATGAGCGAGCTCAGCCCGGTCTCACACGCCATGCCCTACCAGCGCGACGACATCCCGGTCAGCTCGGTCGGCGTGACGCTGCCCAACATCGTCTGCAAGCTGGTGGACACCGAGACCGGTGAGGAGATCACCGAGTTCGGCGACGACGGCCAGACCCGGCCGGGTGAGCTGTGGGTCAAGGGGCCGAACGTCATGCTCGGGTATCTGAACAAGCCGGAGGCGACCGCCGAGACGCTCGATGCCGACCGCTTCCTCCACACCGGCGACGTCGCCGTCGCTCACGAGGGCGGCTACTTCTCCATCGTCGACCGCGTCAAGGAGCTCATCAAGTACCACGGCTACCAGATCGCGCCCGCCGAGCTCGAGGCGCTGCTGCTGGGGCACCCGAAGGTGATGGATGCCGCGGTCATCGGCGTCCTCGACGACGACAAGCAGGAGATCCCGAAGGCCTTCATCGTGCCGGCGCCCGATTCCGGGCTCACCGAGGAGGAGGTCATGGCGTTCGTCGCCGAGAACGTCGCCCCGCACAAGAAGGTGCGGCGGGTGGAGTTCATCGACGCGATCCCGAAGTCCTCCGCGGGCAAGATCCTGCGCAAGGACCTCCGCGCCCGCGAGAGCGCCGCCTGAGGCTCAAGGAAAGCGGTGTGACGTCCGCCCCCTCAAACACGAAACCCCCCGCGCGAGCAGGGGGGGGTTTCTTCGGTGGACCTGAGGGGATTCGAACCCCTGACCTCCTCGATGCGAACGAGGCGCGCTACCAACTGCGCCACAGGCCCGTGAACCTCAGTTAGGTTATCACGCGCGATGCGGTGCTCTGGACGGCCGGCAGTGCCGCAGGGAGCGAGACGAGGGTGGTGACCTTTGCGACCCCTCCCCTGCTTCGCAACGTCCGCCCCTGGGCCGACGCCCCCGTCGACCTCGGTCTGGGCCTGCGCGGCATCGAGGCCGTGCGCGAAGCCGTCGCCGACTACGACGGCGCCCTCACGGTGCAGCTCGTCGCGTTCCCGCAGGACGGCGTGCTGCGCCGCCCCGGCGTGCTCGCGTTGTTGGGCGAGGCCGCCCGCGCCGGCGTTGAGCACATCGGCGGGCTCGATCCCGCGACGATCGACCGCGACCCGGTCGGCCAGATCGACGCGATCCTGAGCTGGTCATCGCCGGCGGGCGCGTCCTCGTCGGCTGAAGCCCCGCGTTCGCGGGCCGAGCGCGCGACGCGTCAGCCGGGTGTCACTGTCCGCTGGCGCGCCGCTCCAGCAGACGCCGCACGTGGTCCTCGATCGCCTGGTCGCCGGCAGCGGGACCGCCCGCGAACTCGTCGTCGCGGCGTGCGGCGCGTGCGGCGACGATCGACGGCGGTCGCTGCGCCTCGGCGCGGGCACGCATGGCCTCCTCGAGCGCGGCACGTCGCAGCGCCTCCCGCGCCTCGGCCTGGTCGAGCACGCTCGCGGCGCGCGATCCTGCCGACGCGGTGAGCGGGCGGGGAAGCTCCCGGGGCGTCCACGCGACACGGTCCGAGGCGAGGGACACGTCCTGCAGGTCGGCCGCGACGCGGACGGTGGCGGGCGCCGCAACACGCACCTCGCTGTGGCGGCGCACCACCGACATCCGCTGCAGCAGCACGATGCACGTGCCGAGGGCGGCCAGGGCGCTCCACAGCAGCACCTGCGAGCCCGTGGTGGCCACCTCGACACCGCCCCAGACGGCGAGGGCGAGGGCTGCGGCGGCGACGATCGTGGTGATCAGCCGTGCGCGGCGCCGCGCTCCGGCGCGGCGGAGGGCCGGGCTGGCTTTCGCGGCGCGGGCCTCGGCCCCGGCGCGCTCACCCCCGGCGGCCCCCTCCGCCATAGCCAGCAGTTTA
>JAEYAG010000056.1 GCA_023451265.1 Actinomycetes bacterium | reverse complement strand
GCTGTGGGGAGCGCCCGCGCTGGCGGCGCTGGACGCGCTCGGGACCGGCGGGCGGCTGATCCAGATCGGCCAGTCGGCCGGTGCGACGGCGCCCGTGCCGTCGGCCGCCGTGCGCGGCAAGCTGGTCGAGATCCGCGGCCACACGAACTTCCTCGCCCCGCCGGACGAGCGCGCCGCCGCCTACGCGGCGATGGGCGAGCACGCGCTCGCCGGCCGCCTGACCGTCGACGTCGAGCGGCTGCCGCTGGAGGAGGTCGAGACGGCCTGGGCGCGGCTCAGAGCCGGCGCCGGCGGGAAGAAGCTGGTGCTGGCGCCGTAGCGGCGCTCAGTCGTCGGCGGTCGGCCTCTCGGCACAGGCGGTGCGCTCGCCTCACGGGCCGGCCGCTCGCGCGACGCACGGCCAGCGCCGCGGGTCAGTCGTGCTCTCGGGCGGCTCAGCCGCGCGCGTTGGTCGTCGTGCCGCGGCGGGCGCCGGGACGCGTCGAGACTCTGCGCGGAGCGGCGCCCGGCCACTTGGCGCGGCTCTTGGGCACCTCGATCTCGACGTGCCAGTCCTGGCGGAAGCCCTGCGCCGCGAAGGCGATCAGGAGTATCTGCACCGGGATCACCAGGAAGGTGAGGGTGCCGAGCACCGACGACTCGAGGCCGTCGCCGCCGAAGATCCACTCGGGCGTGGAGAAGCCGTTCTTGTCGCGGTCGAGCCACTCGGGGCCCGAGACGGCGGCGAAGATCAGCAGGATGATCGCCAGCGCGGCGGCGACCGGCAGCACGCCGCGGTTCCAGCGCGCGACCAGATAGGCCATCCCGACGTAGAGGAGGATGTAGACGACCTGGTTGAGCTTGTTGCCCTGCAGGCCGCTCCAGCCGCCGAAGACGACGAGCGACATCAGGCCCGCGGAGACGAGCAGCAGCAGCACGATGATCGCGCGCGTCGTCTTCGACGAAGACTTCGCCCGGTTGGGCCGGTCGATGACGTAGCCGTCCTCCATCCCGACGGGACCCTACAATCCTCTGCGGTCGCGTGACGCACTTCCCCTCGCAGGGTGGTGGCTCGCCCTCCACGCGGGTGTGGTGAAACGGTAGACACGCCGGCCTTAGGAGCCGGTTGGCCAGGTAGAGGCCTTGGGGGTTCGAATCCCTCCGCCCGCATCGCCCGCCCGCGCCGCGCCGACGGGCCGCGTTGCGTCTCCGTGAGACCGCGGTGCCTCGATTTCCGCAATGTGCGCGGAAGCACGCGTGAGCGGCATAGAATGGACAGGGATGGGAACTCCTGATCAACCGGCCGTCGAGGCGATCGAGCTGACCGCCGTGATGCACGCGCTCAGCGACGACGCGCGCCTGGCGGTCGTGCGCGAGCTCGCGTGCGGCGGCGAGCGGCCGTGCGGCTCGTTCGACCTGGGCGTCAGCAAGGCGACCGCCTCCCATCACTTCCGCGTCCTGCGCGAGGCCGGCATCACCGCGACCCGGGTCGACGGCAAGCGCCGTCTCCTGTCGCTGCGCCGCGACGACCTCGACACCCGCTTCCCCGGTCTCCTGCCCGCGGTGCTCCAGGCGGCGGCGACCGACACGAGCGCGCTTCCCGCGCACGCGCCGGCCTCGGACGCCCCGGTCGCCGCGTAGCGCCCGGCATCGCGCCTCGATCTCCGATCCAGCGGGTCCAGATCTGTGTGAATGGCACGTTTTCCCCGCATAGCGGGCAAAAAGCGCCATTCACCGACGCGCGAGCCGCCGCCCGCACCGCCCACGTCCGCGAGCCGGCCCCGGAACGACGGACGCCCCGGCGGATGCCGGGGCGTCGGGAGGCGGGCCACCGAGGAGTCGAACCTCGCGTTCCGGTTTTGGAGACCAGCGTGTTACCGATACACCAGTGGCCCTTCGGCGACGGCGGGCCGTCGCGCGGCGACTCATTGTAGGTGGTCAGCGCGCGGATCGTCGCTCCGGCCGTAGAGATCGCCGACGGAGACTCTCAGGGCCTCGGCGAGGCGGGCGAGCGTCGTCGCGCGCGGGTCCTTGTTGCCGCGCTCGATCTCGCTCAGGTGCTTGGGATGGATCCCGGCTGCGTTGGCGAGCGCCTCCTGTGACAGCTCGCGGTCGCGCCGCAGCTGGCGGATCGTGCGGGCGAGCGGATGAGGAGGAGTTCTGCGAGACGACACGAACATATGTTCGCATAGCAGGCTCGCTCTGTCACTCCTCCTGAAGGTGGAGGTCGACCTTCGTGAAGAACTCGCCGGGCGGCGTGCCGAGGCCGCCGACCAGTCTCAGCGCGGTCGTGATCCCGGGGTCCTTGTTGGCCCGCTCGATCTCGCCGATGTGCTTGGCGCTGACCCCCGACGTGACGGCGAGCGCCTCCTGCGAAAGGTCCAGTTTCCGGCGCTGCCGTTTGAGGGTTCTCGCGAACGCGGCGAGCTGTGGGGAGGCCTCTCTCATCGGGATCGGTGAAGCCTCCTTCACCGGCGAGCCTTGCTCCACCCGCGATAGGCGGTGAACCACCATCTACCGGTGGTAAATCTCCACCTGTAGACGGTTTTCTTGGGTATAGTCGGCGATGCCACGGGCAGCGGTGCGGCCGGACTGCGCGCTCTTTCCCCCTCATGCGCGCATCCCGATCGGCTGCGTTCCCGCTGCCCGGCATCCCCGTAAGCCGGCACCCCCCGGCGGCAGGGGCACTGAGCGCCCCGGCGTGCAAACGACGGGGCGCTCGTGCGTCGTGGCGCCCTACCCGCCGGCTCTCGCGCGCTTGCGCGCCCGCTCGGCGGCGCGGCGCAGGAAGCGGCGCTCCTTGGAGCCGACCGGCGCCTTGCTCATCTCGTGGTTGAGCTCGGCTGCGCGGCGGACCGCATCCGGGTCCGGCTTCGGCGGCGGGGGCTGCTGCGGCGAGGCCATCTGGTCGTCATAACGCCCGCCCGGCCGCCGGGTTGCGGTGTGGCGCGCCGGCGTGGCGCGTGGTCGCCCGCTGTCCGGAGTCGGACAGTGTCCTTCATGAAACGACTATCTCGATATATCTTTGACGCATCACGAAAGGTCAAAGAAAGGAGATCGGCATGCATCGCACTGCCGATTACGCCGCACACGGCGGCGCACA
>JAEYAG010000049.1 GCA_023451265.1 Actinomycetes bacterium | reverse complement strand
GAGGTGCTCTATCTCACCGATCTTCCGCGCCGCGTCGACGCGGTCAACGTGACCCGCGGGCAGACGCTGCAGGGGGCGGCGATGACGGTGTCGGGCGCGACGATCGCGCTGACCGGATCGATCGCCGAAGCGGACGCGGCGCTGCTGGCCGTCGGCGACCGCGCCGCGTTCGACCTGCCCGACGGCGGCGAGCACGCCGCGACGGTCGAGGCGCTGACCCCCGGTAAGAGCGCCGGGGAGCGCTGGTCGGTCACGCTGACCCCCGAGGCGCTGACGACCGAGCAGGCGCAGCAGGTGCAGGGGCGCAACGTCCGCGTGACCATTCCGGTGGGGTCCACGAGCGGTGAGGTGCTGTACGTGCCCGTCGCCGCGCTCACCGCGGGGCCGGGCGGCGAGTCGCGTGTCGAGGTCGTCGAGGGCGACCCGCGCGACGGCGACCGCGCCCAGACGCGGATGGTCGTCGTGGAGACAGGCCTTGCCGCGGGTGGTCAGGTCGAGGTGACGGCGACGGACGGCGACCTCGGCGAGGGTGACCTCGTGGTGGTCGGACGGTGACGCTGATCGAGCTGCGCGACATCACGCGCTCGTTCCCCGGGCCTCCCGAGGTGCAGGCGCTGAAGGCCGTGAACCTGTCCATCGACGAGGGGGACTACGTCTCCATCATCGGGCCCAGCGGGTCGGGCAAGTCCACGATGCTGAACATCCTCGGATTGCTCGACCGGCCGACCGTCGGCGAATACCGCATCGACGGTGTCGTGACCGGCACGCTCAGCGAAGACGAGCGTGCCGCCGTGCGGGCACGCCGCATCGGATTCGTGTTCCAGTCGTTCCACC
Organism: Actinomycetes bacterium; assembly: GCA_023451265.1. Classification (GTDB taxonomy): domain Bacteria; phylum Actinomycetota; class Actinomycetes; order Actinomycetales; family Microbacteriaceae; genus Microbacterium. The sequence continues at coordinate 11,308 of JAEYAG010000049.1, read as the reverse complement.
TCATGCCGCGGCGCACCGTCCTCGACAACGTGCTCATGCCGATGCTGTACAGCGGCGTCCCACGCGCCGAGCGCGAGGAGCGTGCGCGCCAGACGCTGCGCCGCGTCGGCCTGGAGCACCGTGTCGACTTCTTGCCCGCCACCCTCTCCGGGGGCGAGCGCCAGCGGGTCGCGGTGGCCCGCGCGGTCGTGAGCGCCCCGAGCGTGCTGCTGGCCGACGAGCCGACCGGCAACCTCGACGGTGCGACCTCGGGTGAGGTGATGACGCTGTTCGACGAGCTGCGCGCCGACGGGCTGACTCTCGTGGTCATCACCCACGATCCGGCTGTCGCCGCCCGGGCCTCGCGCCGCGTGCGCATCGCGGACGGCCGGCTGAGCGAGGTCGCGTGATGGCCCGGCTGTCGCTCCCGTCGTGGCTGCGGCGGCGCCGCACCGACGCGTCCACGTCGGCATCCCCGCTCGTGGAGCCGGTGCCGCACGCCGACCGGTTCCTGTTCCAGGATCTGCTCGTCGAGGCGACCGCCGACATCGGGTCTCGACCGGGGCGCCTGGTGATGACGATCGCCGGCACGGTGCTCGGCATCGGCGCGCTCGTGGCGACGGTCGGGTTCGCCCAGACAGCCGCCCACCAGATCGCGCGCCAGTTCGACGCCGTCAAGGCGACCCAGGTGGTCGTCTCCCCGGCCGAGGCGCAGACGCGCGGCGGATCGGTTGCGACCTCGCGGCTGCCGTGGAACGCGGTCGACCGGGTCGAGACCCTCGTCGGCATCGAGTCGGCCGTGCTCCTCGCCGAGCTGTCGCTGGGGGAGGACGCGATCACCGCGGTGCCGATCCACGACCCGTCGGCGGCGGCGACGGCATCCCCGGCTCTCGCGGCGGCGACCCCCGACATGCTCGACGTGCTGCGCGGGTCGATCGTCACCGGTCGCATGTTCGACGCCGGGCACGAGGACCGCGCCGACCGCGTCGTGGTGCTCGGCACGCGCGCCGCCGACCGCCTCGGCATCAACCGCGTCGACAGCCAGCCGTCGATCTTCATCGGCGACGTCGCGTATGCCGTGATCGGCATCTATGGCGGACTGCAGGCCAAGGGCGACCTCCTCGACGCGGTGGTCATGCCCCTGTCGACGGCTCAGCATGACCGGGCGCTGGCGGCGCCGGGAACGCTGCAGGCCCGCATCCTCCCGGGGACGGGCCCGCAGCTGGCGGAGCAGCTGCCGCTGGCGCTGCGGCCCGACGATCCCGAGGGACTGGACGTCGCGGCCCCCGCGGCGTCGTCTTCGCTCGGCGAGAACGTGCAGGCCGACGTCAACATCGTCTTCCTCGTGCTGGGGGCGATCGTGCTGCTCGCCGGCGCGCTCGGGATCGCGAACGTCACGATGCTGAACGTCATGGAGCGGGTGCCCGAGATCGGCCTCCGCCGGGCCTTGGGGTCATCCGGCCGCCAGATCGCCGGCCAGTTCATCGTCGAGTCGGTCGTCATCGGTCTGCTCGGCGGACTCATCGGGTCGGCCCTGGCCGTTGGCGCGGTCGTCGGCATCAGCGTCGCGCAGCAGTGGACCCCGATCGTCGACCCGTGGGTGGCGGCCGGCGGCGTCGTGCTCGGCGCGATCGTAGGACTCGTGGCGGGCGGCTTCCCCGCGCGCCGCGCCGCCCGCATCGAGCCGGTCACCGCGCTCCGCGGCGGCCACTGACACCGGCCGGTCAGCCGAGACGCTTGCCGTACCAGCGCGTCGCGTTGGGGTTGTCGTTGTACGGCGCGATCGGCTCGAACCCGGAGCGGGCGTACAGACCGCCCGCCGCCTCGAGGGTGTGGTGCGTGTCGAGCACGAGCTCGGCCGCATCCCACTCGCGGGCGCGGCGCTCGAGGTCCTCCAGCAGCAGGCGTCCCCAGCCGCGACCGCGCGTCTCGGGCCTCAGATACAGGTGCTTGACCTCGAACCTCACACCGGCGGGACCGTCGTCGATGCGGCGGATGCCGCCGCATCCGACATCGGCGCCGTCGTCGACGGCCACCACGAACACGCCCGCGGGAGGCGAGAAGACGGATGCCGCGGGGAAGACCGGGCGGTAGGTCTCGCCCTGCGGGAAGGCGGCGCCGCGCATCTGGAAGTACTCCGTCAGCAGCGCCTGCGCGCGGGGATCGTCGACGGGGAGGGGGACGAGACTGAGCATCCTCCGAGGGTAGCCCGCCGTCTCCGGCCCCCGCCGACCCCGTAATCTGGTGGCATGACGACGAGAGTGGCCCTCGTGGGCGGCACCGGAAAGCTCGGCGGGATCATCGCGGGCGTGATCGATGCCTCCGACGATTTCGAGACGGTCGCCGTGCTCGGCTCCTCGAGCGACCTGGCTGACATCGACGGCGCCGACCTCGTCGTGGATGCCTCGACCCCCGGGGTCTCCGTCGACGTCGTCCGCGCTGCGATCGAGCGCGGCATCAACGTGCTCGTCGGCACCTCGGGCTGGTCGTCCGAGCGCATCGCGCTGGTGCGCCCCCTGGTGGATGCCGCCGGCACGGGCGCGGTGTTCATCCCGAACTTCTCTCTCGGATCGGTCATCGGCTCGGCCCTGGCCGCCGCGGCCGCGCCGCATTTCCCGTCGATCGAGATCGTCGAGGCACACCGCGAGACGAAGGTCGACTCGCCGAGCGGCACGGCAGTGCGCACCGCGGAGCTCATCGCCGACGCCCGCGCCGAGGCGGGCCCGGTCTCCTCGCCCCATGTCGATCAGCGCGCCCGCGGCCAGCAGGTCTCGAGCGTGCCGATCCACTCGCTGCGCCGGCCCGGCGTCGTCGCTCGGCAGGAGACGATCCTGTCCGGCCCTGGCGAGTCGCTCACGATCGTCCACGACACCGTCGAGCCGGCTCTGGCCTACGCCCCCGGCATCCGCGTCGCCCTGACCGCCGCCCGCGACGCGCGCGGCGTCATCGTCGGCCTCGACGCGCTCATCGATCTGGGCCTGCGGCCCCGCCAGGCGCCCGCCGCCGAGGCCCCGGTCGACGAGGGCGCCGCCCCGGGCCAGGTCGCCCGCACCACCGGCGCATGAGCGCTCGCATCGGCGTCGCCGTCATGGCGGTGCTGCTGGGGCTGTACATCGTGCTCGTCGCGCAGCGCGCGTGGCTCCTGCTCGTCTCCGGCGAGCCGGTCGGCATCGCGATGGGCGTCGCTCTCGTCGTGCTGCCGGTCATCGCGGCGTGGGCGCTGTGGCGGGAGATCATGTTCGGCCGGGGCGCCGAGCGCCTCGCCACCCGCCTCGAGGCCGAGGGCGGTCTCCCGTCCGAGGAGGTCGACGTGCGGCAGAGCGGACGGGTCGACCGTGCGCAGGCCGACGCTCTGTTCCCGGCGTACCGCGCCGATGTCGAGGAGCATCCCGGCGACTGGCGTGCCTGGTTCCGGCTCGGTCTCGCCTACGACGGCGCCGGCGACCGCACCCGGGCACGGCAGGCGATCCGCAAGGCCATCACGCTGGCGCGGTCCGACTCCACGCCCGGCGCCTGAGCCGGCGGCGGATCAGACCGGGACGGCGGCGGCCACGGCATCCTCCACCGTGGGATGAGCGAAGACGAAGCCCGATGCCGACAGTGCCCGCGGCACGACCGGCAGGTCGCCGAGGAGCAGACCGTCCGCGGCGTCGCGTCCGAGCGTGGCGCGCAGCGCCCACGCCGGGACGCGGACGAGGTAGGGACGGTTCATCCGTCGCGCGAGGGCGAAGCCGAGGTCGTTGGCCGTCGCGCGTTCGGGCCCGGTGAGGTTGACGGGGCCCGTCAGACCGGCGTCGATGACGTGGCGGATCGCGCGGACTTCGTCGTCCAGGGAGATCCACGGCCACACCTGCGTGCCGCGGCCGAGCGGGCCGGAGACCCCCAGTCGCGTGAGCAGCAGCAGCGGCTTGAGCACGCCCTCGGCGTGCACCACCGGAGCCGTCCGCAGGACGGCGACTCTCGCCCGTTCGCCCGCCCCGCGCTGCGCCGCCGCCTCCCACTCGCCGCAGAGGTCGGCCAGGAAGGACTCGCCGCGCGGCGCGTCCTCGGCCAGCTCCATGCCGCGCCCCGAGGGGTAGTAGCCGACGGCGGATGCCGACACGAACGTCGGCGCGTCCTCGCCCAGGCGCCGGACGGCGGCCGCGAGGGCTTGTGTGGGGGCGATCCGCGACCAGACCAGCTCGTGCTGGTACCGCTTCGTCCAGGGGAACCGACCGAGGGTCGCGCCGTTGAGCCCCACGACGGCGCGCGCGCCGGCGAGGACATCGGGGTGCAGCGGCTCCCTGCCGGGATCCCACGCGATCTCGTCGGCTGCCTGCGCCGGCCGCCGGACGAGCCGGGTGACGGCGACGCCGTCGGCGCGCAGCGCCGCCACCAGCGCCCGGCCGATGAGGCCGGAGGCGCCGGCGACGACGACGCGCCCGTCGGGACGATCAGCCAAGCGTCGCCTCGAGGGTGATCTCGATGCCGGCCAGCGCAGCCGAGACGGGGCAACCGGTCTTCGCCTCGCCGGCGATGCGGGCGAAGTCCTCCGCCGACAGGCCCGGGACCACGGCGTTGACGTTCAGGTGGGAGCCGGTGATGCCGGTGCCGGGGATGAAGGTCACCGAGGCCGTGGTCTCGATGCTCTCGGGCGGGGTGCCGTTGCCCGTCAGCGCGTGCGAGAGCGCCATGCTGAAGCACGACGAATGGGCGGCGGCCAGCAGCTCTTCGGGTGTCGTGACCGACGTGGACCCTTCGCTGCGGGCCTTCCAGTTCACATCGAACGGCCCCTGATTCGAGCTCTCCAGCGCGATCTGGCCGGAGCCCTCGGCGAGGGAGCCCTTCCAGCTAGTGGTCGCTTCGCTCGTGACGCTCATGACTGTCCTCCCGTGTCCCCGCAGGGACGTCGCTGACGGGCGCCGATCCGCGCCCGTCATGAGCCTAGACGCGGGGGCCGGGGGAGGGAACCGGGTCAGGCCGGGCGGCCCCACAGGCCGACGCGCTGCAGGAGCAGGTACAGCTGGCAGCCCAGGCACAGCCCGAACACCGCGTTGAGGAACGCCGCGATGAACGCCATGCCCGCCGCGATCGGCAGCGCCCACGGCACGCCGATCAGGTGCAGGAGAAGCCCGACGCCGGTCACGAACAGGCCGACGCCCTGCGCGAAGCGCGGCGGGCGCGGGTCCTCGAGGTCCGTCGGCGGCGCCAGCCGCGGTTGCACGAGTCGGCGGTAGAGCACACCCCACGGCGCCGTGCGTGGTGAGACGACGCCCCAGAGGAAGAGCAGGGCGATCACGAGCAGCACGAGGAACGCGGGGTCGGCGGCGCGCTGGGCGACCGTGAGGGTCGGCAGCAGCCAGGAGCCGGCGACGAACGCGAAATCGGAGTCCGCCAGCGGCTGATAGGCGAACCAGCCGAAGGCGGCGGTCGCGCGCGCCGTCGACGCGCCGATCAGACCGAGGAACACGTCCACGAGCAGCAGCACCGCGGTGACGGATGCCGCGAAGCGCGGTCCGCGGGGATCGATGCCCTTCGGGCAGGCGGGGCGGGCGATGTCAGACACGGGCATCCTCGGCGGCCACACGACCGAGTTCGAGTTCCACGGCGCCGCGACTCGGCGTGCCGCCGAACCGGGTCTGGATGACCCCGTTGCGGTCGAGGATGAGGGTCGTCGGCGTCTGCAGCACGTGGAAGTGCTTGGCGATATCGGGACGGTGGGTGAGGTCCACGTCGAGGTGGAGCACCCCGTCGTGCGCGTCGGCGATCGCGCCGAGCGTGCGGTGCACGCCGGGGCAGCGCGCGCACATCTCGGTGCTGAACTGGAGTAGCGTGGCGCGCTCGCCGAGCGCGGTGGCGCCCAGCCGCTCGGGTTCGACGATCTCGGCGGGGTTCTGCCGCCGCGGCCGGTTCTGCTGCCAGCGGAGGACGAAACCGCCGGCGACGGTCACCGTGAGCAGGGCGGCGAGGACGATCGCGGCTTCCGACAGGTTCACAACCCCTCACCATAGCCCGCGCCGACCGTGGATCGGCCGGATGCCGCCCAGATGACAGACCGTGTGTAACAGAGCCGGTGCGCACCGCCGCCGGTAGCCTGGCAGTCATGAGCGCGCACCCGGCATCCGGCCACCCCGTTCCCACCCCGTACGAGGACCTGCTCCGCGAGGTTCTCGCCGACGGCGTGCACAAGGACGACCGCACCGGCACCGGCACCACGAGCGTGTTCGGACGGCAGATCCGCTTTGACCTGTCGCAGGGGTTTCCCCTCATCACGACCAAGCGTGTGCACCTGAAGTCGATCGTCTATGAACTGCTCTGGTTCCTGCGCGGCGAGTCCAACGTCGGCTGGCTGCAGGATCACGGCGTCACGATCTGGGACGAGTGGGCCGACGAGCGCGGCGAGCTCGGACCCGTCTACGGTGTGCAGTGGCGGTCGTGGCCGACGCCGTCCGGCGGTCAGATCGACCAGATCTCCCAGGTGATCGAGCAGATCCGCACCAACCCCGACTCGCGGCGGCTCATCGTGTCGGCGTGGAACCCCGCCGACATCCCCGACATGGCCCTCGCGCCCTGCCACGCGCTGTTCCAGTTCTACGTCGCGGACGGAAAGCTCTCGTGCCAGCTGTATCAGCGGTCGGCGGACATGTTCCTGGGCGTGCCGTTCAACATCGCCTCCTACGCGCTGCTGACGATGATGATCGCGCAGCAGACGGGCCTCGAGCCCGGCGATTTCGTCTGGACGGGCGGCGACTGCCACGTCTACGACAACCACCTCGAGCAGGTGCGCGAGCAGCTCTCCCGTGACCCGTATCCGTATCCGACGCTGTCGTTCGCGCGGAAGCCTGACTCGATCTTCGACTACACCTACGAAGACATCGTCGTGGCGGACTACCAGCACCACCCGGCGATCCGCGCCGCGGTCGCCGTATGACCCGCATCGGGCTCGTCTGGGCCGAAGCGCGCGGGGGAGTGATCGGGCGGGATGGCGGGATGCCGTGGCACGTCCCCGAGGACCTCGCGCACTTCCGCGAGCTGACGACGGGGCATCCGGTGATCATGGGCCGGCGCACGTGGGAGTCGTTCCCGGAACGGTTCCGCCCCCTTCCGGATCGACGGAACATCGTCGTGACGACGGATGCCGCGTGGGCCGCCGACGGCGCGGAGCGGGCGTCGTCGCTCGATGACGCGCTCGCGCTGGCGGGTGGCGCGCCGGAGGTCTGGGTGATCGGCGGGTCGCGCCTATTCGCCGAGGCGATCGAGCGGGCCGCGCTGCTCGAGGTGACCGAACTCGACCTCGAGGTCGACGGTGGCGACACCTTCGCGCCCTCGCGCGACGGCTGGGCCGTCGCCGAGATCGAGCCCGACGACGGCTGGGCGCTCTCGCGCACCGGCGTGCCCTACCGGTTCCTGACGCTCATCCGGCCCTGACGCCATGGCGAAGACGGCACTCATCACCGGCGCGAGCTCGGGCCTCGGCGCGGAGTTCGCACGACAGCTCGCGGCGAAGGGGGCGGACGTGGTCCTCGTGGCGCGCGACCGGGCGGCGCTCGACGCGGTCGCCTCGTCGCTGAACGCCGAGTTCGGGGTCGCGACGGAGGTTCTCGTGGCGGACCTCACGACCGACGAGGGCACGGATGCCGTGGCATCCCGCCTCTCCGACCCGACGCGCCCGGTCGAGGTGCTGGTCAACAACGCCGGGATCGGTCTCGATCTCGACTTCGCGAAGAACGACATCTCCGTCGAGGAGCGGCACCTCGACCTGCACGTGCGCGCGACGATGCGGCTGTCCCATGCCGCGCTGCAACCCATGCTCGCGCGCGGACACGGGCGGATCATCAACGTGGCATCTGTCGCGGCGTTCCTCCCGCGCGGCACCTACGGCGCGGTCAAGGCGTGGATCGTCTCGTTCAGCCGATGGGCGAACGCCGTCTACCGCCCGCGCGGCGTGACCGTCACGGCGGTGTGCCCCGGTTTCGTGCACACGAACTTCCACGAGCGGCTGGGACTGCCGCCCGGGCAGGAGGGCATCCCCTCCTTCATGTGGCTCGACGCGCCCGACGTCGTCCGGGAGGGGCTGCGCGCCGCCGCCCGCGGGGTGGCGGTGTCGATCCCGTCGCTGCGCTACCGGGTCATCGTCGCCGTCGTGCGGATGCTGCCGACGCCGCTCGCCGCCCGCCTCGCCAAGACCGGCCGCTGACCGCGCCGGGGACCTCCGGGGCGACCGTGGCATCCGTGGGCTCCGTCCCGTCGCGGGCACGGGAGATGTCGCGCAGACAGGACGTGACATCGATCACATGTCCTGCCTCGGTGATATCTCCTGTCTCGGTGATCTCGCGCACGGAGCCGGATCCACGCGAACGGGCCGCTACCCGAACCGATAACCTGGACGCATGACGCACACGGGCAACCCCTTCGGACAGGTCCTCGTCGCGCTCGTCACTCCGATGACGGCCGACGGCGAAGTCGACTGGCCCGCCGTCGAGAAGCACATCGACGACGTCATCTCCGCCGGTGCCGACGGCATCGTCGTCACGGGCACCACGGGGGAGACGTCCACCCTCACCGACCCCGAGAAGCTGAAGCTCGTCGAGGTCGGAAAGAGCGTGTCCGCCGGCCGCGCGAAGATCATCACCGGTGGCGGCTCCAACGAGACCGCGCACGCGATCGAGCTGTACAAGGCCAGCGAGAAGGCCGGCGCCGACGGCATCATGATCGTCACGCCGTACTACAACAAGCCCACGCAGGCCGGCATCCTGACCCACTTCCGTCTCGTCGCCGACGCGACGGACCTCCCGGTCATCCTCTACGACATCCCGGGCCGCACCGGCGTGCCCATCAAGTACGAGACGATCCTGCGCCTCGCCAAGCACCCGAACATCCTCGCGATCAAAGACGCCAAGGGCGACTTCAGCGAGGTCAGCCGGGTGCTCAACCAGACCGACCTGATGTACTTCTCCGGCGACGACGCGAACGCGCTGCCGCACATGGCGATCGGCGCCACCGGGCTCATCGGCGTGACGGCGAACATCGCGCCCGCCCCGTACCGGGTGATGGTGGATGCCGTCAATCGCGGCGACCTGGCAGCGGCGACGGCTGCGCATCAGAGCCTCGAGCCGCTCGTCCGTGCTGTCATGACGCACGTGCCCGGCACCGTCAGCGCGAAGTACATCCTGCACGGCCTCGGCCGGATCTCCAGCCCCCGCGTCCGCCTGCCCCTCGTCGGGCCGGAGGAGTGGGAGGCCGCCATCATCGAGGACGAGCTGGCGCTCGTGAAGGGCGTCGACGGCGCCGACTTCTCGAACTTCCGGCCCGACCGCAACGCCGCCGCGGGCGGCGCACTCCCCAAGGTCCACGGCACGACCCGCTGAGACCGCAGCGCTGAACAGCATGGAAATGAGCGGATGCCGCGGCATCCGGTGAAAGGCATTCGATGCCCACGAACGTGTACGACCCGCCCGCCCTCGAGAAGGGCACCCTCCGGGTGATCCCCCTCGGCGGTCTGGGTGAGATCGGCCGCAATATGACCGTTTTCGAGTTCGACGGCAAGCTGCTGATCGTCGACTGCGGCGTGCTCTTCCCCGAAGAGCACCAGCCGGGCGTCGACCTGATCCTCGCCGACTTCGAGCCGATCAAGGAGCGCCTCGACGACGTCGTGGGCCTCGTGCTGACGCACGGTCACGAAGACCACATCGGCGCCGTGCCGTACCTGCTCAAGCTCAAGAGCGACATCCCGCTCATCGGCTCGCAGCTGACGCTCGCGCTCGTCGAGGCGAAGCTCAAGGAGCATCGCATCAAGGCGTACACGCTCACGGTCGCGGAGGGCCAGGAGGAGCAGGTCGGCCCATTCGACCTGGAGTTCATCGCGGTGAACCACTCCATCCCCGATGCGCTCGCCGTCGCGATCCACACGGATGCCGGCACGGTGCTGGCGACCGGCGACTTCAAGATGGACCAGCTGCCGCTCGACGGCCGGCTGACCGACCTCCGCGCCTTCGCGAGCCTGGGCGAGGACGGCGTCGACCTCTTCCTCGTCGACTCCACCAACGCCGACGTGCCCGGCTTCACGCCGCTCGAGCGGGCTATCGGGCCCGTGCTCGACCAGGTGATCGCGAAGGCCCCGCGGCGCGTCATCGTCGCGAGCTTCTCGAGCCACGTGCACCGCGTGCAGCAGGTCATCGACGCCGCCGCCGCGAACGGGCGCCGCGTCGCGTTCCTCGGCCGCTCGATGGTGCGCAACATGACGATCGCCGAAGATCTCGGCTACCTGCACGTGCCGGACGGCGTGCTCATCGACTACAAGAAGGCCAAGGATCTCCCGGACGACCGGATCGTCTACATGTCGACGGGCTGGCCGGGGGAGCGGATGGCCGTGCTCAGCCGCATGGCGAACCTCGACCACGCGATCGAGCCCGGTCCCGGCGACACCGTGATCCTGGCATCCAGCCTCATCCCCGGCAACGAGAATGCCGTCTACCGCGTGATCGACGGGCTCACCAAGCTCGGCGCGAACGTCGTGCACAAGGGCAACGCGAAGGTGCACGTCTCGGGTCACGCCGCCGCCGGCGAGCTGCTGTACTGCTACAACATCCTGAAGCCCCGCAACGTCATGCCGGTGCACGGCGAGTACCGGCACCTCATCGCGAACGCGAAGCTCGCGCAGGACACCGGCATCCCGGCGGAGAACACGATCATCGCCGAGAACGGCACCGTCGTCGACCTCAAGGACGGTGTCGCGAAGGTCGTGGGGCAGCTCGATCTGGGCTTCGTGTACGTCGACGGCTCGACCGTCGGCGAGATCACCGACGCCGACCTCAAGGACCGCCGCATCCTCGGCGAAGAGGGCTTCATCTCGGTGATCGTGGTGGTGGATGCCGCGACCGGCCGCATCATCACGGGACCCGAGATCCACGCCCGCGGATTCGCGGAGGACGACAGCGTCTTCGACGACGTCAAGCCGAAGATCGCCGCCGCGCTCACCGAGGCGGCGCAGTCGGGCGTGCGCGACACCCACGCGCTGTCGCAGGTCGTGCGCCGCACGATCGGCCGCTGGGTCAACCAGCGCCTGCGCCGCCGCCCCATGATCGTCCCCCTCGTCATCGAGGCGTAGCACCCGGTCGCTACCATCGACCCATGCCCGCCAGCTTCCGCACCCGCCCCGCCACACAGGCGGACGGCGCGTTTCTGGGTGACATGGTCGTCGAGGCGGCGAACTGGCGGCAGGGCGGCGCCCGGCCCCGGCACGAGGTGATCGCGCACCCCGACCACAGCAGGTACGTCGCCGGCTGGATGAGGCCGGGGGATGCCGGGTTCGTCGCCGTCGACGCGCAGGATCAGCCGATCGGCGCCGCCT
>JAEYAG010000184.1 GCA_023451265.1 Actinomycetes bacterium | reverse complement strand
CTCCCGGACCGCGCCGTCGAAGATCTGCGGGATCCCCTCGACGGCATCCGAGATGGCCCTGCCGCCGGAGGCGACGACGTCGAACAGGCGGTTGGAGACGAAGCCCCCACGCTGCATGGCCGGCCAGTGGTCGTTGAGCACCACGGACGCCGTCTCGTAGACGCGGGGGAGATCGTCGTTGGGCACATGGGTGCCGGCGATCGCCGATCCCGGGATGTACCCGCGCCAGTCGGGCCCGTACACCTGCACGGCCACGCCCGCCCGCAGGGGCTCGACGACGACGGGACGGGGGATGCCGCGGGCCGTGCCGACGAAGACGATTCCGCCGTCGCGGGCGGCGCCGGACGGGTGGAACCGCGTGGCATCCGTGCACTGCAGCAGCGGGGTGATGGAACGCCCCAGGCGCGCACCGGCCCGCTCGGACCAGGGCGTGGAGGCGGCGAAGACGATGTCGAACCGGTCCAGCTCCTCGGCCGTGATCTCGTCGGGGTGACTAATGATCCACAGGACGGACAGACCGTGCTCCGGCGGATCGATGCGATGGGGCCCGCGGATCACGAGCGTCACGTCGTCGAAGACGGCGCTCGGGCGGGCGCGGGCGGGGTAGGCGTCGATGACGGCGTCCACTCCCCGCCGGCGCAGCGCGGAGGCGAGGGCGCGCGCGAAGTGGGTGTCCCCCCACGACTCCCCGGCACGGCCCGCGGGCGCGGCGGTCTTAATCGCCCAGCGCGTCGGCGCCGTCTCCAGCCGGCGCAGCACCCCGCGGCCGGCAGTGGGGTGGAGGGCGAATCCCGCGGGCCGCAGGAGCTCGTCCGCATCCAGCGTCACGCCGCCGACGGCGGGCGGCGGCAGCGGTCGCGTGATCCTCGCCGCGTGGGTCAGGGTCGTCCGCGGTGGGCCTGCCGTCGCCGCCGGCCAGGCGCGGGTGCCGGCGCCGATCGCCGAGACGGGGATGCTCTCCCCGAGGGCGTGCGCGTCCTCGGCGGGATGGCCCGCGAGCAGGTGGACCGCCGCGCCCTGCGCGGGCGAGACGATGCCCGCCGAGGCAACGGTGCCGTCCTCGGACAGGAGCAGCGGAGCCACCGGGCCCTTCCTGGCCTGCTCGGCGAGCGTGAGGACGGTCTGCGGATCGAGGTCGTCGCCGGGGGCGCGCACGACCGTGACCTCCGCGCCCGTCAGTGCATCGAGCGGTTCCTCGCCCGGCTCCGACACGACGGCCCGGAGCCGGGGCGTGGACACCACCAGCAGCGCCGCGAGGACGAGGTCGTCCGCGCGCGGATCCTCGAGGGAGAGGACGACGTCCGCGCCCTCCTCCTCGGCGATCTCCCGCGCCACCGCCATGGCGCGGTCGGCATCGGGCTCGGTCCCGCCTACCCGACACAGGAACGACAGCGTCGGCGGTCGGACGGGTCGCTCACCCGCGTCGGCCGGGAGCGTCCGCGTCGATGCGGCGTCGTAGGCGGCCCGCAGGGCGGCCCGCCCCTCCAGGACCCGCTCTCCGCGTGGACCGAACGCGATTGTGCCGCCCTGCTGAGCCTGCCGCCAGGCATGGCCGAGAGGGCCGCCGGGGTCGGCGAGGGCTGCGGGCACATGCTGCGCGTACCGGGGTGCGTTCCACGCCGGCGATACCGCGACGTCGCGGCGGTCGTTGACGAGATACGCGTAGAGCGCGGGAACCCGCGCGGCGTCGGGGAGCTGACGGGACACCGTGCGCTCCTCGAAGAGCGGATTAAGTCCGAAGCCGCGCCGGAACCCGCCCGAGACGTACCGGCGGATCGCGGCCCGCGCGGACAGGGCGGCGCCGGTCTGGGCGCGGACGAAGGCGAGATCGACGACATCGGCTCGCCGGATGACGCGGCTCCACCAGATCCGGTCCACCCACCGCAGAGCGCTTCCGAGCAGGGGGGCGGTCCTCACGCTGCGAACCCGGGCACGCAGCCATGTCGACACGCGACGAGTATACGTAAACGGCTGGCGCGATGCCGCCGGCTGATAGCCTCGCGGTGTCCACTGCAGGCAAGGGAAGGGCGGATGTGTTCGTTTCGCAGGAGCGCGCCGGGATCGTCGTGCGCACCAAGAACCGGCCGTCGTTCCTGAGGCGGGCGCTGCGTGACATCCTCGCGCAGACCTCCCGGCAATGGGTCGTACGAATCGTCAACGACGGCGGTGACCCGGCCGACGTCGAGCGTGCTCTCGCCGAGCTGCCCGAGGACGCCCGCGGGCGTGTCGAAGCGATCCACCATTCCGCCGCGCACGGTCGGTCCGCTGCCGCCAACGCGGGGATCCTGGCCCTGGACACGGAGTTCGTCGTCCTCCACGACGACGACGACCTGTGGCATCCGCAGTTCCTCGAGCGGGCCATGACGCACCTCGACGACCACGCCGGCGAGATCGGGGTCATCGTCCGCACCGAGATCGTCTACGAGGCGCAGCGTGACGGCGTGTTCGTCGAGACCGGCCGCGCCCCGTTCTGGGCGGACCTGCACGAGATCACCTTCTCGGACCTGCTCCAGGTCAATCGCGCCGTGCCGATCTCGTTCCTCTACCGGCGCGTGGCCCACGAGGAGGTCGGCCTGTACCGCGAGGATCTGCACGTGGTGGAGGACTGGGACTTCAACCTGCGCGTCGCGGCGCGGCATCCGATCGGATTCATCGACGGGGAGCCGCTGGCGTACTGGATGCAGCGTGTGGGCGTGGGCGGCGAACTGGGCAACAGCATGTACGCGCTCGCCGGCGAGCACGAGCACTACGACAAGCTCGTGCGCGACGAGGCGCTGCGTGCGTATGTCGCCCAGCACGGCCCCGGTCTTCCCCTGTACCTGGCGCGGTACATCCAGGAGGAGGTCGGGCGGCAGCTGGACCAGCGCAGATCGCTTGGCCAGCATGTCACCGCCGCGGTGCGCGCCTGGAGACGCCAGCGCCGGGGGAGATGAGCGCCGCGGGGCCTCATCGGCTCACCGTCTAGGCTGGGAGGCCACTCTAGAAACGGAAGGCCTCATGGATCTCTTGATCGTCGGCTCTGGCTTCTTCGGTCTCACGATCGCCGAGAGAGCCGCAGCGGCCGGACGCAAGGTGACGGTCATCGACCGCCGGCATCACATCGGCGGTAACGCGTACTCGGAAGCCGAACCGACGACCGGCATCGAGGTGCACCGCTACGGCGCCCACCTGTTCCACACCTCGAACGCGACGGTGTGGGAGTACGTGAACCGGTTCACCGAGTTCACCTCCTACGTGCACCGCGTGTACACGACGCACCGCGGTGTGGTGTTCCCCCTCCCGATCAACCTGGGAACGATCAACCAGTTCTTCCAGGCGGCGTATACCCCCGACCAGGCGCGCGCGCTCATCTCCGAGCAGGCGGCCGAATTCGACCCCAAGCTCGCGCAGAACCTCGAGGAGCGGGCCATCGGCCTCATCGGACGGCCGCTGTACGAAGCGTTCATCAGGGAGTACACCGCCAAGCAGTGGCAGACGGACCCGAAGGACCTCCCCGCGGAGATCATCAGCCGGCTCCCCGTGCGCTACGCGTACGACAACCGCTACTTCAGCGACACGTGGGAAGGGCTCCCGGTCGACGGGTACACCGCGTGGCTGGAGCGGATGGCCGACCACCCGAACATCGAGGTCCGCCTGGGCACCGACTTCTTCGACGAGACGCAGCCCTTGAACAAGCGCGACACGGTGGGCCGGGTTCCCCTCGTCTACACCGGACCGGTGGACCGCTACTTCGACTATGCGGCGGGCGAACTGCAGTGGCGCACCCTGGACTTCGAGGAGGAGGTCCTGGACACCGGCGACTTCCAGGGCACGAGCGTCATGAACTACGCCGACGCGGACGTCCCGTACACGCGCATCCACGAGTTCAAGCACTTCCACCCGGAGCGCGCCGACCGGTACCCCTCCGACAAGACCGTCATCATGCGCGAGTATTCGCGCTTCGCGACCCGGACCGACGAGCCGTACTACCCCGTGAACACACCGGCCGACCGTGCGGGGGTTCTCGCCTACCGCGACCTTCAGCGAGGCGAGTCCGACGTCCTGTTCGGTGGGCGGCTGGGCACCTACCAGTACCTGGACATGCACATGGCGATCGGATCGGCCCTGAGCATGTGGAACAACTCCCTGGCATGAGCGAAGCGGCACGGGTCGTCGTCGCCCACACCGTCATGCCCGCCGCGGGGGCGGATGACGTGCGGGCGCTGTATCTCGACGGCGACGCGTCGGCGGGGGCCGTGACCGGACGCCGCTCCCTGACGGTCCGCGCCGGGGGCGTGGTCTCGCTGGGCTCGTATTTCAACGCCTTCCCGGCGTCGTACTGGCAGGCCGAGACCGGCATCGCCTCGGTCCGGCTGCACGCCCGCGTCGCGGGCGAGGGGACGCTGAGCGTGGTGCGGTCGGATGCGGACGGCCGCGCGCACGTCGTCGAGCAGGCGACCGTCGCGGGCAGCGCCGAACTCGGATTCGAGCTGCCGCTCAGCGGATTCGACGACGGCGGCGCCTACTGGTTCGATCTCACGGCGGGCGCGGGCGACCTCTTCCTCGAGCAGGCCGAGTGGTCTGCCGCGGGGGTGGAATCGACGACGGCGACCGTGGCGATGGCGACATTCAACCGCCCGGTGGACTGTCTCGCGCAGCTGAAGATCCTCGCCGACCCCGACCTCGCCGCGGTGCTCGACCGCGTCGTCGTCACCGACCAGGGGACCGACCTCGTCTCGGATCAGCCCGGCTTCGCGGCAACGGCGCAGGCGCTGGGGGAGCGCCTCACGATGGTGCGCCAGCGCAACCTCGGCGGGTCGGGAGGCTTCTCCCGCGGCATGCTCGAGGCGCTGGAGCGCGACGAGAGCGATTCCGTGCTGCTCCTGGACGACGATGCCATCACGGAGCCGGAGGCGGTGTTCCGCGCGATCAGGTTCGCGGCGGCTGCCCGCGAGCCGCTGATTGTCGGCGGCGGAATGCTGCATCTGGACGACCGCAGCGTCCTCTACGCGCAGAGCGAGCAGTGGGATGCCACGATCGGCTGGGTCCGGCTTGACCGTCCCGGCGCCTACGACCACGACTTCGCGCGCGTGCCCTTCCGTGACGCGCCCTTCTTCCACCGCCACCAGCGATCGGACTTCAACGGCTGGTGGATGTGCCTCGTCCCGATGAGTGTGCTGCGTGAGGGTGGTCTGTCGCTGCCGCTGTTCCTGAAGGGCGACGACGTCGAATTCGCCCTTCGTGCGCGGGCGGCCGGGACGCGCACCGTCAGTCCCCCCGGAATCGCGCTGTGGCACATGGGATGGGGTGGCAAGGCGCCGACCCGCACTTGGGAGGCGTACTTCCTGCACCGCAACAGACTGATCACCGAGCTGCTCCACGCCCGGTCACGGCGCCCCACCGCCGTGCTGCTGCATTCGTTCCTCGGCGACGTGAAGCCCCTCCTCACGCTGCAGTACTCGGCGGTGCGCCTGCGCGCGATCGCGGTCGCCGACGTCCTGGCCGGCCCCGATCGCCTCCCGCAGTGGCTCGAGGAGCGGGCGCCGGAGATCCGCGCGCTGTGGTCGCAGTTCCTCGACGCCCGACCGGTGACGGGGCTGTCGGCACCCGAACGGGTGGTTGCCGAGCCCATCGGGCGCGGGGCACAGGCGGTGACGCTGGCGAGGGTGGTGGCACGCCATCTGCTGCGCGCGGCACCGACACGGACAGCGCCGCAGATGCACGTTGCGGCCGACCGGCTCGGCTGGTGGACCTTCGCGCAGGCCGACGACGCCCTCGTGGACACCGCAGACGGGCGCGCGGTCGTGCGGTACGTGCGCAGCCGGCGCGAGACGAGGGCCGCTCTGCGCCGCAGTCTCGCCCTCCACCTCCGGCTGTGGTGGCGCTGGCCCCGGGTCGCGCGGACCTTCCGGGACGCCGCGCCGGCGCTGGCGCGGCCGAGCAGCTGGGCGGAGGTCTTCGCGCGGTGATCGGGCTCGAATGGACGGCGGTCGTCGTGCCGGTCCTCAGCGCCGTCGCGGTTCTCCTGGTGCCCGGACTGGTGGCGACGGCGCCGCTGCGGCTGGGATTGTTCCCCCGCGTGGCGCTGAGCTCGCTGTTCGGCGTGGTCCTCCTCGGCGTGGCCGGCGTGCTGTCCGGGCTTCTGGGCATGGCCTTCGCGGCGTGGCAGCCCCTCGTCCTGGGCCTGCTCGCGCTCGGCGTCGTCTGGCTGCTCCGACAGCGCCTGGACCCGGGGATCAGGCCCGAGCGGGTGCGATGGTGGTGGCTGCTCGTGAGCTGGCTGGCGGCGGCAGCGATCATCGCCGTCGTGGCCTTCGCCGCGGTCCCGTCTCCCGAGCGCATCAGCCAGACCTACGACAACGTGTTCCACCTGTCGGCGATCGCCCACATCCTCGAATCGGGCGACGCCTCGTCCCTCACCCTGCGCACCCGCATCGAGAGTGATCGCGCGTGGTCGTTCTACCCGGCCGGGTGGCATTCGCTTGTGGCGGCGACGGCTCAGGTCACCGGTGCCTCGGTGCCCGTGGCGGTGAACGCGAGCTGGATCGCGGTAGCCGCCGCCGTGTGGCTACCCGGTGGGGTCTGGTTGTCGCAGGTGCTCCTGCGGCGGTTCGAGCCGGGACGTGTGGCGCTGATCGCGCTGCCGCTGGGCACCGCCTTCGCGGCGATGCCGTACGGGCTGCTCACCTGGGGCACCCTGTATCCGACGTTCCTCGCGACGGCGCTGCTGCCGGCGGCGGTCGCCGTCGTGGTGTGCGCGTGGGCGCCCCGCGCCGGCGGTCGCCGCGGGCCCTCCTTCCCCGCCGCAGCCCTCGGCGTCGCACTGGCCGTCGCGGCGATCGGGTTCTCCCAGCCCCGCGTCCTGGTCAGCTGGGCGGTCCTCCTGCTGCCGTGGGCGGCGGCGGTCGTCGTCGGGTCCTACC
>JAEYAG010000120.1 GCA_023451265.1 Actinomycetes bacterium | reverse complement strand
CAGGTGGGCACCGCGTTCCTGCGGACCCGTCAGTCTGCCGCGACCGCCGGCCACCGCGCCGCGATCGCCGCCGCCGCGGACGACAGCACAGTGCTGACGCGGGCGATGAGCGGGCGGCTGGCCCGCGGCATCCCCAACCGCGCCATGGAGCTGCTGGAAGCCGCGCCGGTCCTGCCGTTCCCGGCGCAGAACTGGCTCACCGGTCGGTTTCGCACTCCAGCGGCCGCGCAGGGCCGCAGCGACCTGGTCAGCCAGTGGGCAGGGCAGGCCGCGGCGCTCGCGCATCACGACGACGCCGACGACGTGTTCGCGGAGCTGGCGGCCGGTCTGCCGCGCGGGTAGTCAGCCGTCGCGGCGGACCTCGAACCCCGTCGACCCGGTCGGGGCGATGTCGGTCACCCGGCAGGAGTGCACCCAGCCGCCACGGGGCCCGCGCCCGGCCCAGTCCACGACCGTCTGCACGGCGGCATCCGCACCCTCCACCTCCGCCTCGACGCTGCCGTCGAGCCGGTTGCGGACCCACCCGGAGGCGCCCGCACGCTGCGCGACGGCCTGCATGGTGTAGCGGAACCCGACGCCCTGCACCTCTCCGGTGACTGCGATGTGCACACGCTTCATCCCTCCATCCTGTCGCTGTCGCGCCGAAGATGACAGGATGCCGTCATGGGCACGATCGACGACTATCTCGCGGGCCTCGAACCGGCTGACGCCGCGATCATCGCGCGCACCTACGACATCGCGCGCGAGGTCGTGCCCGACGCGGAGCAGGGACTCGGCTACGGCATGCCCGCCCTCGTCTACCGCGGCAAGTCGCTGCTGTCGGTGATGCGCGCGAAGAAACACTTCGGCGTGTACCCGTTCAGCCCGGCAGCGATCGTGGAGATCCTGCCGCAGCTCGAGGGCGTCGATCACGCCAAGGGCACCATCCGGTTCACCGAACCGCTGCCCGACGACACCATCCGGGCGCTGGTCGCCGCGCGCAAGGCGCAGATCGAGGCGTGAGGGTGCGGGGCGTCACCCCGGCCAGACGAGGCTCACCGCGATGGCGATCATGACGACGGCGATCACGCCGTCGAGGATCCGCCACGCCCGGGGCGTCGCCAGCCATCGCCCGAGGTAGCGGGCGCCGAGCGCGAGGGCGAGGAACCAGACGACGGATGCCGTGACGGCCCCGGCCGCGAACCACCACCGGTCGGCGCCGTGCGTGCTCGCGACCGAGCCGAGCAGGAACACGGTGTCGAGGTACACGTGGGGGTTCAGCCACGTCAGCGCGAGGCAGGTCGCGAGCACCGGCAGCAGCCGCGCGGGTGCGGCGGTGGCGAGGGCGGTGCCGGCATCCGGCGAGACGGGACATTCGTGACGAGACGGCGCGTCACGCTGTCCGTCTCGTCGCGGATGTGCCGTCTCGCGGGCAGCCGCCGCCGGGGCGTCGGCGCCGTCGACCACCAGCGCCTCGCCCGACCGGCGCAGCGCGCGGCGCGCGGCGAGCAGGCCGTAGCAGAGGAGGAACGCGAAGCCGGCCCACCGCACCGCCGTCACGAGCCAGGGCGCGCCGTGCAGCACGAACCCGAGACCCGAGACCCCGAGCGCGATCAGCGCCGCGTCGGAGACCGCGCAGACGGCGGCGACGGCGAGAGCGTGCTCGCGGCGGATGCCCTGACGCAGCACGAACAGGTTCTGCGCGCCGATCGCGACGATGAGCGACAGGCCGAGGCCGAAGCCGGCGAGAAGAGCGGTGGTCACACGTCGACGCTAGGGGCGTCAGTCAGCGACAGTCCAGTTCAGAATTCTGCACCTGATTAAGCTCAGCTTATGTCTCGCATTGCTCCCGAGCTCGCCCTCACCCTGGCCGCCGTCGTAGACGAGGGAACGCTGGATGCCGCCGCCGCGCGGCTGCACATCACGCCCTCCGCGGTCAGCCAGCGGATCCGGGCGCTGGAGGAACAGCTCGGCCGGGTGCTGCTGATCCGCTCGAAGCCGGTGCGGCCGACCGACGCCGCGCATCCCGTCATCCGGTTCGCACGCCAGGTGGCCCTGCTGGAACATGACGCGACGGCGGCGCTGGGGATCGAACGGGAGCGGGTGAGCATGCCGTTGGCCGTCAACGCCGACTCCCTCGCGACCTGGTTCCTCGCGCCGCTCGCGCGGCTCGCGACGCGGCATCCGGTCGTGTTCGATCTGCACCGCGACGACCAGGACTTCACCGCGGGGCTGCTCGAGTCGGGCACCGTGATGGGCGCGGTCACGTCGCGCGCGCAGCCCGTCGCCGGGTGCCGCGTCAACGCGCTCGGAACGCTCGTCTACGAGGCCGTCGCCACCCCGGCGTTCGCCGCGGCATGGTTCGGCGGAGCGGGAAGCGGCACCGTGGAACCGGATGCCGCGGCCCTCGCCGCCGCGCCCGTCATCGACTTCGACCGGCGCGACGACCTGCAGTCGCGGTGGCTCCTCGCCCGCGGCGCCCCGCCCGAGGCGCCGCCACGGCATCGCGTCCCGGCATCCCACGACTTCGCGGAGGCGACCCGGGCCGGGCTCGGATGGGCGCTGCTGCCGCGGCTGCAGTCGCAGACCGCGCTCGAGAGCGGGGAACTCATCCGGCTCGGCGGACCGCCGGTGGCGGTGCCGCTGTACTGGCAGCAGTGGAAGCTCAGATCCGACCTGCTCGACGCCGTCGCCGACGAGATCGTCGCCGAGGGGCGGCGCGTGCTGGAGAGCTGACGCCCTCCCGAGCCCGTCAGCTCTCGGCGACGGCGAGCACGATCTTGCCGCGGGTGTGGCCCTTCTCCAGCTCACGGTGCGCGGCCGCGGCCTCGCTCAGGTCGTAGACCCGGTCGACGAACACCCGGATCGCGCCGGAGTCGAGCAGTCGCGCGAGGGTCGCGAGCACGCCGCCGTCGGGTACGACCTTGTACGAGGTCGCCCGCACGCCGGCGGCGGCGGCCTCCTCGGCATAGTCCGGCCAGCCGCCGGTGGGCACGAGGATGTAGAGGCCGCCGGGGCGGAGGACCTCGAGCGAGCGTGTTCCGGTGTCGTCGTGCACGTTGCCGACGAGGTCGATCACGACGTCGACCTCGCCCGCGACGTCTTCGAACCGGGTCGTGGCGTAGTCGATGACGACGGAGGCGCCGAGCTCCCGCAGCCACGGCAGGTTGCCCGCCGACCCCGTCGCCGTCACGTGCGCCCCGAAGTAGGCCGCCAGCTGCACCGCGAAGTGGCCGACGCCGCCGGACCCGGCGTGGATCAGCATCCGCTGTCCTTCGTGCGCGTGCGCGGTCTCGACGACGAGGCCCCACGCCGTGAGCGCCGCCAGCGGCACCCCGGCGGCTTCGACGTGCGACAGGGATGCCGGTTTGCGGGCCACCGACAGGCTCGGGACGACGGCGTACTCGGAGTACGTCCCGCCCGAGCGCGGGAAGGAGACCATGCCGAAGACCTCGGTGCCCGGCGGCAGCGGGTGCGACTCGTAGGGCGCCGCCGCGACGACCCCGCTGAAGTCGAACCCGAGCGTCGAGGGGAAGCGGTCGATCGCCCCCGAGACGCCGCGCCCGCCGCGGGTCTTCGCATCGATGGGGTTGACGCCCGCCGCCACGACGCGCACGAGCAGCTCGCTGAGCACCGGCGCGGGGACGGGTACCGTCGCCTCGTGCAGCACGTCGGGGGCGCCGGCGGCGTCGAACACGACGGCGCGCATCTCGGTCGGCGGGGCGGCGACGGCGCGGCGGCCGGCATCGTCGCGGACGGCGGCGCGCAGCGCCCCGAGTCGGGGGAGTCGATGAGCGGCCATGGTCGCTCCTTCCACGTGGCTGTCGGCGTCGGCAGCGGTGATCGCTGTGCCACCAGTCAACCGCGGGAATGTCTCGGCCGTGTTACGACGCGGTCACTGACCGGCTAAGACGCGGACGGCGCCCCGCCCCGCCCGCGCGTCGACGGCGGCCGGAGCGAGGATCTGCTGGATCACCATGATCGCCGCCCCGAGGACGCCGGCCGTCGCGCCCGCCCGCGACTGCACGATCGCCAGATGCTGGGTCGCCAGCGGGATGGAGCGGCGATAGACGATCTCGCGCACGCCCGCCAGCAGGTGCTCGCCCGCGCGGGCGACGCTCCCGCCCACCACGATGATCGAGGGGTTCAGCAGGTTGACAACGGTCGCGAGCACTTCGCCGACCTCGCGTCCGGCCTGGCGTGCGGCGTCGATGGCAGCCGTGTGCCCGGCGCGGATGAGGTCGACCACGGCGGCACCGTCGGGGGCGTCCACCCCGTCGGCGCGGAGCGCGGCGGCGATCGCCGTGCCGCTCGCGATCGCCTCGAGGTCGCGTTCATCGCCCGCGGGCCGGGGCGAGTCATGACTGAACGGCACCTGCACGTGCCCCAGGTCACCGGCCGAGCCCTGCGCGCCGCGCTGCAGCGTGCCGCCGGAGATGATCCCCGAGCCGATGCCCGTGGACACCTTCACGAAGATCAGGTCGGCCACGTGCGGCCAGCTGACCGCCTGCTCGCCGAGCGCGAGGATGTTGACGTCGTTGTCGACCAGGACAGGCACATCGAAGCGGCGCCGGACGAAGGCCGGAATGTCGAAGCGGTCCCACCCGGGCATGATGGGCGGGTTCGTCGGGCGGCCGGTGGAGTGCTCGACCGGCCCCGGCACGCCGATCCCGACCCCGGCGAGGACCTCCTCGCCGATGCCGCTGTCGGCGAGCATCGCGGCGCCCTCGGCGATGACAGACTCGAGCACCGGCACGGGCCCGGCGGCGATGTCCTGCGGATGCGTGCGCGAGGCGAGGATCTCACCGGACAGATCCGCGATCGCGACGGTGGCGTGCGTGGCGCCCAGGTCGACCGCCAGGATCACCCCGGCCCGGGGGTTGAAGGCGATGCGTGCGGGCGGCCGGCCGCCGGTCGAGGCGGCCTCGCCGGCGGGGGCGAGCAGGCCCGCGGCGAGCAGGGCGTCGACGCGGCTGGAGACCGTGGACCGGGCGAGCCCGGTCAGAGCGGCGAGCTCCGCTTTCGTGCGCGCCGTGCCGTCCCGCAGGATCTGGAAGATGTCACCGGCGCCGGGGATCGGCGCGCCGGCGCTCCGGACGGCGTCGACCATGCGCACAGTCAAGCACAGGAACGACGCCGTGCGCACGACTTCATAACGTATTGCAAACAACTTTTGACGAAGTGCTGGCAAAAGTCTGAGGTTCATGTCAGACTCGCCGCCATGACAACGGATGTCACCGACACCGGCGTCGGAACGATCCGACTCGGCATCCTCGGCGGAGGGTTCATGGCCGGCGTGCACGCCCGCGCCGCCCGCACCGCCGGGGCGAACCTCGCGGCGATCGCGACGACGTCTGCCGAGCGCGCGGAACGGGCCGCCCGCGCACTGGGGGCGGAGCGCGGACTGGACGCGGCCGCGCTGCTGTCGGCGGCCGACGTCGACGTCGTCCACATCTGCACGCCGAACGCGACGCACGCCGAGTTCGCCGAAGGCGCGCTGCGCGCTGGCAAACACGTCGTGTGCGAGAAGCCGCTGGCGACCACCGTCGCCGACGCGCGACGGCTCGCCGAGGCGGCCGCCGAGGCGACCGGCATCGTCGCCGCCGTCCCCTTCGTCTACCGCTACCACCCGATGGTGCGCGAGGCCCGCGCCCGTGTCGCGCGGGGAGATCTCGGCGTGCTGCTGAGCATCGACGCGTCGTACCTTCAGGACTGGATGCTCCTTCCCGGCGACGACGACTGGCGGGCGGACTCTGCGGCGGGAGGGCCCTCGCGGGCCTTCGCCGACATCGGCTCACACCTGTGCGACCTGGTCGAGTTCATCACGGGCACCAGGGTCGTGCGCGTCGCGGCCCGCACCCGCCGCGTGTTCGACACGCGCGGCGGCCGGGCGGTCGAGAACGAAGACGTGGCCGCGGTCGTCGTCGAAACCGCGGACGGCGCCATCGGCACGCTGCTGGTCTCGCAGATGGCTCCCGGGCGCAAGAACGCCCTCGTCGTCGAGCTGCACGGCGCGCAGGAGAGCCTGCGGTTCGCGCAGGAGCGCCCCGAGGAGTTGTGGGTGGGCTCGCGCGCAGGCTCCCAGCTGCTCCTGCGCGACCCGGCGACCGCGGCGCCCGACGCGGCGCGGCTGCAGCCGCTGCCGGCAGGGCACCCGATGGGGTATCAGGACGCCTTCGACGCCTTCGTCGCCGACGTGTACGCCGCGATCGGCGGAGCACGGCCCGAGGGGCTGCCCACCTTCGCCGACGGTCTGCGCGCCGCGGCGCTCACCGACGCGGTGCTGCGTTCCGCGGCATCCGGAGCCTGGATCGAGGTGCCCGCATGAGCGACACGATGCTGAGCGATGCCCCCCTGCCGGCCACGGCCGGCGAGGTGGTCCTGCGCGCCGAGGGGATCGGCAAGAGCTTCTTCGGCGTGCCGGTGCTGCACGACGTCGACCTCGTCGTGCGCCGCGGCGAGGTGCATGGCCTCGTCGGCGAGAACGGCGCGGGCAAATCGACGCTCATGAAGATCCTCGCGGGCGTCTACGTGCCCGACGCCGGCACGGTCGAATTCGAAGGGCGCACGGTCGCCTACGCGCACCCTCGCCAGGCCATGGATGCCGGATTGGTGACGGTGTTCCAGGAGTTCAACCTGCTGCCCGAGCGCACCGTCGCCCAGAACGTGTTCCTCGGTCGTGAGCCGCGCGCGGGCGGGTTCATCGATCGCGCCGGCATGGTGCGCCGCACGCAAGCGCTGCTGGACGACCTCGGCGTCGCCTTCATCGACCCGACGGCGCGGGTGGGCTCCCTCACCGTCGCCGAGCAGCAGATCGTCGAGATCGTCAAGGCGCTGTCGTTCGATGCCCGCGTCATCTCGATGGACGAGCCCACGGCCGCCCTGCGATCCCGAGGTCGAGCTGCTGTACGCCATCATCCGGCGCCTGACGGCGCGCGGCGTCGCCGTCATCTACGTCTCGCATCGGCTCAAGGAGATCTTCGACCTCTGCGACACCATCACGATCCTCAAAGACGGCGCGCACGTGTCGACGGATGCCGCGTCGGCGCTCACTCCGGCGGAGCTCGTGCGACGCATGGTCGGCCGTCCCATCCAGTCCTTCTTCCCGCCGCGCCGCGAGGGCACGGTGCTCGGTGAGCCGCGCATCGAGCTGGACGGCGCGGGCAACTCCTTCGTCGACGGCGTGGACCTCACCCTGCGCGCCGGCGAGATCGTCGGCGTCGCGGGACTGCAGGGGTCGGGGCGCACCGAGCTGGTCGAGGGGATCTTCGGGGTGCAGCCCTTCACGCGGGGGAGCATGCGGCTGAGCGGGGCGCCCGTGCGGTTCACCCGCCCGCGCGCGGCCGTCGCCGCCGGCATCGCGCTGATCACCGAGGATCGCAAGGCGCAGGGCCTCGCCCTCGGGCAGTCGGTCCTCGACAACGCGCTCCTCGTGATCCGGAGCGTGTTCCCCGGTCGCACCCGCGCCGGGCGCCGGGCGGTCCCCGGCATCCTCAGCTCCCTCGAGATCAGCGCCCGCGGACTCGACCAGGAGGTGCGCTTCCTCTCCGGCGGCAATCAGCAGAAGGTCGTGCTGGCGAAGTGGCTCGCCACGGGGCCCCAGGTCGTGCTGTTCGACGAACCCACCCGCGGCATCGACGTCGGCGCGAAAGTCGCCGTGTACGACCTCATGCGCGAGCTCGCCGCCGAGGGCAAGGCAGTGCTCATGGTCTCGAGCGAGCTGCCCGAGATCATCGGGATGAGCGACCGCATCCTCGTGATGCGCGACGGTGAACTCGTCGCCGAGCTCCCGGCCGGCTCGCCCGAGCACGAGGTGCTCGCCGCGGCGACCGGCACGACGGACACCGGCCCGGACTCCGCGACCGGCGCGACCACGGAAGGAGAGGCGCGATGAAGCGCGTACGCATCGACTCGACGCTCATCGTCCTGGGCATCCTGCTGCTGGTCATCGTCGTGGGGGCGATTCTCGTCGCCACCGTGGGTCGCAGTTTCTTCAGCCCCGGCAACATCCGCGACATCCTCACGGGCATGAGCGTGCTGGGCCTCGTCGCGATCGGGCAGACGCTCGTGATCCTCGGGGCCTCGCTCGACCTGTCGGTCACCTACGTCATGAGCCTCGCGAGCCTGCTCGCCGCGACCACGATGGCCGGCAACGCCGCGAACATTCCGGCGGCGGTGGCGCTCACGCTCCTGGTGTGCGCCGGGATCGGTCTCGCGAACGGGCTCATCGTCACGGTGCTGAAGGTCAACGGCTTCATCGCGACGCTCGGCGTGGGTCTCATCCTGCAGGGGGTGCTCAACACGAACTTCCAGGGGAGCGCGGGCGACGTGCCGTGGGCGTTCCAGCTCATCGGAGCGACCGGCATCGGCCCCATCCCGGTGTCGACCCTCATCATGATCGCGCTCGCCGCGCTCATCTGGTTCCTGCTCGAGCGCACGCGCACCGGCGCACACCTGTTCGCCGTCGGCGGCGACCCCGAGGTCGCGCGCCTGTCGGGCCTGCGCACGCGCACGCCGCTCATCGCCGCGCACGTGCTGTGCTCGGTGTTCGCGGGCCTCGCCGGCCTGCTGCTCGCCTCGCGCCTGGGCGTCGGCAGCCCGACGGTCGGCCAGCAGGGCGGCTACGCGCTGCTGTCGATCGCCGCGGTCGTGCTCGGCGGCACCCTGCTCATGGGCGGCCGCGGGTCGATCTGGGGGACGATCGGCGGCGTCGCCATCTTCGCCGTGGTCGACAACGTCATGAGCGTCATGCAGGTCAACCCCTTCCTGAAGGACGTCGTGCGCGGCATCGTCATCGTCGCGGCGGTCGCCGTGTACAGCCGCCGCGCCATTGTGCGCCGCCGCGCCCGCTTCGGTCCCGGCGGCGTGAGAACGAGTGGGGATGCCGCGGCGCTCGCCGCCGCGCCCGCGATGGCGGCCGCCTCGGCGGCTCTCGTCGATGCGGCGGAGGCCGATGCGACCGATGCCGGCGCGGCGAGCACGGGAGGTGCGCGATGACGACGCTGAAGGCCCTGGTGAGTCCGCGCAGCGCGGTCTTCCTGCTGCTGATCGTGCTGCTGGTCGCCGTCACGATCCTGAACCCCAACTTCGCCGAGCCTGGCCAGTTCATGCGGTTCATCCAGCGGGTCGCGCCGGTGGCGATCGTCGCGATCGGCCAGTACTTCGCGATCATCGCGGGGGAGTTCGACCTGTCGCAGGGATCCCTCATCACGGCGCAGGTGATCATCGCCGGAAACCTCGTCGGTCAGGACGACGCCCGCACGGTTCCGGTGCTGTGCCTGATGGTCGTCTTCGGCGCCCTGGTCGGCCTCGTCAACGGCCTTCTCACGACCCTGCTGCGCGTGCCGTCGTTCATCGTGACGCTCGGGATGATGCTGGCGCTGCTGGGAGCGGTGATGTGGTGGACCGGGGGAGCGGCCACCGGCAACCCGGCCGACAGCTTCCGGCAGATCGGACGCGGCGGCATCCGCGACCTGCCCCTCATCGACTTCCTGCCGTGGGCCGTGCTGATCCTCGCCGCGTGGCTGGCCCTGGCGATCTGGCTCATGCGTCGCCCGTTCGGCCGCACCCTCATCGCGCTCGGCGACAACGCCGCCGCCGCGCGGTACGCCGGCGCCCGCTCGTGGTGGGTCGTCACCCGCGCGTTCGTGATCTCGTCGCTGTCGGCGACGGTCGCCGCCGTGCTGCTGGTCGGGTACGCCGGCGTGCACCCGTCGGTCGGCCGCGGCTACGAGTTCATCGCGATCACGGCCGTCGTCCTCGGCGGGGTCGTGCTCGGCGGTGGCCGCGGGTGGGTCGTCGCGGCCGTCGCGGGTGCCTTCGTGCTCGAGTCGCTCTTCCTGCTGCTGAACATCGCCGGCGTGCCCTCGTCGCTGCGCGACGCCGTGCAGGGCGTCATCATCATCGCCGCCGTCGCCTACTCCGGCGTCGCCTTCCGCTCGCGCCGCCGCGGCGGCGCCCCGTCTTCACCCGTCCCGGGGAAGGAGCCCGACGCCCCCAGCGGCGCCGAGGCTCAACCGTCCGCATCACCTGCCCTGGCTTCCCAGGGCGCCACAGAAACCAGAGGAGACTAGCAATGCGACGATCGATGAAGATCGCCACCACCGCGGTGGCGCTCGCCTCACTGTTCGTCCTCGCCGGGTGCACCACCGACCCCAGCGTGGCGCCGCCGGAGTCGTCGGGCGAGGCCAGCGCACCCGCCGAGGCGAACGAGTGGTTCGACCAGGCCGCCTTCGACAAGCAGGACGCCGAGCGCGACGTCGTGCCGGAGGGCCCCGAGGACGAGCCGTACCTGCAGTACATCAACGCCGAGATGGTCGACACGGCCTCGTTCGCCAGCGAGGGCGCCAAGAAGGCGTGCTTCGCGAACGCGTCGATCTCGAACCCGTGGCGCCAGACCGGCTGGATCACCATGAACCAGCAGCTGAAGGTCCTGCAGGAGCAGGGCGCCATCAGCGAGATGGAGACCCGCGACGCGCAGGACTCCGATGACACCCAGATCGCTGACATCGACTACTTCATCGCCGAGGGCGGGTGCGACGTGTTCCTCATCTCGCCCAACAGCACCGCCGCGATGACGCCGGCCGTCGAACGCGCGTGCGAGACCGGCAAGCCGGTCATCGTGTTCGACCGCGGCGTCAACACCGACTGCCCGGTCACGTTCATCCACCCCATCGGCGGGTTCGCGTGGGGCATCGACACCGCCGAGTTCCTGATCGAGAACCTCGAGCCCGGATCGAAGGTCGTGGGCCTGCGCATCCTTCCCGGCGTCGACGTGCTCGAGCAGCGCTGGGCCGCCGCCGAGCACCTGTTCGCCGACGCGGGCATCGAGGCGGTGGACTACTTCACGGGTGCCGACCCGGCGAAGATCAAGACGATCATCGCCGACGAGCTCGCCAAGGGCGACGTGGACGGCATCTGGATGGATGCCGGTGACGGTGCCGTCGCCGCCATCGAGGCCTTCGAGGATGCCGGCGTCGACTACCCGGTCATGACCGGTGAAGACGAGATGAGCTTCCTGCGCAAGTGGAAGGAGACGGGGCTGACCGGTCTTGCGCCGGTGTACTCCAACTTCCAGTGGCGGACGCCCCTGCTCGCCGCGCAGAAGATCTTCGCCGGCGAAGAGGTCCCCAAGGAGTGGGTGCTCCCGCAGAGCCCCATCACCGCGGAGGAGGTCGACGCCTACCTCGACGCCAACGAGGGCATGCCCGACGGGCACTACGCGAAATTCGGCGGAGAGAACCTCCCCGGCTTCCCGGAGGTCTGGCAGCAGCGCCAGATGCCGTAAGCGCCGGCGCGGCGGGCCCCGCTCCTCGGGGCGGGGCCCGCCTCTGTCGGGATGATCCCGGAAGGAGGAGACCATGCAGCGCACGATCGGCGTCAACACCTGGGTGTGGACCTCGCCGCTGACCGACGAGAACCTGCCGGCGCTCGCGGAGAAGATCGCCCGGATGGGGTTCGGGGCGATCGAGCTGCCGCTGGAGAGCGCCGGCGACTGGGACCCGGTGCGCACCCGCGACGTGCTCGCGGAGCACGCCCTCGTCCCCGTCGTCGTCGGCGCGATGGGGTCGGGGCGGTCGCTCCTGGCCCGTGCGGGCGGCGTCGCCGCGACGCAGGAGTACCTGCGCGCGTGCCTCACGGCGGCCGCGGTCCTGGGGGCCGGCATCGTCGCGGGCCCGTTCTATGCCCCCACCGGCGTCACCTGGCGCATGTCCGACGACGAGCGACTCGCCGCGACCGGCGAGCTGCGCCGCAACCTCGCGCCGCTCGTCGAGGAAGCGCAGGCGGTCGGGGTCACCCTCGCGATCGAGCCGCTGAACCGGTACGAGACGAGCTTCCTGAACACCGTCGACCAGGCTCTCGAAGCCCTGGGCCCGCTCATCGGTCCGGGCCTGGGGCTCGCGGTGGACACCTACCACCTGGGCATCGAGGAGAAGCGCCCGACCGACGCGATCCGCCGCGCCGGGGCCGCCATCGCGCACGTGCAGGTGTGCGGGAACGACCGTGGGGCGGTCGGCGACGACCACACCGACTGGCCCGGCGTGCTCGCCGCCCTCGATGACGCCGGATATTCCGGCATCCTGGGTCTGGAGAGCTTCACCGGCGAGAACGCGACGATCGCCGTCGCCGCGTCGGTGTGGCGTCCGCTCGCCGAGTCGCAGGATGCGCTCGCCGAGCGCTCGCTCGCCCACCTCTGCTCGCTTCAACGCTGAACGAAAGGATGCCGATGGCTACTCATCCCGTCACGCTCTTCACCGGACAGTGGGCGGACCTGCCGTTCGAGGAGGTGGCCCGGCTCGCGGCGTCGTGGGGATACGACGGACTCGAGATCGCGGCATCCGGCGATCATCTCGACCTGCGCCGAGCCGACGAGGACCCGGCGTACCTGGCATCCCGCCGCGAGATCCTCGACCGGCACGGGCTCGCGGTCTACGCGATCTCGAACCACCTCGCCGGGCAGGCCGTGTGCGACGCACCGATCGACTTCCGCCACGAGGCGATCCTGCGCGGGTACGTCTGGGGCGACGGCGACGCCGAGGGGGTGCGTCGACGGGCCGCCGACGACATGAAGCGCGCCGCGCGCGTGGCGCGCAAGCTCGGCGTCGACACGGTCGTGGGCTTCACCGGATCGTCCATCTGGCCGTACCTCGCGATGTTCCCGCCCGTGCCGGCTGCGGTCATCGACGCCGGCTACGACGACTTCGCGGCGCGCTGGAATCCGATCCTCGACGTCTTCGACGGCGAGGGCGTCCGGTTCGCGCACGAGGTGCACCCGGGCGAGATCGCCTACGACTACTGGACGGCGGTCCGTGCGCTCGAGGCCATCGACCACCGCGCGGCGTTCGGGTTCAACTGGGATCCGTCGCACATGATGTGGCAGAACATCGACCCCGTCGGATTCATCGTCGACTTCGCCGACCGGATCTACCACGTCGACTGCAAGGACACCCGGATGCGGCCGCGCAACGGCCGCGCCGGCGTGCTCGGCTCGCACCTGGGGTGGGGCGACCCGCGCCGCGGGTGGGACTTCGTCTCCACGGGGCACGGCGACGTGCCGTGGGAGGACGCGTTCCGGGCGCTCGACGCGATCGGCTACACCGGCCCGATCTCGATCGAGTGGGAGGATGCCGGCATGGACCGCCGGCACGGGGCCGAGGAGGCGCAGCGCTTCGTGCGGTCGCTCCTGTGGCCGGCGCCCCAGGCGTCGTTCGACGCCGCGTTCCGCCACCAGGAGTCGTGAGGGCTGACCGCGGATGCGGCGGCGCGCGGATCAGTCCGGGACGACTCCCGACGTCAGGGCGTGGAGCAGCCGGGTGAGGCTGTGGATCTCCTCGACCGGCCAGTCCTCGAGCGCATCGACGAGGGTGCGCTCCTGCGGCGCACGCGCCGC
>JAEYAG010000029.1 GCA_023451265.1 Actinomycetes bacterium | reverse complement strand
GCCCTCGAGGGCGGGGCGACGCGGCTCGGCGTCTCCGACATCGACGAGGCGCTCGCGCTGCGGCGCGCGGGCATCGACGCGCCGATTCTCGCGTGGCTGCACGCTCCCGGCGCCGACTTCGCGGCCGCCGCGGCTCGCGGCATTGAGCTCGGGATCTCGAGCGTCGATCAGCTGCAGGCGGCGTCGGCGGCGGCATCCGCCGACCGGCCGGTCAGCGTCCACCTCAAGGTCGAGACCGGCCTCGGACGCAACGGGCTCGCGCCCGCCGACTACGCCGTCGCGTTCGCCGAGGCGGCGCGGCTCGAGCGCATCGGCCGGCTGCGGGTGACCGGCATCTTCAGCCACCTCTCCAACACCAGCACGGCCGACGACCTCGCCGCCGTCGGGCGGTTCCGCGATGCGCTCGGGCTCGCGGCATCCCACGCACTCGCTCCGCACCTGCGGCACATCGCCGCCTCCCACGCGGCGATCGCACTGCCGGAGGCGCGGTTCGGATGCGTGCGGCTGGGCCTCTCGATCTACGGGCTGTCTCCGCTGGCCGATCGCACCTCCGCCGACCTCGGCCTGCGGCCGGCGATGACGCTGCGCGGCGCGGTCGCGGCGGTCCGGCGGGTGCCCGCCGGACAGGGTGTCTCGTACGGATACCAGCACCGCACCGCCGCCGAGACCACCCTCGCGCTCGTACCCCTCGGCTACGCCGACGGCGTGCCGCGCGCGGCGTCGAGCGGCGCGGCGGTGCGCATCCGCGACGGCGTGTTCCCGATCGCCGGCCGCGTGGCGATGGACCAGTTCGTCGTCGACGTCGGCGACGCCCCCGTCGCGGTCGGCGACGAGGCCGTGCTCTTCGGCGATCCGACGCTCGGCGTGCCGGCCGTGGAGGAATGGGCGGATGCCGCGGGCACCATCAACTACGAGATCGTCACCCGCATCGGGCCGCGCGTGCCCCGCCGCGAGGTCTCGCCGTGACGGGCCTCGACGCGTTCGTCGGCGAGCGGGAGATCGCCTCGCCGGCCGAGATGGAAGCGCTCGGCCGCGCGCTCGGCGACGCGCTGCGGGCGGGTGACCTCGTCGTCCTCACCGGACCGCTCGGCGCGGGCAAGACGACCCTGACGCGCGGCATCGCCGCAGGCCTCGGGGTGCGGGGGCGCGTGCAGAGCCCCACGTTCGTCATCGCCCGCACGCACCCCTCGCTCGGCGATGGCCCGCCGCTCGTGCACGTCGACGCGTACCGGCTCGGCACCGACGGCGAGCTCGACGACCTCGACATCGACTTCACCGGCTCGGTCGTCATCGCGGAGTGGGCCGCGCCGTTCGCCGCCGCCGTCGCCGACCGCTGGTGGGAGGTCGAGATCGACCGCGGGTGGGCGGGTACGGGCGTCGACACCGCGTGCGGCACGGCCGGCCCCCACGTCGCCGATATGGAAGACGCCGCCCCGCGCCGCGTCCGCATCACGCGCCACGGCTGACCCGCCGCCGCGCCGACTACCCTGGAAGGCGTGATCCTCGGCATCGACACCTCCCTCGGCACGGCCGTCGGAGTCGTCGACGGCGACGGAGTGGTGTTCGCGGAGCACTCCCGCGCCAACCCGCTCGGCCATGCCGAGGCCATCGGCGATCTCCTGCAGCAGGCGCTCGCCGACGCCGCGCTCGGCCCTGTCGGCACGACGGCCGCACCGCAATCGGTCGCGCTGACGCATGTCGCGGCGGGCATGGGCCCCGGTCCGTTCACCGGCCTGCGCGTCGGCATCGCCGCGGCGCGCGCATTCGCACTCGGCCGCGGGCTGCCGGTCGTCGCGGTTCCGAGCCACGACGCCGCTGCCCTGCAGATCCTGCTGGCCGCGGCGCTCACCGACCCGTTCGCCGAGCCCGCGCGCTTCGCCGTCGTGACCGACGCCCGGCGCCGCGAGGTCGCCTACTCGGTCTACGAGGGCACGGATGCCGATGGGCTCCCCATCCGCACCGCAGGACCGGCCCTCGCGCCCCGCGTCGAGATCGACGCCGTGCTCGGGGAGCTGCGGGCCGAACGCCGCGACGTGACCGAGATCAGCGCCGCCATGGTCGCGGTCGTCGCGGCGCGGGCGATCGCCGCGGGCCGCGAGCTCACCGGCCCCGAACCGCTCTACCTGCGCGCGCCCGACGTCACGCTCCCGGCGCCCCGCAAGCGGGTGGGATCATGACGCTGCGCACCGCCACCGCCGACGACCTCGCCGCCATCATGGACCTCGAGCGCACGTCGTTCCCCACCGACGCCTGGAGCGAGGCGATGATGCGCGAGGAGCTCGTCTCGCCGCACGGCCGCTACCTCGTCGACGTCGAGGCCGGCCGGCTGCTCGGCTACGGCGGCGTGCGGGCGGTGGCCGGGGCGGCGGATGCCGACATCCAGACGATCGCGATCGCCGAGGCCTCACGGGGCCGCGGCCGGGGTCGCGCGCTGCTGCGCGCCTTGCTGCAGGCCGCCCGGGAGCGCGGGGCGCGCGAGGTGTTCCTCGAGGTGCGCGACGACAACCCCACGGCGGCAGCGATGTACGCCTCGGAGGGGTTCGTCGAGATCGCCCGCCGCCCGCGGTACTACCAGCCCGACGACGTCGACGCCGTCGTCATGAAGCTCGACCTGGTCGCGTGGGTCGCCGCGCAGCAGCCGACCGCGGATGCGGGGGTCTGCTCGTGACGCCGTTCCGAAAGCAGGCGGAAGTGCGCCGCAACGCCCCCGGCGACCCGCGAGATGCCGGATCGGCCTGCTTTCACGACGGGGAGGGCGCCGCATGAACCGCGATGAGCCCCTGGTGCTCGGCATCGAGACCAGCTGCGACGAGACCGGCATCGGCATCGTCCGCGGCCGCACCCTGCTCTCCAACACGATCGCGAGCTCGATGGACGAGCACGCCCGCTACGGCGGTGTCGTCCCCGAGGTCGCCGCCCGCGCCCACCTCGAGGCTCTGCAGCCGGCGATCGAGGCCGCCGTCGCCGAAGCCGGCATCGCCCTGGGCGACATCGACGCGGTCGCCGTCACGAGCGGCCCGGGTCTCGCCGGCGCGCTCATGGTCGGGATCGGTGCGGCCAAGGCTCTGGCCGTCAGCCTCGACAAGCCGCTCTACGCCGTCAACCACCTCGTGGGCCACATCGCCGCCGACATCCTCACCGGCGACGAGGTCGAGTATCCGACCGTCGCGCTGCTCGTCAGCGGCGGTCACACCTCGCTGCTGCTCGTCCGGGACCTCGTCTCCGACGTCGAACTGCTCGGCGAGACGATGGACGACGCCGCCGGCGAGGCCTTCGACAAGATCGCCCGCATCCTCGGCCTGCCCTACCCCGGCGGCCCGGAGATCGACCGCGCCGCCGCGACCGGCGACCCGCACGCGATCCGCTTTCCGCGCGGTCTGTCCCGCGCCTCCGACATGGCCGAGCACCGGTACGACTTCTCGTTCTCGGGGCTCAAGACCGCGGTCGCCCGCTGGGTCGAGCAAGCCGAGACCGCGGGGGAGCCCGTCCCGGTCGCCGACGTGGCGGCATCCTTCCGCGAAGCGGTCGTCGACGTCCTCGTCACCAAGGCCCTCGACGCCTGCGCGCGATACGGCGTGCCCCGCCTGCTGCTCGGCGGCGGCGTCATCGCCAACCGGCGCCTGCGGGAGGTCGCCCTCGAGCGCGCCGCCGCGGCCGGCGTCGCGGTGCGGATTCCGCCACTCAGCCTCTGCACCGACAATGGAGCCATGATCGCCGCCCTCGCCGCCGAACTCATCATGAGCGGCCGCACCCCGTCGACCCTGGCCTTCGGCGCCGATTCGACGCTGCCGGTGACCGAGATCCAGGTGGCGGTGGCCGAATGACCGACGATCGGATGCCGGGGGCCGAGCCCCCGCACACGCCCGCCGCCGCGGCCACCGAAACCGCGAACACATCCGCCGCCGCGCCTGCGCCCGCCGCCGGCGAGTCCGCGCCGCCCGCCCCCCTCGCCCACGCCGCCCGGGTGGAGCCGCCGTCCGAGGACGTGGCCCTCGCGGGCACCGCGACCCTCCCCGGCGAGCATCGGGGCGGATTCCAGCGTCAGTTCACCGAGCCGGTCCCGGTGACGGCGTCGGTGCACACCGACCCGGAACCGGCCGACGTGCAGTGGGCGCCCGCGCCGCCGGCGCCGCTGCCGCACAGCGCGGGCTGGGCGCTGACCTTCGCCGTGCTGGGACTGATCGTGTCGTTCCTCGTCGGGTGGGGCTTCCTCATC
Organism: Actinomycetes bacterium; assembly: GCA_023451265.1. GTDB lineage: Bacteria > Actinomycetota > Actinomycetes > Actinomycetales > Microbacteriaceae > Microbacterium. The sequence continues at coordinate 4,451 of JAEYAG010000029.1, read as the reverse complement.
GGCCTGGTCGGCGTGGGGCTCGCCATCGCGGCGCTGCGGCGCCCGTGGGAGAGCCGGCCGATCGCGGCGTGGGCGCTGTGCCTCAGCATCCTCTCGCTCGTCTACAGCGGCGGATGGCTGTGGTGGGCCTCGACGCAGGGCCCGCTGTTCGGCTGACGCCGCCTCAGACGCGATCGGCGAGCAGGGCCATGCGCGTGCCGCCGACGCGCGTCAGGATCAGCGTCGCCGCCGCGGTACCGCGGAGCTTCAGCTTGGTCCGCAGCGCCGCCGGGTCGACATCGACGCCGCGCTTCTTGATCTCGAGCGTCCCGATCCCGCGCTCGCGCAGCGCGCGCGAGAGCGCCTTGACGTCGGGCGGCAGCTGCTCGCGCACCCGGAAGGTCTGCACGAAGGGACTCGTGAGCGCGGCATCCGACGTCAGGTACGCGATGCCCGGCGCGAGCATCCCGGCGTCGAGCTCGCGGGCGACCTCGCCGATGAGCCGCGCGCGGATGACGGCGCCCTCGGGCTCGTGCACGAACGCGCCGAGGAGGCGCGTGGCGACGTCATCGGCGTCGGCGGATGCCGTGAGCTCGGCCGCTGTGCCGCCACGCACCACGAGCGCGGCGCGCCGGATGCCGGGGCGAGCGAGCGCTCCCGTCCAGACGACGAGTTCGATCGTCGACCCGTCGACGCTGATCCACTGCGCCTCCGCATCCGCCGGGATGCGGGTGCGGTCGAACGCCGGCCCGAGCTTGATGCCCGCCGGCAGCCGCCCGGCGAGGTCGAACACCCAGTCGAGCGGCGGCGACCAGTCCGCGGCGCCGACGCGGGCGGTGGTGCCGTGCCCCGCCTCGCGGCGCGCGGGGTCGAGCCACACGGCGTCCACGCCGTCGAGGGCGACATCCTCCGCGCGGGCGTGCCGCACGACGGCCGCGTCGCCGAACGGAGCCAGGTTGTACGCCGCGAGGGCGGCGGTCACCTCGTCGGCGTCGACGGCGAGCACCTGAAGGCCGATGCCGGCGAGGGCGAGGGCGTCGCCGCCGATCCCGCAGCCGAGGTCGGCGACCCGGACGAAGCCGGCGTCACGGAACCGTCCGGCATGCCGCGCGCCGATCGCCAGGCGCGTCGCCTGTTCCAGTCCCGCGCGCGTGAACAGCATCCGATCGGCGAACTCACCGAACTTCTGCCGCGCCCGCGTGCGCAGCCGCGCCTGCCCGACGGCGGCGGAGACGAGATCGGGGGAGAGGCCCGCGGCCCGCAGCCGCGAGACCGTGGTCGCCACCTCGGCGGGCGTGTCGATCGCGCCGATCTCGTCCACGAGCCGCAGCCCGTCGGGGGTGAGCAAGGCGGTCAGTTCGGCCAGTTCCACCCGCCCAGCCTAGGCAGTGGGTCGGCGCGGCGGCGCACCCCGTCCCCCTCCCGGGGTGGGATGCCCGTCCCCGGTCCCCCGGTGCCGATAGGGGGGAGTCTCCCCGATGCCGCACGCAGGCCGCGCGATCAGACTCGTCGTATCCAGCGCGTGATGCGCCCAACGAGAGGAACGGCAATGGCCGACGGCAACTTCCTGAGTGATGTCGACGAAGACAACTCGATGAACCTCGACGCGACGGTCGGGATCAACGACGCCTTCAACGACAGCTCGGACAACTCCAACAGCTCCACCAACGGGTGGGCGAACAACTCGGACAACTCCGACAACTCGGACAACTCCGACAACTCGGATAACTCCGACAACTCGATCAACGTCAACCTGCCGATCACCGACTCGTTCAACGACAACTCGGTGGACAACTCCGACAACTCCGACAACTCGGTCAACGGCTGGGCGAACAACTCCGACAACTCGGTGAACGACTCGGGCAACTTCGGGTCGTACAACCAGCACCTCGACTACGACCAGGACAACTCCATCCACGACTCCGCGAACGACAACTCCGTCAACGCAGGTCTGCGGGAGTACAACCTGGGCGGCGCCGGCGGGCTCGGCTCGGTGTCGGCGGCGGCCACGATCACCACCAACGCGACGGTGGTCGACCAGTCGGTCAACAGCAACATCGATGCGCACGGTGACGTCGCGATCGGCAGCGCCTCGTCGGTGCTGGGGGCGACCGGCGCCGGTTCGAACGCCGCCGGCGGCGACATCACCTTCGACTCGTCGGTGGACAACTCCGTGCACTACGACATCGACGGCGACGCGGTCATCGGCAGCACGATCAACACGAGCACCGTGCTCGGGTCGTACAACACCGACAACTCGATGGTCGACAACTCGCTGCACACCGACATCACGGACTCGTTCACCAACCAGGATGACCACAGCATCAGCGTGGACATCTCGGACGTGCTCAACGACGCGTTCAACCAGGAGTTCTCTCCCGAGGTGAACAACACCCAGGAGTGGAACGACGAGTCCACCAACATCTGGTCGTCGGGCCTCGGCAACAACGTCCTGGAGGACTCGCCGACCGATGTCGACATGGATGTGGACGTCGACGACGTCGACTTCTGACGCTCGACGCCTCTGTATCCGGGCCGTGGGCAGATCGCCGCCCGCGGCCCGGATCGCCATGTGGTCGCCAGGCTCCGGGGCAGCACCGGCTGGAGCCTTGATGATCCCGGCGGTTGGGGTTACCGTGCAGGGACGGGGCGGGCGATGGGGCGGTCGGAGATGATCGAGCACGGCGATGGGGCGCAGCACGACGACGAGGTGCGGATGCTGCTGGGGGCATCCGAACGGTTGCAACGGCTGTCGGCCGACGCCGGTCGCGAGGACCTGGTCGAACGGATCGAGCACGCACGCGCGCGCCTGACCGATCCCTTCGTCCGGGTCCTCGTGGTGGGGGAGTACAAGCAGGGCAAGAGCAAGCTCATCAACGCGCTCGTGGGCGCACCGGTGTGCCCGGTCGACGACGACATCGCCACACGGGTGCCGACGGTCGTCGGCTACGGCGACGAGCCGTCGGCGACGCTGCTGGTGCGCAGCGGCGCGCAGACCGAGCGCCGAGAGATCGCCCTCGACGAGCTGCCCGCTCACCTGACGGCGCCGGGGCCGAGGGATGCCGACGGGGCGGTCGTCGGCGCCGAGGTGCTGCTCCCGCGGGAGATCCTCAAGGGCGGGCTCCGCCTCGTGGATTCGCCCGGCGTCGACGACGTGCCGTCGTTCCGCGCGCTGTCGGCGCTGTCGGCGCTCATGGGCGCCCACGCGATGCTGCTGGTCTCGGATGCGTCGCAGGAGTACACGGCGTCGGAGCTGCGCCTGCTCGGCCAGGCCGAGCGCCTGTCACCGCGCGTCTCGGCGATCGTCTCCAAGATCGATGTCTACCCGCACTGGCAGCGGGTCGCGGAGATCAACCGGGAGCACCTCGTGCAGGCCGAGAGTCGCGTGCCGGTCTTCGCGATCTCGAGCGACCTGCGCCTCGCGGCCGCCGACCGTGGTGACCGCGACCTCAACACCGAGTCGGGGTTCCCCGCCCTCGTGCAGTACCTGCGCACGAGTGTGCTGGGCCGCGCCGACGAGCTGCACCGCAGCGCCGCCGCCGCCGATCTCGAGTTCACGATCGCGCAGATCGCGATGTCGACGCAGGCGGAGCTGCAGGCTCTGCTGCACCCCGAACAGACCCCGGAGCTGCTCGCCCGGCTGGAGACGGCCAAGCAGCAGGCGGAGGACTTCCGCGGCAAGTCCTCGAAATGGCAGGTCGCGCTCACCGACGGCATCGCCGATCTCATCGCCGACACCGAGCACGATCTGCGCGACCGGCTGCGTCGAGTGCAGCGGCAGGCGGAAGACGCGATCGACGAGGGCGACCCGGGGCCGGTGTGGGACCAGTTCGCGCTGTGGCTCGACGAGCGCGTCGGCGAGGCGGTCACCGACACCTTCGTCTGGACCAACGAGCGCCAGCAGTGGCTCGCCCAGGAGGTCGCCGAGCAGTTCCTACTGGCGGGCGACGACATCCCGGACATCGACGTCAGCGACGTGGCGGGCGTGCTCGACCCGGTCGATGAGATCGCCGGTGTGGACACGACATCGCTGTCGCCCGCGGAGAAGATCTACATCGGGGTGCGCGGGTCGTACGGCGGCGTGCTCATGGTGGGGCTGGCCACGAGCGTGCTCGGCATGGCCGTGCTCAACCCGCTGTCGCTGCTCGCGGGTGTGCTCGTCGGGCGCCGCGCCTACCGCGAGGACAAGAACGCCCGGCTCGGCCGCCGGCAGTCCGAGGCGAAGATGCTCGTCCGCCGCTACATCGACGAGGTGGCCTTCCAGGTCGGCAAGCAGCTGCGCGAGCGGCTGCGCCTCGTGCAGCGCGCGGCGCGCGATCACTTCGGCTCCCGCGCCGACGAGATCTACCGTTCGCTCTCGCAGTCTGTGGAGGCGGCCCGGCAGGGTGCGGTCGGCTACTCCAAGGACCGGGAGGCTCGGGTGGAGGTGCTGCGGGCGCGGGCCGCGCAGCTGGACACCCTGCGCGCCGTCC
>JAEYAG010000157.1 GCA_023451265.1 Actinomycetes bacterium | reverse complement strand
CCGCCCGACTCGCCGGCACCGGCCCCGGGTGCGTACCCGGCGGCGCCGAAACCGTGCCCGCGGTCGTAGGCGGCGCGGGCCTCGGGCGTCGCGACGAGCTCCCACGCCCGCTGCACCTGCACGAACGCGGCGGCGTCGCCCCCGGTGTCGGGGTGGGTCTGGCGCAGCCGCAGGCGGTACGCCTTGCGGACGTCGTCGTCCGCGGCATTCGGCGCCACGCCGAGCACCTCGTAGGCCGACGCGGAGAGGGGACTGTCGAACACGGGCGACCTCAGCGCTTCTCACCGCGCCGCGCATACGCGGCGGCGCTCTGGCTCGACAGGGCGAGCAGGATCAGGATGTCCAGGCTCAGCGACAGGAAGGTGCTCTGCAGCGTGATCTCCTGGCCCTGCGCCCACCACGCGACGAAGGACGACGCGATCGACAGCGTCGAGAAGACCATCACGACAACGCGCGCCCAGTTGCGCCCGGCGAAGACGAAGACGGCGATCAGCAGGTCGGCCAGCAGCACTGCACCGCCGGTCGCCATGACGACCCAGAGCGCCGCGGCCGCACCCTCGGGGGTCGGGTCGAATCCATCGAGGGAGGCCCCGGCATCCGTCACGATGTCGTTCCAGCCGCCCGCGATCGCCGCCAGCGCGATCGCGCCGGCGACGACGCGCAACAGCACCAGCACGGTTCCCGCGACGATCGTGACCGGCCGGCGCATGTGCGGATCGGCGCGGGTCGGCGACAGCAGCCGGGCGGCCGGCTCGTAAGCGGGACGCTTCTGCGGGGTGGCAGCGCTCATGCGGACACCCCCGCGAGGGCACGGACGTCCACGACGGGCAGGTCGCCGTCGGTGCGGATGCTGTCGCCACCGCCGTTGCGTGCGTGATACCCGGTCGAGAAGTCGCGGATGACGTCCAGCGTCACCCGCGGATCGCCCGCCGTGACGGTGGCCACGATGTGGTCGATGCGGTGCAGTCGCGGCAGCACGAGGTAGGCCAGCAGCGCCCAGAAGCCGAGGAAGAACGGGATGCCCCACCAGCCGACGTGGAACGTCTCGGTGAGGCTGAGGTAGGCGAGCCACACCGCGGCGAGACCGGCGAACACGAAGAAGAACCAGTCGACGGCGACGCCGATCGACCACCACCGGCGCCGCGGCGCCGGAGAGCTCTCCGCCGGTTCCGCTCCGGCGGGCGCGGTCAGTGGGCCGGCCACAGCGGTTCGCGCGGCACCCATTCCAGAGCCTCGGCGCCGAGGTCGGCGGCGACGTCGGCGAGCGCCGCGGGCTGCCAGCGCGGGTCACGGGTCTTGTCGACGAGCTGGGCGCGGATGCCCTCCACGAGATCGGGCTGCGTGTGCGCGAACCACAGCACGAGGCCGTACTCCTGTGCGAGCGCCGTCCGCAGATCCGGCAGCTCCCGGGCGCGGCGGACGGCGGCGAGGGTCACGGTGAGCGCGGTGGGCGCGAGCTGCTCGAGCAGGTCGGCGGTGTCGGATGCCGCCGGCTCGCCGTGCGCGCGCAGGCGCGCGATGATCTCGTTGACGGTGTCCGCAGCGAACGCATCATCGATCCACGGCCGCGCCGCCCGGAGCCGAGACGGCCCCGGCGTCTCATCCAGGAGGAGCACGAGTTCCGCGGGCGTCGCGGGGTCGGCGCGGTCGACGAGCGCGTGACGGAGGTCGTCGAGTCGCTCGCTCGGCACGAGCGCGTCGGCGAATCCGGCGTAGATCGCGTCGGCGGCATCCATCGTCTCGCCGGTGAGGGCGAGGTACTCGCCGATCCGGCCCGGGGCGTGCGCGAGCAGCCACGACCCGCCCACGTCGGGCGTGAAGCCGATGCGGGTCTCGGGCATGGCCAGCCGGGAGCGCTCGGTGACGACGCGGACGGCGGCGTGACCAGCCAGACCGATGCCGCCGCCCATCGTGACCCCGTCGGCGATCGCGACGATGGGCTTCGGATACTCGGCGATGCGTGCGTTCAGCGCGTACTCGGCGCGGAAGAACACGGCGACGTCGTCGGTGCGCCCCGACACGATCTGCTCGCGGAGGCCGCGCACGTCCCCACCGGCGCACAGTCCGCGATCGCCGGCGCCGTCCAGGAGGACGAGCTCCACGTCCGGGTCGCTCTCCCATCGGTCCAGCGCCGCCGAGAGCTGCTCGATCATGTCGAGGTCGAGCGCGTTGATGGCGCGGGGACGGTTGAGCGTCAGATGTCCGATGGCGCGCTGGGTGCGCGCCAGCACGGTGGGTTCGACGGTGTCGGTCACGCTCGCAACGTTACCCGCGGGAACACCTCACCCGGGCGCGGCCTCCGGGCGCCGGCGGCGGCATGCGACAGGATGGAGGCAACGACCCCCACGATGAGAGGCCGCCGATGCCCGCCACACCCGAGGGACATGTCCTCGAGTTCACCGACGTCATCAAGCGATTCGGACCCGTCGCCGCCGTCGACGGTCTCACCGCCCGGGTCGAACCGGGCCGCGTCACCGGCTTCTTGGGGCCCAACGGCGCCGGCAAGACGACGTCGCTGCGGATCCTGCTGGGGCTCGTGTCCGCGACCAGCGGGAGCGCGACGATCGGCGGCAAGCGCTACGCCGAGCTCGACCGGCCCCTGCAGACGGTCGGCGCCGCGCTCGAGGCGTCGAGCTTCCATCCCGGTCGCACCGCGGCGAACCACCTCAAGGTGTATGCGCAGGCGGCGGGCCTGCCGACCGCCCGCATCGACGAGGTGCTGGGCCTTGTCGGCCTCGCCGACGCCGCCGGGCGGAAGGCCGGCGGGTTCTCGCTCGGCATGCGCCAGCGGCTGGGCCTCGCGTACACCCTGCTCGGCGACCCCGGCGTGCTCGTCCTCGACGAGCCGGCCAACGGTCTCGACCCCGAGGGCATCAAGTGGCTCCGCGGCTTCCTCGGGCAGCTCGCCCGCGAGGGCCGCACAGTGCTCGTCTCCTCCCACATGCTCGCCGAGGTGCAGCAGACGGTCGACGCGCTGCTGATCATCTCCCGCGGCCGCCTCGTCTACGAAGGCGACATCGCCGGTCTCACGGTCGCCGACGACTACGCGACGATCGTCGACTCCCCCGACCGGGCAGCGCTGGCCCAGGCGCTGGATGCCGCGGGCATCGCCTACGAGCCGATGCGCACCGGTTTCACGGTGCGCGGCGCCGAGCCGGCCGCGCTGGGGGCCGTCGCCGCCGCAGCGGGGGTCGCCCTGTCGAACCTGCAGCGTCGCGGTCCGGCGCTGGAGGAGGTCTTCCTCGACCTCGTCAACGGCACCCGCGTGCACGCGCCGACCGCACCGCAACCCGCCCCGGCAGAGGAAGGGGGCCGGCGATGAGCCTCGTCAACGCCTCGCGCTCGGAACTGACCAAGCAGTTCACCACCGCCATCTGGTGGATCCTCGGCCTCGTGCTGCTCGTGTACGTCGGCAGCACCGCCGGTGGCCTCGCGGCGACGTTCGGCGCCCTCGACTCGGGCGCCCTCGGCGGCGACGCGGTGAACGGCCCGGCCCTGCCCGCCGAGATGCTCCCGCCGGTGATCTACAGCCTCGCCACCGCGGTCGGGTACGTGTTCCCGCTCCTGATCGGCACTCTGCTCGTGACGAACGAGTTCCGGCACAAGACCCTGACCCCGACCTTCCTCGCCACACCGCGGCGCGGGATCGCGCTCGGCGGAAAGGTGGTCGCCGGCATCCTCATGGGTCTGCTGTACGCCGTCGTCGCGCTCGTCGCGACGGTCGGCCTGGGCGGTGGGCTCCTCGCCGTGTTCGGCATCGACACGGCCCTCGGGTCCGCGGAGACGTGGGCGATGATCGGCCGGATGGTGATCGCGTTCGTGCTGTGGACGCTCGTCGGCATCGCCGTCGGCACCCTGGTGCGCAATCAGGTCGCGGCCGTCGTCGGCGTGCTCGCCTTCACGCAGTTCATCGAGCCCATCCTGCGCACCGTCGGCGGGTTCGTGGAGGGGGTCTCCGGCATCACGGAGTACCTGCCGGGCGCCGCATCCGACGCCCTCGTCGGCGCGAGCATCTACTCGAGCCTCGGTGGCGAGACCGCGGCGGTCGGCCTGCACTGGTGGGCGGGCGGACTCGTTCTGCTCGGGTACGCCGTGGTGCTGCTGGTGATCGGCTACGCCGTCAGCTGGCGCCGCGACGTCAGCTGACGTTCAGCGCGCCGACGCGGCGATCTCGGTGACCTCCAGCGGCGCATCGTCCGCCTCGAGCCGCAGCGCCTGCACGAGATCCCGCCCGTGGCGCGTCGTGAGCACGACGCGCGAAAACTCGGCATCCCCGTCTAGGTCGATCACGACGGCGGGGTGACGGCGCCGGACGATGACGAAATCCGCGCCGCCGGCCGAGCGCCACGTCCCCATGGCGATGGTGCCGCGGATGAGAGTTCCCGGGCTCGGCACACCGCGCAGCCACGTCCAGGCGTCGTCGGTGAGCTGCACTTTGACGATGTGCTCCCGCGCGATCCGCACGCTCGTCGTGCGGCGCGAGAGCGTCCGCTCGATGGGTGAGAGCACGACCTCGAGCTGCGTCGAGTCGAGCAGCAGCGTCACCATGCGATCAGTCTGCCAGCGTCACGGTGTGTGAATGCTCACAGACCCGCAACGATCCGATCAGACGGCGAACTCGTCGGCGGCGTGCGGCAGCGGAAAGCGCGACACCGCAGCGATGAGACCCTCGATCGTCTGCTCCCGCGCGACGGCGCTGACCCCGAGACCCGCCTTGCGGGCATCCTTCGCGGTGCGCGGACCGATCGCCGCGACGATCGTCGCGTCGGGGATCTCGGGGAACTGCAGGTGCACCTGCTCGGCGACCGATCCGCTCGTGACGAGGATCGCGTTGATCCGGCCGCTCGCGACGTCGTGGGCGATGCGCTCGGTGACGGGGACCCCCACCGTGCGGTACGCCACGACACTGCGAACGTCGTGACCGGCCTCGGTGAGCCGGCGGGTCAGCACCGGCTTGGCGATCTCGCTGCGCAGGGTCAGGATGCGGCGGGGCTCCGGCTCGAGCTCGATCATCTGCGCGGCCATACCCGCGGCGGAGTTGTCCTCGTCCGGCACCAGGTCGACGCTGTAGCCGACCGCGGTGAGCGCGGCGGCCGTCGTCTCGCCGACGGCCGCGACGCGCGTGGAGGCCGGGATCACGGCGCGGTAGGCGTAGAGCACGTCCACCGTGGTCGCACTCGTCAGCGTCACCCAGTCGAAGGCGCCGGCGGCGAGATCGGCCAGGGCCGCCTCGAGGGTCACCTGATCCGTCGACGGCGCGAAGTTGATGAGGGGGGCGATGACCGGCACGGCGCCCTGGGCGCGCAGGGTCGCCGCCACGGAATCGCCCCAGGGGCCGCCGCGCGGAACGAGCACGCGCCAGCCCTTGAGGGGCTTGGGCGCCTCGGCCTGCAGGTCTCGGTTCATGGTCGACTCTCGGTGCTCAGTCGGGACACACGGGATCGCGCGTCCGGCGCCACCCGCTTCGGAATCGGGACTCCGTGCTGTCGGGCAAGGCGGTGCCGGCAGCGTGCGCGTCATTGCCACTGCCTGGATCCGAGCATACCCCCGGCGTCCCGGACAAAGGACACCGGCGGATGCCGCGGCATCCGTCGCCCGTGCGGTGCGAGTGTGGGCCGGTCAGCGGGTGTAGAGCCGGACGATGCCCCACACCGCCACGCCGACCAGGGCTGCGGCGGCGACGACGGCGGCGGTCGCGCCCGTGGGGTTGCGGCGGGCGAAGGAGCGGGCGTCGGCGACGGTGCGGTCGGTCGCCTTCGCGACGCGCTTGGGGACGTTCGCCTTCTCCTCGATCGCCGCCAGCGCCGCCTTCAGCTCGGCGCGGGCACGCTCGACGGGGTCGGTGATGCCGAGCGCGACCGCGGTGCGGGGGACGGGCAGGTCAGAACTCATCGGCCACTTCCTTCACGATGCGCGCGTCGACCTTGATGGCCTTCGCGGGGTTCTCGGAGCGGCTGAGCTTCTTGAACCGCAGCAGCCCCAGCAGGGCGAAGACCGCTACGAGCACGATGCCGATCACGAACACGATGAGGCTCGCGAGCCACGCCGGCATCCACGAGCTCAGCCCGATGATCGTGAACGCGCCGAGCGCGGGGATCGACCAGAACAGGAAGAACAGGGCGACCAGGAACCAGGCGCCGCCCATCCCGGCATCCTTGCCCGTCTTCTTGGCCCACTTCTTCGCCGAGTCGATCTCGGCCACGACGAGGTTGCGGACGAGCTCGGGCACCTCGCCGACGAGGGTCAGCAGGCTGTCGTCCGAGCGGTCACGGAAGCCGCGGGGAGTGCTCATCTCAGTCGTCCACGGCCTTCTTGGCTTCGGCCACGGCCTTGTCGGCGGCCTTCTTCACCTCGGCGACGCTCTTCTCCGCGCCGCGGGCGACGTCATCCGCCGAGTCTTTCCCGGCCTTGATGGCCGAGTCGAGTTTCTGCCCGGGGGTGCCGCTCTTGCTCGCGGCCTTGGTCACCTTGACGGCGCCGTCCCACAGGGCGCTGGGCAGGGCGAGGGCCGCGGACTTGCCGAGGTCCTTCGCCTTGTCGACCTGCTTCTGCACCGGCGGCGTGTTCCACACCTTCAGGAAGCCCGACTTGATCTGCTCGTAGCGCTCACGCCCGGCGCGGGAACCGAGGACGTACCCGGCGGCCAGTCCCACGACGATCCCGATCTTGCCTCTCATGGCGTCTCCTCACGTTCGACCCGTGGTGCTTCGTGAGACCAGGGTAGCCCCATATGCCGATCCCGGCATCCGTCAGGTCGGGGGCTGGCCGGAGCCGACGGGCTGTGCTACCCCCGACGTCACCGGTCTGCTACTCGCGGCCGAAGAGAATGCACGCGCGCACCTTCTCGACCTCGTCGACGGTGTCGGCGACGATGGGGGCGATCCCGCCGCCGGCGAGCCACGCGCCGACGGCCACGAGGCCCTCGCGTCCGGCGATCGCGGCGCGCGCCGCCGCCGTCCGCTCGGCGTGGCCGATGACGGATGCCGGGGGCGCGAGCACCACCCGCCGATGCGCCGCCGCCCGCGGCTCCCCCACCT
>JAEYAG010000257.1 GCA_023451265.1 Actinomycetes bacterium | reverse complement strand
CGGGTCAGTCGAGCGTGAGCCGGTAGCCCATGCCCGCCTCGGTCAGCAGGTGCCGGGGCGCGGCGGGGTCGGCCTCGAGCTTCCTGCGCAGCTGCGACATGTACAGGCGCAGGTAGCCGGTGTCGGCGACCTGGTCGGTGCCCCAGATGTCGCGCAGCAGCGCCTGTCGTGTCACGAGGGCGCCCGGATGCCTCGCCAAGAACTCCAGCATCCGCCACTCGGTCGGGGTCAGGTGCACCGGCTGACCGGCCCGGGTGACGAGCGTCGCGGCGAGATCGACGGTCACGTCGCCGAAGCGGACGACCGCGTCACCGGCACCCGGCCTCGGCTCGGGTGTCAGGCGTCAGCTGAGGCGCCGGGCGCCGAACCGGTGCGGGGGGTGCGGGCGACGCGGTGCGGGCGGATCGCGGGAACGTCGCCGACGATGGGCACCGGGGTGCGCCACAGGTGCGCGCCGTAGCGCGCGATGAGCCCGACCATGACGGTGAGCTTGTTGCGAGGTCCGAGCAGGCTCGCGATGTGGACGAACAGCCAGACGAACCAGGCGATCGTGCCGGTCAGGGGGATCGTCGCGCGCAGCAGGCGGATCCGCTGCAGCGGACGGATGCGGTGCAGGATCGGCAGGTTCGCGATGCCGGGCACCTCGCCGATCGCGGAGCGGCGCCCGATGATGGCGAGCTGACCCTTGTCGTAGTAGGAGAACGGCTCGCCCTCCTCGCCCGCGATCGCCCGCAGGATCTGACGCGCGACGTGCGCGCCGCCCTGGATCGCCGGCTGCGCCAACTGGGGGAGCTGTTGCGGCGTGGCGGCGACATCGCCGGCCGCGTACACGCCCGGCATCCCGACCACCTGCAAATCCTCCCCGACGCGGATGCGGTCGCCGTCGTCGAGCGGCAGACTCCACTCGCGCACTTCTTCGTGCGGGGCGACGCCGGTGGCCCAGACGGTGAGGTCGGATGCCAGTTCGGTGCCGTCGGAGAGGATCACCGAGTCCTTCCGCACCTCCTGCACCCCGGCGCCGAGCCGCAGCGCGACGTCGCGGTGACGCAGTTGCGCGGCCGCGTAGTCCCGCAGCTTCGGGGTGAACGGCTTCAGGATCTCGCTGCGCTGCACGAGGGTGATGCGGAAGGCCGCGCCGTCGAGCTCGGGGTATGCCGGCTCGAGGCCCTGATCGCGCAGCTCGGCGAGGGCGCCGGCCATCTCGACGCCCGTGGGACCGCCGCCGATCACGACGACCGAGAGGCCCTTGTGCCGCTCGGGGCGCACCGCGGCGCGCTCGAGCCGGGTGAACAGCGCATCGCGGATCGCGATCGCCTGCGACCGGGAGTAGACGGCGAACGAGTTCTCCTTCGCGCCTTTCGTCCCGTGGTAGGCCGTCGTCACGCCGGTCGTGATGACGAGGTAGTCGTACGAGAGGGTCTCGCCGTCGAACAGGCGCACGGTGCGGGCGTCGTGGTCGATCTCCATCAGGTGCTCGTGCACGACGTCGAGGTTGCGCTGGCGGACCCGCAGGCTCCGCAGGAAGTGGGTGACGTCGCCGGGGTTGAGGCCTCCGGTGGCCACTTGGTAGAGCAGCGGCTGGAACGTGTTGTAGACGCGGCGGTCGACGAGGGTCACCCGGACCGGAGCCTTGCGCAGCGCGCGGGCGGCCGAGATGCCGGCGAACCCGCCCCCGATGATGACGACGTGAGGGACTGCCATGCTTCCACGCTACTCTCGCCCGCCCGGGGCTGCGTTCGGGAGGAGATTCGCATTCGGGAGGTGATTCTCCGGAGGATTCGACCTCCCGAATGCAGATCTCCTCCTCAACGTGCCGCTGTCTGTTGCGCCGGCCGGACCCCGGGGCGCCGGATCCAGCGCGCGGTGGGACAATGGACTCATGACGTCCGCGCCCGAGCACCACCTCGAGACCGTGCAGCTGCGCCGCAGCCCGCGCTACGGGGTGTTCCTCGCCGCGGGAGCAGCCCTCGGCATCCTCGCCGCCCTCATCCTCACGTTCGCCTTCCACGGCACCGATCAGGCGAGCGCCAGCACCGGTGTGGAGTACTCCTCGACCCAGGTGTTCGGGTTCCTGTGCCTGTTCGGCATCCCGGTCGGCATTGCGCTCGGCGGCGCCGTCGCCCTCCTGCTGGACCGGACCGTCGGCCGACGCACCCGCGACGTGCGCGTCGACGTCGAGCACGTCACGACCCCGGAGGGCTGAGCGGGCGGGTGGGCGTTTCGTCTCGCTGCGCTCGCTCAACGACCGGGGGAGGTCGACGACCGCGGAGGCTGAGCGGGGCGGGTGGGGCGTTTCGTCTCGCTGCGCTCGCTCGACGACCGGGGGAGCTCGACGACCGGGGGCTAGGCGATGTCGGCGATGACCGGGCCGATGGCCGCGTCGAAGGCCGCGATGTCGCCGCGCAGCCCGTCGGTCACCGCGACCGTGAGCGCGCCGATCCACCACACGCCTCGCTGGGTCAACGGCAGCACCTGCACGTTGAGCTCGAACGAGTGCGCCCGCCGTCCCACGGCGCGCTCGTGCTCGGCGATCGCGCTGGCGTACGCGCGGTACGACGCCCCCGTGCCCAGGCCCGCCCGATAGCGCGCGTGGGCCGCCCGGGCGAACGCCACGGCATCCGCCCCGTGCGGCGCGATCGCCGCCTGCAGCTCCGCAAAGCCCTCCACCGGCAGCGCGACGAGCATGTCGAACCCGTCGACGAGCTCGAGCGGCACCGGCGACGGGTTCGCCTGCGGTTCGACCGTCATGTCCCAGTACGCGCGCCACTGACGCTCCAGCGTCGCGGAATCGTCGTACTCGCCGGCCGTCGTCGGCGGAACGCCCCGCAGATGCGGCAGCTCTTCGGGAAAGCGGATCGCCAGCACCTGGCGCAGGTACAGCGCGACGAGCACCGGGAGTCCGGCGTCTTCGCGCACGACCCACTCCGGTCCCGACGCTGCAGCCATGCCGCCATCCTAGGCAGACGAGCGGATGCCGGGGCGAGTGCCGGGCCGGGTAGGCTGGTCGGGTGGCACAGGCCCCACAGAACCCCTATACCGAAGCCGGCGTCGACACCGCGGCGGGAGACCTCGCCGTCGAACTGATGAAGTCGGCCGTCCGGCGTACCCACGGTCCCGAAGTGCTCGGCGGCGTCGGCGGCTTCGCCGGCCTGTTCGACGCCTCCGCCTTGCGCGCCTACGCGAAGCCGCTGCTGGCGACGAGCACCGACGGCGTCGGCACGAAGGTCGCGATCGCGCAGGCCATCGACAAGCACGACACGATCGGCCAGGACCTCGTCGGCATGGTGGTCGACGACATCGTCGTGGTCGGCGCCCGGCCGCTGTTCATGACGGACTACATCGCGTGCGGCAAGGTGTTCCCCGAGCGCATCGCCGACATCGTCCGCGGCATCGCCCTCGGGTGCGAGCAGACCGGCACGGCGCTCGTCGGCGGCGAGACCGCGGAGCACCCGGGCCTGCTGGGCGTCAACGACTACGACGTCGCGGGAGCGGCGACCGGCGTCGTCGAGGCCGATCACGTGCTCGGCGCCGACCGGGTGCAGCCCGGCGACGTCGTGCTGGCGCTCGCCTCCAGCGGCCCCCACTCCAACGGCTACTCGCTCATCCGGCACATCGTCGCGGGCAAGGGCATCAGCTACGGCGCGCACGCGGCCGACTTCGACCGCACGTGGGGCGAGGAGCTCCTCGAGCCCACCCGCCTGTACACGCTGCCGCTCCTGCGGCTGATCGAGCAGTTCCCCGGCGCCATCCACTCCCTCAGCCACGTCACCGGCGGCGGCATCGCCGCGAACCTCGCGCGCGTGCTCCCGCAGGGCACCTGGACCGAGCTCGACCGCTCGACCTGGTCGCCCTCACCGGTGTTCCGCGTGCTCGCCGACCTGGGGGGCCTGCGCCTCGAGGACACCGAGGGCACCTGGAACCTCGGCGTCGGCTTCCTCGCGGTGGTGGCGGCCGAGAAGGCGGATGCCGCGGCATCCGCGCTCCACGCCGAAGGCATCGCGACCTGGCAGGTCGGCGTCGTCCGCGACGGCGCCCGACCCGACGATGCTCACGGACACTTCGAAGAGGGCGCCAAGGGCGTCGACGGCGGCGCCGTGCGTCTCGTCGGCACGTACGCGTCATCGGCGCTCTAGGCGCAGAACGGAACGAGCAACACGAATGTGCGGAATCGTCGGTGTCGTAGGCCACGGCAACGTCAACCAGGAGATCTACGACTCCCTCCTCCTGCTGCAGCACCGCGGTCAGGACTCGACGGGCATCGCGACGGCCGAGACCAACGGCGTCTTCCACCTGTTCAAGGCGAAGGGGCAGGTGCGTGAGGCCTTCCGCACCCGCGACATGCGGGCCCTGCTCGGCAACATCGGCCTGGGGCACGTGCGCTACGCGACGAAGGGCACCGCCTCCAGCGAGGAGGAGGCGCAGCCGTTCTACGTCAACGCGCCGTACGGCATCGTCCTCGTGCACAACGGCAACCTCACCAACACGCGTGAGCTCACCGATGAGCTGTTCCGCACCGACCGCCGGCACCTGAACACCAGCTCCGACACCGAACTGCTGGTCAACGTGCTCGCCAACGAGCTGCAGGCCGGCATCGCCGGGCTCGAACTCGACCCGCAGCAGGTTTTCCAGGCCGTCTCGCGGGTGCACGAGCGCGTCGAGGGATCGTACGCCGCCATCGCGCTCATCGCCGGCTACGGTCTGCTCGCCTTCCGCGACCCCTTCGGCATCCGCCCCCTCATCCTCGGCACACGTCCCGCGGTGGACGCCGAAGGCACCCCGACCGGCAGCTACGAGTGGACCGTCGCCTCCGAGTCGCTCGTGCTCGAGAACGGCGGTTTCGAGGTCGTGCGCGACGTCGAGCCCGGCGAGGCGGTCTTCATCGACCTCGACGGCCGGCTGCACACGCAGCAGTGCGCCGCGAACCCCCAGCTGGTGCCGTGCTCGTTCGAGTACGTGTACCTCGCCCGCCCCGACTCGGTCATGAACGGCATCTCGGTGTACGAGGCGCGCCTGCGGATGGGCGAGCGCCTCGCCGACACGATCGCCAAGTACACGCCGGCGGGAGCGATCGACGTCGTCATGCCGATCCCCGACTCCTCGCGCCCCGCCGCGATGCAGGTCGCGCGCAAGCTGGGCGTGGAGTACCGCGAGGGCTTCTACAAGAACCGCTACGTCGGCCGGACGTTCATCATGCCGGGCCAGGCGGTGCGCAAGAAGAGCGTGCGCCAGAAGCTCAACGCCATGTCGAGCGAGTTCAAGGGCAAGAACGTGCTGCTCATCGACGACTCGATCGTCCGAGGCACGACGTCCAAGGAGATCATCCAGATGGCGCGGGATGCCGGGGCGCTCTCGGTCACGTTCGCCTCGGCCGCCCCGCCGGTGCGCTACCCGCACGTCTACGGCATCAACATGCCGTCGCGTCACGAGCTGGTCGCCCACGGCCGGACGATCCCCGAGATCGCGAAGGAGCTCGGCGCGGACTACATGGTCTACCAGGAGATCGACGACCTGAAGGCGGCGATCCTCGACGGCTCTCCCGACGTGGAAGACCTCGACATGAGCTGCTTCGACGGGCGCTACATCACGGGCACCGTCACCGACGAGTACCTCGCCTGGGTCGAGGGCACGCAGGAGTCGTGACGACCCGTTCGCTGTGGCGCGAGCGCGCGCTGGCCCTCGCGGGCGTCGTCCTGGTGGCGTTCTCGCTGCGGTCGGCGGTGGCCGCACTGTCGCCCATCCTCACCGAGGTCCAAGCCGACTTCGCCGTCCCGGCGTGGATCGCGGGGCTCATCGGCACCGCGCCGCCGGTGTGCTTCGCGGTGTTCGGCATCGTGACCCCGGCCCTCGAGCGCCGTTTCGGGCTGGAACGGCTTGCCGCGGCATCCATGGTCGTCGTCACCCTCGCCCTGCTCGGCCGCGCCGTCGCGGGCGAAGCCGGCACGCTGCTCGCCGCGACGGCGGTGCTCTTCGCGGCCGTCGGCGTCGGCAACGTCGTGCTGCCCCCGCTCATCAAGAAGTACTTCCCCGACCGCGTCGGGTCCATGACCGCCCTGTACTCGGGGCTCCTCGCCGTCGCGGCGTTCCTGCCGCCGCTCATCGCGGTTCCCGTCGCCGACGCGGCCGGGTGGCGCTTCTCGCTGGGAATGTGGGCCGTCTTCGCGCTGCTGGCAATCATCCCGTGGGTCACGCTCGTCGCGCGCGAGCGGGCGGGCGCACGGCGGGCGGATGCCGCGGCCACGGCATCCGGCGCCCCGGCACCGGTCGACATCGACGAGCCGGCGCCGGGCGTGCTCGGCCGGCTGCCGCGCTTGCCGCTGGCGTGGGCGCTGGCCATCACGTTCGCGATCTCGTCGGCGAGCGTGTACGCGCTGTTCGCGTGGCTGCCGGCGATCCTCGTCGAGCACGCCGGTGTCTCCCACGCCGCCGCCGGCGCCCTGCTCTCGCTGTTCGGCGCGATGGGTCTGCCGTGGTCGATCCTCGTGCCGATCGTCCTCAGCCGGTGGCGCCGGGTCGGCGTGCTGTACGCGGTGGCGCTCGCCGCCGGTCTCGCGGGCGTCGCGGGCATGGTGTTCGCCCCGACGGCGGCGACGGTGCTGTGGGTCGTGCTGCTCGGAACGCCGCAGGGGCTGTTCCCCGCGGTGCTCGTCCTCATCCAGCTGCGGGCGCGCACGCACGAGGGCGCCGTCGCGCTCAGCGGGTTCACGCAGAGCGTCGGCTACGCGATCGGGGCGCTCTTCCCGCTGTCGTTCGGCATTCTGCACGAGGCCACGAGCGGATGGGTGCCCGCGCTGCTGCTCCTCGGCATCCTGTTCCTGGCGACGATCCCCGCCGGGCTCGTCGTGGCGCGACCGCACACGATCGAAGACGAGTGGGAGCGCCGGCACGGCGCATGGTGACCCGCCCCGCGTCGACGCGCGGATGCTGCGAGGTCAGGCTTTTTCGAGCTCGTCCTCGTCGTCGGCGTACTGGTCGGCCCACTTGTCGACGTACTGATCGTCGTCGTGGTGACCGAGCTCCTTCTCGAGCGCGGAGTAGTTGACGTTGTAGGTGTCGTACTTCAGCTCGCGAGCGATCTTGGTGTGCTTCGCCTTCTGACGGCCACGCCCCATGCGAGACCCCCTCATTTCTGAGTCACGGGCTGTGCGGCGGCCCGTCACATTGCCCGGCGTTTGCCTCGTGCGTTCACGATGCGGTTTACGATCCGGCTGGAAACCGGCAAGAGTAGCATTCAGGATAACACGGTGCCCTCCAGGCCTCGCTGTGGAGGACCGATGACAGAGAGGGTGTCATGAGCGATTCCGAAGCGGACCCGGTCCCTCAGCATGCCGTGATCGTGGGGGTCATCCCCGATCAGCCGGCCCGCGTTCTGAAGGAGGCGGCGCGCTACGCGCAGTTGTTCGGCGCGCCCCTGATCGTGGCGCACGTCGACGTCACCCGCTTCGTCACGTACGAGGATCCGGACGGATACGTCCACTCCGCGCCGATCGATCTCGACATCGCCGTCGGCGAGGCGCAACTGGCGTCGGTGACCGCTGCCGCGGCATCCGTTCTCGACGGAACCGGGGTGGACTGGTCGGTGCGCCAGCTCGTCGGCGACCCCGCGCTGGCGATCAAGCAGCTGGCCGAGCAGTCGCAGGCGCGGCTGATCGCCGTCGGCACCCGCCGCCGCGGGTTCGGCGAGTCGATCCGGGAGTTCTTCACCGGGTCGGTGGCCGCCCGGCTCGCCCACCGGCAGTCCCGACCGGTGCTGGTCGTGCCGCTGGAGGAACCCGCCGCGGACGACGAGCCCCTCTGGCCGCACGACGACGCCGGCTGACCCCGCTCCGGTTCAGCGGCGCAGCGCCTGGGTGAGCGCGCGGGAGGCGTCCTCGAGCGCGCGGGACAGGTCGTCGATGATGGATGCCGCGAGGCTCCCGCCGTGCGCGAGGTGTGAGCGCAGGTCGGCGCGGACGTTCGCGCGGAACTCTCCGACGAGAGCCTCTGCGCGGCGCATCTGCTCCCGCGAGGCGGAGCGGTCGTCGTCCGCGCTCGCCGTGGCAGACGAGGCGCGCTCTTTGGCGGTCTGCCGCTCCGACTGCGCGGAGGCCGCGAGGTCGGCGCGCAGACTCTTCATCGCCTCGCGGACACTCCCGCGCACCTCCTCGGCGATGAGCCGGACGCTGTCGGCGAGACCCGCCTCGATGCCCTCCAGCTCACCTGCCCGGGCGGCGACCTCGGCGCGGCCGGCGTCGGTGATCTCGTAGACGGTCTTGCGGCCGTCGACCACCTTGGTGACCAGGCCCTCCTCCTCGAGCTTGGCGAGGCGGGGGTAGATCGTGCCGGCGCTGGGCGTGTACGTGCCGCCGGTGCGATCGGACAGCGCCTGCATGAGGTCGTAGCCGTGGCGAGGCGACTCGTCGAGCAGGTTCAGCAGGTACAGGCGCAGATCGCCGTGCGAGAACACGGGGGCCATCGTCACACCTCCTCGGGGAAGACCGGCTCGGCGGGCTCCGGCTCGGGGGTCGGCGACGTGGGGGCGGATGCCGCGGCATCCGGCGCCGGCGTCGACGCACGGCGCAGCACCGTCACGTCGCCCGACACGGAGTTGGCGCGCACGTCGACGAAGCTGCCGCTGAGCTCGCCGACGGAGTCGACGTAGTTGGACGGACCGGACGTCGAGCGCTTGATCCCGTCGACCATGAGGCGGCCGCTGACGCTGCGCAGCACGAAGTTGGCGGGGTGACCCTCGTCGATGCGCACCGTCGCGTCGCCGGAGACGGTGTTGAGGCTCACGGCGTCGACCCGCCCGGTCGAGTCGACGAGCATGTTGCCCGAGACGGTGTCGATCGTGGCCTTGCGGATGCTGCCGGTCGCGGCGACCTCGCCCGAGACGGAGTTGGCGCTGAGCGTGCCGGTGAGACCGCGGATCTGCACGTCGCCCGAGACGGCGTTGGCCGACAGGTCGCCGGTGATGCCGTCGACGATGATGTCGCCCGAGACGGTGTTGAGGCGCGCGTCGGTCACGAGGCCCGACACGAGGGCGCTCGCGGAGACGACGCCCAGTGTGAGGGCGATCTGGCGGGGGACGGCGACGCTGATCTCGGCCTTGGGCCCGGTCACGCTGAAGTTGCGGAACACCTCGAGGAAGTTATCCCAGCGCAGCTGCGGGTGGTCGATCTCCACGACATCCCCCGAAGCTTCGATGCGCAGGTCTTTGATGGTGACGGCGTGGACTTCGATGCGCACGCCGGGCTCGTCGTGGGCGACGACGTCGATCTGGCCGCCGATGAGGCCGACCTTGAGCTTACGGATGTCTTCGAGGTCGATCACCCGGGTCTCGCCCGGCTTGATGAGCCACTTCTCGAGAGTCATGGGGTTCTCCTGTGTTCGGTCGCGAATCGAGATATATCGCGTTGAGGAGAGAATAACACGATATATCTCGAGTGTGTCAATGGTGTTCCTCGATTCCCGCTTGACCTTGACGCAACGTCAACCTTTACCGTGGTCGTCATGAAGGAATGGTCGATCCAGCAGATCGCGAAGCTCGCCGGCACCACGAGCCGGACCCTCCGGCACTACGGCGAGCTCGGGCTGCTCCCGCCCTCGAGCGTCGGTGACAACGGGTATCGGCGGTACGACTCCGCGTCCCTGCTGCGGCTGCAGCGCATCCTGCTGCTGCGCGAGCTCGGGCTCGGGCTGCCGCAGATCGCCGAGATCCTCGCCCGGCCGACGGCCGCCGAGGAGGCGCTCGAGACGCACCTGGCGTGGCTGCACGACGAGCACGACCGGCTGACGCGTCAGATCGCGTCGGTCGAGGCGACCATCACGACACTCAAGAAGGGAGAGGAACCCATGGCAGAGGACATGTTCGACGGGTTCGATCACACGCAGTACAAGGACGAGGTCACCGAGCGCTGGGGGGAGAAGGCATACGCCGACTCCGACCGGTGGTGGCGCGGGATGGACGCCGCGACACGGGAGGACTGGAAGGCGCAGACCGCCGCGCTGAGCGCCGCGTGGCAGGATGCCGCGGCATCCGCTCTCGCGCCCGACAGCGCCGCAGCGCAAGAGCTCGCGGCGCGTCACGTGGCGTGGCTGCGGGCGGTGCCCGGCACCCCGGCCGCCGATCCGCAGGGCGACATCGCCGGCTACGTGCGGGGGCTCGCGGAGATGTACGTCGCCGACGAGCGCTTCGCCGCGAACTACGGCGGCACGGCGGGCGCGACGTTCGTCCGCGACGCGCTCACCGTCTACGCGGACCGGAACCTGTGATCGGTGGCACCTGTGACGACAATGACGGACGGCGCCCCGCGATGCGGAGGCGCCGTCCGTGGCTGTCGGGTGCGGGGATGGGACTTAGGCCCGACCCCCGCGCACGACTCGCAGCAGGAACGCGATCAGCGCGATGACGCCGACGATCAGTGCGACCCACAGCAGCCAGTTGAGGGCCTGGGACATGCCTCCCACGATCGCGAGCACGATGGCGACGACGATGATGATGATCAGAGCGATGTTCATGTGATTGCTCCCTTTCTCCGGGATGTCCGGGGACTCCATGACGCATCGAATCTAGCCCTGACCGGGCACGGTGGCACCCCCCTTGCCACCCGGGCCGAATCTGCGATAGGGCCGTTATATGCCTCAGAATCGCACGCCCAATTCCCTGAAGGACCCCGAGCTCTACGAGGAGCTGCGCAAGGACGGCGCCTCCAAGCAGAAGGCCGCACGCATCTCCAACGCCGCCGCCCGCGACGGGCGCAAGAAGGTGGGTGAGCGCGGCGGTGAGGCCGGGTCGTACGACGACTGGACGGTCGCCGACCTGCGCGCTCGCGCCAAGGAGCTCGGCATCAGCGGCTACTCCGGCAAGCGCAAGGCGCAGCTCATCGACATGCTGCGAAACTCCTGACGGCGCCGGCGTGGTGCGTCTGAAGAAGGTCCATCCCGGGGTGGACCTCGGGTACCGGCGTGTGCGTTCCCGCTCCGGTTTCCGCTACACGGATGCGGACGGGGACGCCCTCCCCGCCGACGAGCGCGAGCGCGTCGTGGCGCTCGTGATCCCCCCGGCCTGGCAGGACGTCTGGATCAGTGCCGCGCCGAACGGTCACATCCAGGCGACCGGTGTCGACGAGGCGGGCAGGACGCAGTACCTGTACCACCCGGACTGGTCCGCCGGGCGCGACAAGGGCAAGTACGCCCGTGCGTTGCAGTTGGCCGAGTCGCTCCCGCGCGCCCGCGGTCGGGTGACGACGTCGCTGCGGCGCGAGGGACTCGACCGGGAGCGGGTGCTCGCGACGGCGTTCCGCCTGCTGGATCAGGCGGCGCCGCGCGTCGGCAGCGAGCGCTACCTCGCCAAGCACGGCAGCCGCGGACTCACGACGCTCCGGCGGCGGGATGCCGCGGTCGAGGCGACCGTGACGAGCCTGCGCTTTCCGGGCAAGAGCGGCAAACGGCAGAGCCTCGAGATCGACGACGCGGAGCTGGCCGCCGTCGTCGCGTTGCTGATCGCCGGCCGCCCTGCGTCGCCGCTCCTCGCGTTCGAACGTGGCCGGCGACGCGTGCCGCTCACGCCGAAGGAGGTCAACGCGTACGTGCGGACGATGACCGGCGGTGCCTTCACCGCGAAGGATTTCCGCACCCTGCGGGGCACGATCCTCGCCGCCGAGGCGCTCGCCCAGATCGGCGCCGTCGACACCAAGACGCAGCGCAAGCGCGCGGAGGTGCTCGCGGTGAAGGCGGCCGCCGAGGCGCTCGGCAACACCCCCACGGTGGCGAAGAGCTCGTACATCGATCCGCGGGTGTTCGCCCGCTACCGGCAGGGCAGGATGCTGGATCGCACTGTCTCGCCCGAATCGGCGATCCGCTCCCTGATCCTGGGCTGATCGGCCGATAATCTCGGCTCGTGGCCCGCGCGGGATGGTTCTCACCGGCCGCCCTCGTGCTCGTCATCGTCGGCGGTGCGGTCGGCGTCGCCGCCCGGGCGCTCCTCGTCGTGCCGCTCACGGTCGGCCCGGCGGTCCACCCGCTCGCCGCCCCGGCGGTGACGCTTGGGATCAACCTCGTCGGGTCGCTGCTGCTGGGCGTCATCATCGGGTGGCTCGACGACCGGCATCCGCTCGGCCGCCTCTTCCTCGGCACCGGCGTCATGGGCGGGTTCACCACCTACAGCGCGTTCGCGGTGCAGTCGGTGACGACCGCGAGCGCGTCGCCCTTCGTCGGACTCGCCCTCATCGCCCTGTCACTGTTCGGCGGGGCGCTCGCCGCCGCCGCGGGACTCACCATCGGGCGGCGGATCGTCGACCGTCCGGGCGAGGTCGAACCGCCGGAGGATGCCGAGTGAACGGCCTGGACTGGACACTGCTCGTCGTCGGCGGCGCGCTCGGCGCCGGGGCGCGCTACCTGCTCGACGGCGCGATCATGCGCGGGCGCACCGGCGTCTTCCCCGTCGGCATCCTCGTCGTCAACATCGTCGGGTCGTTCCTGCTGGGCCTCATCACCGGCCTGGGCGCGCTCGTGTCGCCGACATGGGTCGCGATCATCGGCGTCGGGGTGCTCGGCGGTTTCACGACGTTCAGCACCGTCTCGGCCGAGACCGTGCTGCTCGCACAGCGCGGGCGTCGCGACTGGGCGTGGCTGAACCTGCTCGGCACCCTAGCGCTGTGCCTCGTGGCGGCGGCGCTCGGCCTGCTGCTGGGCGGTCTGCCGCCCCGCTGACTCAGTGGCCGATGACTCAGTGGCCGATGACGCCTTGGAGGTCGACGGCGACCTGGATGGAGGCGATGGTGTCGCGCTTGTGGAGGTTCTCGACCTTCGCCTTCCCGCCCATCGACAGCAGCGGGACGAAGATGAACGACTGATCGTACGGCAGCTCGCCGTGTGCCTCGACCGCCTTCGGGAAGATCTCCGCCTTCAGGTCCTCCAGGAGAATCTCGTCTTCGAGGAACAGGATCAGGCCATCGAACGTGCGGCCGAGTGCCTGTGTGTCGCCGAGGCGGTACATGATCGCAATGAACCCGACGCGGGGTTCCCAGGTGATGAGGTCTCCGAGGCCGGTGGTCATGACCGGGATGGCGATGCCGTCGCCTTGGGTCTTGCCGATGCAGTCGCCGACCTCGGCCTCGTAGAGCTTCGGGTCGATGATCCGCAGGAACCCCTCCCCGAAGGTGCCGTAGCCGTAGTTCTCCCAGACCTCGATCAGTTCGTCGGGCACCCGCCCGCGGTACTGGTCGACGATCTCCCGGGGGACGGGCGCGTGCGGGACGAAGTCAGCGATCTCGACCATGTTGTGGTTTCGGTCGGTTCAGTGGCCGATGACGCCTTGGAGGTCGACGGCGACCTGGATGGAGGCGATGGTGTCGCGCTTGTGGAGGTTCTCGACCTTCGCCTCGCCGCCCATCGACAGCAGCGGGACGAAGATGAACGACTGATCGTACGGCAGCTCGCCGTGCGCCGCGACCGCCTCGGGGAAGATGTCCCAGTTCAGCGTGTCGGAGAGGTGCTCGGCACCGTCGAGATAGGTGAGCGTGAGGAAGGCGTCCATGCTGCCGAGCCCGACCGTCCGCATCTCGCGGTAGAGGATGCCGATGACACCGGCGCTCGGTTCCCAAGTGATGAGGTCTCCGAGGCCGGTGGTCATGACCGGGATGGCGATGCCGTCGCCCTGGGTCTTGCCGATGCAGTCGCCGACCTCGGCCTCGTAGAGCTTCGGGTCGATGATCCGCAGGAAGCCCTCACCGAAGGTGCCGTAGCCGTAGTTCTCCCAGACCTCGATCAGTTCGTCGGGCACCCGGCCGCGGTACTCGTCGATGATCGACCGGGGGACGGGCGCGTGCGGGACGAAGTCAGCGATCTCGACCATGGATCCCAACCTATCTGAACAGCACATTGATCGAGATCTTGTTCAGATCCACGCCGGGGTGTGCATTGACGTAGTCGATGACCGCGCGGTCGATGTCGCCCACACGCGAGCGCCACTGCGACCCGAGAGAGGAGTTCACGCGCGCGTCGCCCACGCCGGAGATGTCCGTCATGTTGCCGCCCGCGATCCCGTCGAGGCGGTGCGTTGCCGCTTGGGTCGTGAGCCATTCGAGCGCGTTCTGCTTGGCTTCGTCGCGGGACTGGCCTTCGCGGCGAAGCTCGAGGATGCGCTGCTGCAGGGCGTAATCGCGGGCGTTCTGCTGCGCGCGCACCGAGTCGGGGGTACGACCCTTGTCAAGGAAGTCGATGCGGTTGCGCAGCCAGTCGGCGGCCGACATGTTCTGCAGCGTGTCCATCTGCTCGTTGTACTGCCGGTGATACTCGGCGGAATCGTGCTTCTTGTTCCGCTTGAACCGCTTGAGGTTCACGTCGATGGCGTCGTCGAACCGGTCGGCATCCCTCACCCTGCGCACCACCGTGTCGAGATGGTCGTTGATGTTGCGGGTGAGCTGGGGCAGCTTGTCCTTCGCGTGCGCGCCACCGCGGAGGGCGGCGTCCTTCAGCTCCCGGATGATCGGCTTGAACGCGCTCATCAGTCCCCGCCGAAGTCCAGCGCCGAGAACTCGGCGAAGAACGTGGAGGTCAGCGACTGGATGTCGGCGCCGTGCAGCTTCATCGTCGACTGTGCATCTTCGAGCGCCGCGAGGTCGGCGTGGAACTCGTCGGTGTCGCCGACGGCGCCCTCGACCATCGGGGCATCGAGGATCGCGTCGATGACCGCGGGCAGCTGCTCGGCGAGCGGCTCGATCGCCATGGGGGCGACCTGGGCGATGAGCTGCTCGACGGCGATGTCGACGGCCGCGTTCAGCAGCTTCTTCTTGATCAGCAGCATGGGGCCGGCCCCGACAGCGGTGATCGGGTTCGTCAGCATGGCGACCAGCGTGACCAGCGTCGTGGTCACGTCGACGATCACCTTGACCTTCAGCGCGGTGATCGCCCCGGCTCCGATATCCATCGCCGTCGCCGCAGGCGGCATGATGTCCACGAGCCGCTGCAGATTCTGCGAGCGGTTGGTGTTCCACGCCGACAGGGTCGCCGGTCCGGCGTTGCCCTGCAGCGCTGCCGCGAGGTCGCCGTTCATCTTGCGGTCCACCGCCTGGATGACGTCCTCCAGGTCGGTGCCGAGGTTCCGCACCAGGGTCGCGCCCTTGCGCACCTCGTCCTCGTCGATGTCCGGCCACTCGAATCCGAGCTTCTCCATCACCCAGACGAGCTCGTTCGGCAACATCATCCCCATTGCAGCACCTCCGTGTTCACCGTAAACGCCGCACCCGCGATCAGGCCATGGGGAGAACTACCCATCGACCGCCGCGTGCGACAATGAACTGGATACATTCGTGTATCGACAGCGTTCGCTTCCCGTCCGTATCCCGCCGGCATCCACAGCAAAGGCCCTCCGTGTCGAACCTCGCCGTCCTGAGCCTGAAGAACCGGGCGCTCATCGCCCTCATCACGATCGTCGCCGCGATCTTCGGCGGGCTCGCCCTGACGAACCTCAAGCAGGAGCTCATCCCCTCGATCGAGTTCCCGCAGCTGTCGATCCTCTCCACCTACCCCGGTGCGTCGCCCGACGTCGTCAACAACGACGTCTCGACGCCTATCGAGACGGCGATCCAGGGCATTCCGGGGCTCGAATCGACGACCGCCACGAGCACGACGAACGCCTCCATCATCCAGGCGTCGTTCACCTACGGCACCGACCTCGCGACGGCCGAGCAGAAGATCCTGCAGGCGATCAACCGCATCAAGTCGACACTGCCCGACAGTGTCGAGCCCAACGTCGTCTCGTTCTCGATCGATGACCTGCCCGTCATCGCGCTCGCCGTCACCGGCTACGACGACGAGGAGACCATCCAGGCGCAGCTCGAAGCCACCGCGGTCCCCGACCTCGAAGACGTCGCGGGCGTCAGCGCAGCATCCATCATCGGCGGTCAGGGGCAGCGGGTGACCATCACCCCCGACCAGGCGAAGCTGGCCGCCGCCGGCTTCACGCAGACCGCCATCACCGACGCCCTGGACCAGAACGGCGTGCTGTTCCCCGGCGGGTCGGTCACCGAGGGCGACCAGACCCTCACGGTGCAGACCGGCGCGAAGCTCACCAGCGTCGACGAGATCGCCGCGCTGCCGCTCGTCCCGACCTCCGCGGAGCAGCTCGCCGCGGGCACCGTCACCATCGCCGACGTCGCCACTGTCGTCCTCGGCCAGGACCCGGTGACGTCCATCTCCCGCGTGAACGGCGAGCCCGCCCTCACCATCTCGATCACGAAACTCCCCGCCGCCAACACCGTCGACGTCAGCCGCGCGGTCACCGCCCTGCTGCCGCAGCTGCAGGACTCGCTCGGCGACAAGGCCGAGTTCACCGTCGTGTTCGACCAGGCGCCCTACATCGAGCAGTCCATCGAGTCGCTCGCGCAGGAGGGCCTGCTCGGCCTCGTGTTCGCGGTGCTCGTCATCCTGGTGTTCCTGCTGTCGGTGCGCTCGACGCTCGTCACCGCGATCTCCATCCCGACGAGCGTGCTCATCACCTTCGTCGGCATCCAGGCATTCGGCTACTCGCTGAACATCCTCACCCTCGGCGCCCTGACGATCGCGATCGGCCGGGTCGTCGACGACTCGATCGTCGTGATCGAGAACATCAAGCGGCACTACGTGGAGGGGGCGGAGAAGCTGCCGGCGATCCTCCTCGCCGTCCGCGAGGTCGCCGCGGCCATCACCGCCTCGACGATCACCACCGTCGCGGTGTTCCTGCCGATCGCCTTCGTCGGCGACATGACCGGCGAGCTGTTCCGGCCGTTCGCGATGACCGTCACGATCGCCATGTCGGCGTCGCTGTTCGTGGCGCTGACGATCGTGCCGGTGCTGGCGTACTGGTTCCTGCGTCCCGGCAAGCCGGTGCGGGATGCCGAGGGCAACCCGATCGACCCGGAAGACCCCGCCGCGCCGCCCTCGAAGCTGCAGAAGGCGTACCTGCCGATCCTGTCGTGGACGCTGAAGCACTCCTGGGTCACCGTGCTGGTGGCCGTGCTCGTCCTCGGCGGCACCCTCGCGGTCGCCCCCTTCATGAAGACCAACTTCCTGGGCGACAGCGGCCAGAACACCTTCACGGTGACGCAGGAGGCCGCGCAGGCCGCGTCGCTGGATGCCGAGGACGCAGCCGCCAAGAAGGTCGAGGACGTCCTGCTGGGGGTGCCGGGCGTCGAGACCGTGCAGACCTCGATCGGCTCTTCGGGCTCCGCCATCCGCGACGCGTTCGCCGGCGGTGGCGCGGGCATCACCTACTCCATCACGACCGACCCCGACGCCGACCAGGTCGCGGTCCGCGAGGACGTGCAGGCCGCGCTCGCCGACATCGACGATGCGGGCACGATCACCGTGGCCGCCGGCCAGGGCGGCTTCGGCTCCAGCGACGTCGAGGTCGATGTGACCGCGCCCGACGCCGACGCGCTGCAGCAGGCGACGGATGCCGTGGTCACCGCGCTCGAGGGCAAGGAGGGCCTCGGTCAGGTCACCTCGAACCTCTCGGCATCCCTCCCCTACGTCGCCGTGTCGGTCGACCGCGACAAGGCCGCCTCGCTGGGACTCTCGGAGGTCGCCGTCGGCGCACTGGTGTCCAACACGATGCAGCCGCGGCAGGCGGGGACCGTCGAGATCGACGGCACGTCGCTCACGGTCTACCTGCAGGCGGCGTCGATCCCCACCACGATCGACGAACTGCGGGCACTGCCGATCGCCTCCGGCGCCGGGCTCATCCGCCTCGACGAGGTCGCGAGCGTCGAGCAGAGCCAGGGCCCGACCTCCATCACGACGCAGCGCGGACAGCGCACGGCGACCGTGACGGTGAGCCCGTCCACCGACGATCTGAACGCGGCATCCGCCACCGTCACCACCGCTCTCGACGAGGTCGACCTGCCGACCGGCGCCGACGCGAAGATCGGCGGCGTGCTCACTCAGCAGCAGGACGCGTTCGCGCAGCTGGGTCTCGCGATGCTCGCGGCGATCCTGATCGTCTACATCGTCATGGTGGCGACCTTCAAGTCGCTGCGGCAGCCGCTGCTGCTGCTGGTCTCGGTGCCGTTCGCGGCGACCGGGGCGATCCTGCTCCAGATCGCGACGGGTGTGCCGCTGGGCGTCGCCTCGCTCATCGGCGTGCTCATGCTGATCGGCATCGTCGTGACGATCGCGATCGTGCTCGTCGACCTCGTCAACCAGTACCGCGAGAAGGGCCTGAACGCGCACGACGCCGTCGTGGCGGGCGGTTCGCGGCGCCTCCGGCCGATCCTCATGACGGCGCTCGCGACGATCTTCGCGCTCACGCCCATGGCGCTCGGGATCACCGGCCACGGCGGCTTCATCTCGCAGCCGCTCGCGATCGTCGTCATCGGCGGCCTCGTGTCGTCGACCGTGCTGACCCTGCTCGTGCTGCCGACGCTCTACAACCTCGTGGAGGGTGCGCGCGAGCGGCGCGATGCGCGCCGGTCGCGGGCGGCGACCCCCGACCTCACCCCCGTCGACACGAGCGACCTGCACCCGCGTCGCGCGCTGCGCGCATCACCGGGACAGGAAAAGTCGCCGACACAGGAGGCGTGAGCGCTCACACGTCCTGTCTCCGTGAGATCTCCTGTCTCGGTGAGCTGCGGGGCCGGTGATGCGGGGCCGGGTGAGCTGCGGGGCCGGGTGCTCTCACAGGTGGGACCGATAGAGTGGGGCAGTCGGCTCTGGACACCGCGTGTTGCGGATGGGTTTGTGAGTCCAAGGGGCCGATGGTGAGCGTCGCTCGACGCACATCACCATCACTGTGAATGGCCCCCGGCCGACGATTGTCCGGGTTGCTCTGCGCCGTCTCGGCGCGGGCGCTGTTCTCGCGAGAGAAACCCAGAAGGACACCACCCCATGCCCAAGAACAAGAAGCCGGCCGGCGGCCGCGCCCAGAACTTCGAGCCGCGCTACGGCGCGAAGAAGACCTCGTTCCACGACCGGTCGTCGAGCGCGCGCAGCGAGACGAAACGGCGGAGCCCCGGACAGGCCTCCGCCGGCACCGCCGGCAGCAAGAGCCCGAAGCACCGCGGATACCGTCCGGCCGACGAGCAGGCCCCCGAGAAGAAGCAGCGCTGGACCGCGCAGGAGCGCGCCGGCCGCGACGAGGCCCGCGGCATTCGCTCGCAGGCCCAGGGTGCGCGCCGCGATGACCGTCCCCGTCGGGACGACCGGAGCTACGGCGACCGGCCCGAGCGGGGCTACGGCGACCGGGATCGCCGAAACTCCACGGATTCGCGCGCAGATCGCCGCGAACGGCCCGATTCCGGCTCCCGCGGCACGGATCGGTGGAGTTCTGACCGCCCGGCCCGGCGCTTCGACGACCGTCCGCGCCGCGATGACGGCCGCCGTGGGGCCGACGACCGGCCGCGCGGCGAGCGCCAGCCTCGCGATGACCGCCGCACGTTCGGCGATGCCCGGCCGTCCTTCCGCGACGACCGCCCGCGCCGGGATGACCGTCCGGTTCGGGCGTATGGCGACCGGCCTGCTCGCAACTCCTTCGAATCGCGTCAGGATCGGCGCGATCGGCCCGCGGCGGCCTCCAGCGGCTCGGATCGAAGGAGTTACGCACGCCCCGAGCGCGGCTTCGACGACCGCCCGCGTCGCGATGACCGCCCGCGCCGTGACGAGCGTCCGGCCCGACCCTCCTTTGGCGGCAACCGCTCGGATTGGAAGCAGGACGAGCGTTTCGACAAGCTCAACGACCGGCGGGCGGAGCACGCCGACACGGTCCACGAGAAGCTGCAGGCGCAGGCCGTCCAGGCTGAGGAAGTCGCCGACGTGACGTTCGCGAGCCTCGGGCTCGGCGACAACATCGTGCGCGTTCTGGGTGATCTCGGCGCGGCATCGCCGTTCCCGATCCAGGCTGCGACGGTCGTTCCGATCCTCGAGGGCAAGGACGTGCTCGCCCGCGGCCGCACCGGCTCGGGCAAGACGATCGCCTTCGGCGCGCCGCTCGTGGAGTCGATCCTGCGCAGCCAGGCGGGCAAGCGCCGCGAATTCGGCCGCAGCCCGAAGGCGCTGATTCTCGCGCCGACGCGCGAACTCGCGCTGCAGATCGACCGCACGATCCAGCCGATCGCCCGGAGTGTGGGCCTCTTCACGACGCAGATCTACGGCGGTGTGCCCCAGGCGCGCCAGGTCGGTGCCCTCAAGAAGGGCGTCGACATCGTCATCGGCACCCCCGGTCGCATCGAGGACCTGCAGGAGCAGGGCAAGCTCGACCTCTCCGAGATCCGCATCGTCGTGCTCGACGAGGCCGACCACATGAGCGAGCTCGGCTTCCTCGAGCCGATGCAGCGCATCCTCCGCCTCGTTCAGGACGGGGCTCAGAAGCTGCTGTTCTCGGCGACGCTCGACCGTGAGGTCGCCGCGCTCGTCGACGAGTTCCTCGTCGACCCGGCCGTCTACGAGGTGGCCGGCGAAGACCAGGACTCCGGCACGATCGACCACCGCGTGCTCGTCATCGACCACCGCGACAAGGCCGAGATCCTCACGAGCCTCGTCGACCGCGACGGCAAGACGCTCGTCTTCGCCCGCACCCGCGCCTACGCCGAGATGCTCGCCGAGCAGTTCGACGACGCCGGCATCCACGCCGTCGCCCTTCACGGCGACCTCAATCAGGCCAAGCGGACGCGCAACCTGGAGCGGCTCACCTCGGGCCGCGTGAACGTCCTCGTCGCCACGGATGTCGCGGCCCGCGGCATCCACGTCGACGACATCGACCTGGTGATCCAGGCCGATGCACCCGACGAGTACAAGACGTACCTGCACCGCTCCGGCCGCACCGGCCGCGCCGGGCGCAGCGGCACCGTCGTGACGCTCATCACGCGCCAGCGCCGCCGCCGCATGACCGAGATGCTGGAGCGCGCTGAGATCGACGCACCGTTCGAGGAGGCTCGCGTCGGCGACGACGTGCTCGAAGCCCTTCGACAGGCTCAGGAACCGGCGGGCCGCCAGGCCTCGAACGTCGACGCCTGACAGCCCGAGCGCAGGAGATCTGCCCAGCCGAGGACGAATCCCCGGGAAACGTCCTCCCCTGGGCAGATCTCCTCGCCACGGCCGCCAGAACAGCCGTGAGGCGGGCTGCCGAGGGTAGCCGAGCCCCTGCGAGGTCGCCAGGGGGTCGTGCCCGGCCGCGTGGTGTCCGTACGGTCGGGGCTATGCGACCCCGATACCGAGATCGAACCACCGCACCGCTCACCCTCGCTGCCGTCCCGTCGTGCTGCTGACGGCGGCGCTCAGCAGCTGCACCGCCCCGCAGCCCTCACCGACCGAGCCCGCTACGCCCGCGGAGACCGAGACGGTCACCCCCTCGCCGTCCCGGTCGCCATCCCCCACGGCGTCGCCCGCGGCGCTGGTCATCCCCGACTGCGAGCAGCTCGTGCCCATCGACTCCATCCGGCAGTTCGAGGGATGGAGCGAGGTCATTCTGATCCAGTCGATGGAGGGCACGGCCCTCGCGGGCGACCTGCCGGGCTCCCTCGCGCGGGACGCGGCAGCACGCGCACCGCAGAACCGAGGATGCCTGCTCGGCGTGCCGCAGTCGGACGCCGGAGTCGGCGTCTACACGCTCGAGATCGCCGCGACGACCCGGGACAACCTCATCGACGCCCTGCGCGCGGACGGCGGCTACGCGGAGTCAGAGATCGACGGCGCGCCGTCGTTCGCCATCGCGACGGAGGACGGGCTCGGGGGCACGACCGTCTCCCACACGTTCGTGGGCGACGCGTGGCTCATCCTCCGGGGCAGTCTCATCGATCCGGAGACCGCCGCATGGGTCGCGGCTCCGGCGATCGCCGAGTTGCGTGCGGCGAACCCTGGCCTCGACGACCGCTGATCCGCGCGGTGTGCAGAGGCGGCGTCGGCGATGCCGCTTCGGCGTACGGGGTGTGAACCGGCGAACCTGCCGTCAGAACAGCCGTGCCTCCGCGAGGCGGACGCCCGACGCGGCTGCCCGGCCCGTCGTCCGCACCGGCCCCGGGCGCGACGGGCGCGTCTCGACCTCCTCCTCGGCGCCACCGCCGAGTCGATGCCGCCGCAGCAGCGGCCGCACCCGCGCCGCGAGCCACTTCCGGTAGCCGGCCGGCGCGTACGCGGATGCTCCCCTGTAGAGCCCGCGATAGGCCGGGACGAGCTCCGGATGCTCCCGCTCGAGCCACTGCCAGAACCACTCCTTCGCTCCCGGGCGCAGGTGCAGCGCGCCGAAGACGACACGCCGGGCTCCGGATGCCGCGATTCGGCCGAGCGCGTCGTCGAGGACGGCTACGGAGTCGGTGAGGTGCGGCACGATCGGCATGAGGAACACGGTGACGGCGAACCCGGCATCCGTCGCCGAGCGCACGGTGTCGAGCCGCGCCTGGAAGGTGGGGGCGCCGGCCTCGAGGGTCTGGCGCAGCGCCTCGTCCGGCATGGCGATCGACATCGCGATCGAGACCGGAACGCGCGTCGCAGCATCCTGCAGCAGCGGAAGATCGCGACGCAGCAGCGTCCCTTTCGTGAGGATCGAGAACGGCGTGCGGCTGTCGGCGAGGGCGTCGATGATGCCGGGCATGAGCCGATACCGCCCTTCGGCGCGCTGGTACGGGTCGGTGTTGGTCCCGAGTGCGATCGATTCGCGCTGCCAGCCCGGCGCCGCGAGCTCTGCCCGTAGCACCTCGGCGACGTTGACCTTGACGACGATCTGGCTGTCGAAGTCGCGCCCCGCGTCGAGATCGAGATACGTGTGCGTGTTGCGGGCGAAGCAGTAGGCACAGGCATGACTGCAGCCCCGGTACGGGTTGACCGTCCAGTCGAACGGCATCGCGGAGGCGCCCGGCACGTGGTTCAGCGCCGACTTCGCGTGCACCTCGTGGAACGTCATCCCGGCGAACTCGGGCGTCGTCACGGTGCGCACCAAACCCGCCATCGACTCCAGGCCGGGAAGGGCCGCGGCATCCACGTCATCGATCATTTGTCCCTGCCACCGCATGATGAAAGTAGAACATAGATACGATCCAGCGACAATCCTCGCCCCTTGGTCCCCGATGAAACCGAGTACCATTGCAGCTGGGATGCAATGTCACGGCATCCGACCACTTCGACACTCGACGACGAGAGGCAGGCGCACCATGGAGCGCGAGATCTACGACGAGGACCACGAGGCGTTCCGCGACGTCGTCAAGGAGTTCCTCAAGCGCTACGCGACCGAGGAGAAGCGCAAGCAGTGGGAGGCGGACGGCGAGATCGACCGCGCCACCATGCTCGCCGCCGGTGAGGCCGGCATCATCGGGCTGAGCGTGCCGGAAGAGTTCGGCGGCGCCGGGATGCTGCAGGACTACCGCTTCCGCGCGATCGTGCTCGAGGAGACCATCGGCGCCGGACAGGGTTCGCTCGCCGGAGCCTTCGGCATTCAGGACGACCTGGCCGTGCCGTACATCGTGCACATGGGCACGCAGGAGCAGAAGGAGAAGTGGCTGCCGGGCATGGCGACCGGCGAGATCCTCGGCGCCCTCGCGATGACCGAGCCGGGCGCGGGTAGCGACCTCCGCGGCATCAAGACGACCGCGAAGAAGGTCGACGGCGGCTACATCGTCAACGGCGCGAAGACGTTCATCTCCTCCGGCAAGACCGCCGACATGGTGGTCACGTTCGTGAAGACCGGTGAGGGCAACCGTCCGGACGCCTTCAGCCTGCTCATCCTCGAGGACGGCATGGAGGGGTTCGACCACGGCAAGAAGCTCGAGAAGATGGGCTTCCACGGCTGGGACACCGCCGAGCTCAGCTTCACCGACGTGTTCGTGCCCGAGGCGAACCTCATCGGCGGCAAGGAGGGCCTCGGGTTCATCCAGCTCATGATGAACCTGCCGCTCGAGCGCCTCTCGATCGGCGTCGCGGCAGCCGCCGCCGGCGAAGCCGCTTTCGTCTGGACGCGCGACTACGTGCTGAGCCGTGAGGCGTTCGGCGAGCGCATCGCTGACTTCCAGAACACCCGCTTCCGCCTGGCCGACATGGCGACCACCGTGGACGTCATGTGGACGTACAACGACCGCGCCATGATGCTCTACAAGGACAAGAAGCTCACGGCCGAAGAGGCCGCGAAGGTCAAGTTCTGGTCGACCGACCGCGAGGCCGAGTTGCTCGACGTCGGCGTGCAGCTGCACGGCGGCTACGGCTACATCACCGAGTACCCCATCGCCCGCGCTTACCTCGACGCCCGCGTGCACCGCATCTACGGCGGCACGAACGAGATCATGCGCGACATCGTCTCGCGTCAGATCGTCGGCAAGAAGTAGCGCGCGGCGCCGGATGCCGCGACCGCCCCGCCGGGCGGGCGCGGCATCCGCCGTTTCGTGTGCTGAAAGCAGGCGGAATCGGCCGCTACCGGCGCCGCGGCGCCCGGATCGCCCGGCTCAGCCTGCTTTCGCGACGTCGGCGGGCCGCCGCCGGGCGAGCCGCGCGACGCCCGCGGCGCGCAGCCGGTCGGCGAGGACGCGGCCGAGGGCCACTGCCCCGAGCTCCGACGCGACCAGGACGACGACGTAGAGTGCGACGACCCACCCCTGGAACGCCTGCATGTCGGCGGCCGTGACCGTCCAGACGGAGTAGAACGCGGCCAGCGCCGTGGCGCCCACGAAGTACAGCCACCGCGACCAGCGCCGGTACAGCGTGACCAGGAACGGCAGCTCGATGAACGCGGCGAACATCACGTTCGTGACGACGATCGCCGCGCCCGTCGTCGACAGCGGGGTGGCGACGAGACCCGAGATCAGACCCGTCAACAGGGCCGCGCCGGGGCGCTCGATCAGCCGCATCGCGACGACGAACCCGATGACCCACGCGCCCGCGACGATCGCGGAGACAGGCGGCATCGTCGCATACGTCGCCGTCGAGAACGCCGTCGCCGGAATGATGAGCAGCCCGGTCGCGACGCCGATCGCGGCGCAGGTCAACAGGTACGCCGTCGTCACCTTGCCCATCAGTGCGCTCCGCCGACGGCGGCCTGAGCCTGCTGCGACTTGGGGGCGGGCGACGCCGCCCCCACGCGCCAGTAGCCGACGAAGCTGATCCGGTCCTTGTCGACGCCCTGCGCGACGAGGTGCCGGCGCGCGGCGGTCGGCAGGGACTGCTCACCGACGATGAAGCAGTGCGCGTCGGATGCCGGTGCCCCGAGCTGCTGCAGCGTCTCGAGCGCGAGGGTGCCCGGCTTCACGTCCGCATCCCGCACCAGCCAGCGCACCTCGATGCCCGCCGGCGCCTCGAACTCCAGCACGTCCTCCGCCGACGGCGCCTCGATCAGCGCGACTCCGGTGGAGGAGTCCGGCAGCGACGCGCAGATGCCGGCCACCGCGGGCGCACCCGTCTCGTCGGCGACCAGCAGCACGCTCTCGACGCCGCGCTGCGGATTGAAGCCGAGCCCCTCGTCGATCACGACGACAGACTCGCCCGGCACCGCGGCATCCGCCCACCGCGATGCGGGACCGGCCGTCGGACCCGAGCCGTGCAGCACGAAGTCGACGTCGATCTCCGGGCCGCCGCTGGACCCGGCGGCCCGGTAGGCGCGCACCGTGTAGTTGCGCATGACGGGGCGGACGCCGTCGGGGATCCGCAGGTACTTGAGGTACCCGAAGATCTTGTTCGCCTTGGCGGGAATGCGCTCGAGCCCCTCGTCCCCGCCCTCGCCGCTGTGTGGCAGGAAGATGCGGAACCACTGGTCGTAGCCCATCGCCGTGAAGCGCGCGATCTCGCCGCCGCCGAGGGTGATGCGCATCCAGTGCGGCGAGAGGCGCTCGGTGCGCAGCACCTGCAGGTGGATGAGCTCCTGCGACGCGGGCTTCACGAGGCTGGAGAAGCGGGCCATGGCTGTCCTTTCAGCGTGTCCACGGGAAGAAGGCGATGAGGATGCCGGTGCTCACGGCCCAGAACGCGATCACGAACACGGTGTCGCGGGTGCGCCACGGCACGAGGTGGCGCTCGGTGCGGTCGGGGTGGGCGCCGAAGGCGCGGGCATCCATCGCGAGGGCGACGCGCTCGGCATGCCGGATCGCGCCGGCCAGCAGCGGCACGATGTAGCCCCACCAGCGCGCGAGCGCCGCGAACGGACCGCGGCCGCCGTGCGATCCGCGGACGCGATGGGCCTGCCGGATGACCTCGAGCTCGTACCCGAAGCGCGGCACGAACCGGAACGCCGCGAGCGCCGTGTACCCGATCCGGTACGGCACGCGCAGCTGCTGCACCATCGCGCGGACGATGTCGGGGCCGGTGCTGGTCACGCCCGCGATGAGCGCCAGCGCGATGATCGCGGCCAGCCGCACACCGGTGGCCATGCCGATGAGCAGCGCGCCGCCGTACAGCGACCAGTCGCCGACCTGCACGATCGTCACCGAGGTGTCGACCCGCGACGCGTCGATCCACACCGCCATGCTCGCGCCGATCAGCGCGGCCCCGGCGGGGAGCGCGACGAGCAGCAGCAACGCGAGGCGCCCGGTGAGGCGGGCGCCCGCCAGCAGCACGACGTAGGCCAGCGCGAGGAACGCCAGCGGCGTCGCGATGTCGCGGACGAACACGAGCAGAATCATCGCCGGGACGGGCGCGGCGAACTTGGCGAGCGGATTCAGGCCGTAGAGGAACCGGCCGGTCGGCGCCTGGACCGCCCACGGGTCCACCACCGCCGCGGTCACGGGGTGACCTCGCGGGTGATCTCGGCGGTCGCCGCGGCGACGGCGCCACTTCCCTGTCGCGGCGCCAAAGGTTTCTGGGGCCGCGACGGGAATGTGGCGCCGTCGTTCGAGGACGAGGGCGAGGGCAGGTCGCCCAGGCGGGTCACGCCGGCGAGCGACGGATGCCGGCGGAGATCGGCGAACGCGCGACGCAGCGGTGGCTGCCGCAGTCCCGCGGCGCGCAGCAGCGCATCGTCGGCGAAGACGGCGGAGGTGGCGGCATCCGCCACGATGCGGCCGTCGCCGACGACGATCGTGCGGTGCGCGTACTCGGTGACCAGCTGCATGTCGTGGGTCACGACGAGGATGGTGGTGCCGGCATCCGACAGCTCGCGGAGCAGGTGCATGAGCTCGTCGGCGCGGGCACGGTCCTGCCCGAACGTCGGCTCGTCGAGGGCGAGCACGGGCGCGCCCGCGACGAGCGCCGTGCCGACGGATAGGCGCCGCTTCTGTCCGCCCGACAGCAGGAACGGGTGCACGTCGGCCTTGCCCTCGAGGCCGAACCGGCGCAGGACGTCGAACGCGCGCTCGCGCACCTCGGCCTCGGGGAGCTTCTGCAGTCGCAGGCCGTGGGCGAGCTCGTCGAACACGGTGTGCGCGATGAACTGGTGCTCGGGATTCTGGAAGACGAACCCGATGCGGCGCGACAGTGCGCGCAGGTCGGTGCGGGCGACGTCGACGCCGTCGACGGTGACCTGGCCGCGCGGCACTCGCACGACCCCGGCGATCGACTGCAGCAGGGTCGTCTTGCCCGTACCGTTCGCGCCGACGATGGCGACGAACTGCCCCGCCGGCACGTCGAGGTCGATGCCGTGCAGGATCTCGGCGCGCCCGCGGCGGGTGCGCAGGCCGGTGACCCGGATGATCGGTTCCGAAAGCAGGCTGGATTGCGCATTCGGGCCGGGCTGGGCGGCAGAAGCGGCGGTTTCGCCTGCTTTCGGAACAGGAACGGCGGATGCCGGGGCGCCCGCGGCGGCCTCGAGTGCGGCTACCGGGTGCGACTCGCCGGCCGGGGCCGCGACGGCCGGGAC
>JAEYAG010000161.1 GCA_023451265.1 Actinomycetes bacterium | reverse complement strand
TGCGACCTGGTGGTGGATGCCGCCTCGCTCGCCGTCGACGACGCGGACCGCCGCGCCGTGGCGCTGCCCGACACCGCCGTCTCGGCGCCGTGGGCCGGCATCTCGCCGCCGCGCGCGGGCTGGAGCGACGTCGGCGAGCTTGCGGCATCCCTCCTCGCGCAGCGCGCGCAGTGGGGCATCGCCGCCGTGGCCGAAGCGGTGCCCGACGCTCCCGGTGAGGACGTCGTCCGTGCCGTCCGCGCGGAGATCTGGGGACGCGCCGACGACGCGCTCGACGGTCTGCCCCTCGGGGTGGCGTTCACGGCGTTCGCGCTGGGTTTCGTCGGCGGCGACGAGCGCGCTACGGTCCGCTCGGCGGGTCCGTGGATGCGGGTCAGCCTCTCCCGCGGTCACGTGCTGTCGCGGTCGACCACGCGCGCGGGCCTGACGCCCGTGAGGACGACCGGGGCCGGCCGGCACTGAGCCGTCCCAGCGACCGACCTCAGCGCTCGGGCGACCGCCCCGCGGCGGGGTGGGCGATGCGGAACATCCCGGTCATGTCACACCGCCGCCGCGGCCGCGCGCCCGGCGGTGCGCCCCGAGAACAGGCACCCGCCGACGAACGTGCCCTCCAGCGCCCGGTAGCCGTGCACGCCGCCACCGCCGAAGCCCGATGCCTCCCCGGCGGCGTACAGGCCGGGAACGGGCGCGCCGTCCGCGCCGAGCGCACGCCCGGACAGATCGGTCTCGATCCCGCCCAGTGACTTGCGGGTCAGGACGTGCAGCTTGACGGCGATGAGCGGGCCGTTCTCGGGATCGAGGATGCGGTGGGGCGTCGCGGTGCGGATCAGCTTGTCGCCGCGGTACGCGCGCGCCGAGCGCAGCATCGCGATCTGCGCGTCTTTGGTGAAGTCGTTCGCCATCTCGCGATCGCGCGCCTCCACCTCACGGCGCACCGTGTCGGCATCCAGCGCTTCGCCACCGGGGAGCGCCCGCATACCCGCGATCAGCTCGTCGAGGGTACGGCGGACGACGAAGTCCGCCCCGTGGTCGAGGAAGGCCTGCACGGGCCCGGCGGCCCCCTTGCCGAGCCGGGAGCGCAGCAGCAGCCGCACGTCCTTGTCGGTGAGGTCGGGGTTCTGCTCGCTGCCGGAGAGGGTGAACTCCTTCTCGACGATCTTCTGCGACAGCACGAACCAGGAGTGGTCGTGCCCGGTCGTCCGCAGGTGAGCGAGGGTGCCGAGCGTGTCGAAGCCGGGGAAGAGCGGGACGGGCAGCCGCGCGCCCGTCGCGTCAAGCCAGATCGAGGACGGTCCCGGCAGGATCCGGATGCCGTGATTCGGCCAGACCGGATTCCAGTTCTGGATCCCCTCGACGTAGTGCCACATCCGGTCGCCGTTGATGACGCGCGCGCCGGCGCGCTGCGCGACCGGCTGCATCGACCCGTCGACGTAGGCCGGGACCCCCGAGATCATCGTGGTCGGCGGTGTGCCGAGGTTCGCCGGCCACTGCGCCCGGACCAGATCGTGGTTGCCGCCGATGCCGCCGGAGGAGACCACGGTCGCCGCTGCGGTGATCGCGAACTCCCCGACCACGTCGCGCGAGCTGAGGACACCCCGGGCCGCGCCGGACGGGGCGAGGATGTCGCCGACGGCGCCAGTCACGGTGCCGTCCGTGCTCGTCAGGGCGGTGACGCGGTGCCGGGGGAGCACCGTGATGCGGCCCTGTGCCTCGGCGGCTTCCACGGCGGCCTGGAAGGGCGCGACCAGGCCAGGGCCGGTTCCCCAGGTGATGTGGAACCGCGGGACGGAGTTGCCCGGTCCGGTGGCGGTGTAGCCGCCGCGCTCCGCCCAGCCGACGACGGGGAAGAAGCCCACCCCCTTCTCCCGCAGCCAGGCGCGCTTCTCGCCGGCGGCGAACTGCAGGTACGCCTCGGCCCATTGCCGGGGCGAATGATCCTCTTCGCGGTCGAAGCCGGCGGTGGCGAACCAGTCCTGCCGCGCGAGATCGAGCGAGTCGGAGATGCCCATCCGCCGTTGCTCGGGGGAGTCGATGAAGAACAGTCCGCCGAACGACCAGAACGCCTGACCGCCGAGGTTGGTGCGGGGCTCCTGGTCCACGATGATGACGCTCTTGCCGGCCGCGGCGGCCTCACTGGCGGCGACCAGCCCCGCCAGCCCCCATCCGATCACGAGGACGTCGGCGGCGTGGGGGGATGCTGTGGTCATGTCGACTCCTTCGTCGAGGGATGCGGGGGATCAGGACGACGGCGTCGTCGGGGGGATGTCGGGGTGCAGCGGAAGCTCGGCGGCCGACGCCGGCCGGGCGGGGCCGATGCCGCCGGCCGAGGAGCTGGGCTCGAAGGTGTTGACCATCGCGAAGGCGGCCCGCTGCAGGTAGTCCCACAGTGTCGCTTCGTGCAGCGGCGGCAGGGCGAGCTCGTCGACGGCGGTGCGCATGTGCGCGAGCCACCGGTCTCGAGCGTCGGGATCGACGTGAAACCCGGCGTGTCGCATGCGCAGGCGCGGGTGACCCCGGCGCTGGCTGTAGGTCGTCGGACCGCCCCAGTACTGCTCCAGGAACAGGGTGAGCCGCTCCGCGGCGGGCGCCAGGTCCTCCTCCGGGTACATCGGGCGCAGCACGTCGTCGGCGGCGACCTCGCGATAGAACACGTCGACGAGACGCACGAACGTGTCGTGCCCGCCGATCTCGTCGTAGAAGGACATCGGCTCGCTCACGACGGCGTCTCCTCGGTCGGGGACGTCGGCTCGTTCGAGGAGGTCGTCGGCTCGGCCGCGGGCCGCTTCGTCGCGCTCTTGCGCGGCTTCCAGACGCCCTTGCCGTCACCGGCCGCGGCCGGCGTGACCGGTGTGGGCCTCGTGCGGGGCGGGTTGGCGCCGCGCACGCGCTGCGCACCCTCCAGCCCCGCCAGCATCACGGTGTTCATCGACGGCAGCGTCACACCCAGCTCGTCCATGGCGTGCTTCAGCCGCATCCGCAGTTCCCTCGCGACGTCGTCCTTCGCGTTGGCGCGGGTCTTGATGACGAGACGGATGACGAGAGCATCGCCGGTGATCGACTCGAGGCCCCAGATCTCGGGCTGCTCGATGATCCGCGTGCGCCACTTCGGGTCTTTCGTGAGCGACTTGGCGGTCGTCAGCATGGTCTTCTCGACCTGATCGATGTCGACGTCGACGGGCAGCGCCAGGTCGATGATGACACGCGACCAGCCCTGCGACATGTTCCCGATGCGGGTGATCTCGCCATTGCGGACGTACCAGAGCGTGCCGTTGACGTCGCGGACGTGGGTGATCCGGACGCTCACGTACTCGACGATGCCGGTCGCGAGCCCGAGGTCCACGACGTCGCCGATGCCGACCTGGTCCTCGGCGACGATGAAGATGCCGTTGAGCACGTCCTTCACGATGTTCTGCGCGCCGAAGCCGAGGCCTGCGCCGATCGCCGCAGACAGCAGGGCGAACGAGCCGAGCACACTCTGATCGATGACGTTGACGGTCATGAGGATCGCGACGATCGCGATCGCGACGTTGACGATGTTCTGCAGGATCGTGCCGAGCGTGCGCGTGCGCTGCACGAGTCGCATGGCCGCGAGGGGGGAGCGCTCGAGGGCCTGCGTGTCGTCGACGTTCGCCTTGCTCTTGGCGCCCGACACGATGCGGTTCACGACGCGGCGGATCAGCAGGCGCAGCAGGCGCGACAGCACGTAGGCGCCGAGGAGGATGGCGACGATCGCAAGGAGCTTGAACCCCACCGCTTGCAGGATGTCGAGCCACCAGCCCCAGGACCACTGCGCGGGCGGCGTCGTATCGAGGGGGACGATGCTCATCCTCTCGATCCTACCGACGACGGCCGTACGCCCGCCGTGAGGCGCGGCGGGTCACGGCAGCGGGTCGGCGGGGCCGACCAGGCCGCTGCGGTGCGCGAGGATCACCGCGTGCACGCGGTCTCGCGCGCCGAGCTTGGCGAGGATGCGTCCGACGTGCGTCTTCACGGTCGATTCGCCGAGGAACAGGGAGGCCGCGATCTCGGCGTTCGTGAGGCCCCGACCCATCGCGAGGAACACATCGCGCTCGCGCTCGGTGAGGCTCGCGACGAGGCGCGACGCCGAATCCGCCGGCGCCAGCCGTGAGGCGCGCGAGATGAGCTCCCGCGTCACCCGCGGCGAGAGCACGGCGTCGCCGCGGTGGACCGCTCGCACGGCCGCCGTGAGTTCGTCCCGGCGGGCGTCCTTCAAGAGGAACCCGCTGGCACCGGCATTCAGCGCACCGAACGCGTACTCGTCGAGGTCGAAGGTCGTCAGGACGAGGACGCGGGTGCTCGGCATCTCCGCGACGATGCGGGCGGTCGCGGCGATGCCGTCGGTGCGGGGCATGCGTACGTCCATGAGCACGACATCGGGGCGGGTGCGACGGACGGCGTCGACCGCGGCCTCCCCGTCGCCGGCTTCTCCGACGACGTCGATGTCTGCTTCGGCGTCCAGGACCAGCCGGAAGCCGACACGAATGAGCTCCTGGTCGTCGACGAGCAGCACGCGGATGGGAGCGGTCATTCGTCCTCCGGGGCGAGGGTGGCTGCGGCTCCTGCGGCAGACGGGCGTGCACGCGCCACCGGCCCCGCTCCGCCGGTCCGGCCTCGAGGGTGCCGCCGACATGGTCCGCCCGTTCCCGCAGACCCTGGATGCCGTAGCCGCCCGCGTTCGGCGCACCGGTGACGCCGTCGTTGCTCACGGTGACCGTCGTCTCCGACGCGGTCGTCGCGATGACGACGTCGATGCCGGTGGTGTGCGGGGCGTGACGCATCGCGTTGGTGAGGCTCTCCTGGACGATGCGGGCCAGGGCGCGTCGCACCGCGGCCGACTCCGGATAGGCGCCGACCAGCTGGACGGTGACCGGGAATCCGGCGCGGCGGGCAGCGGCCACCGGGGCGGCGACGGGATCGTCGTCGACGGCGGCCAGCGGCGCATCGGGCGCGCCGTCGCGGAGCACGCCGAGCATCGCGCGCATCTCACGCAGCGCGTCGCGTGCGGTGTCGCTGATCTGCGCGGTCGCGCGCCGTGCCCGCTCCGGATCGTCGGTCGCTGTCGCGCCCTCGGCCAGGGCCACGACCACCGTCAGGGAGTGCGAGACGATGTCGTGCATCTCCCGCGCGATGCGGGCACGTTCGGCCGCGGCGGCCAGC
Source organism: Actinomycetes bacterium (assembly GCA_023451265.1). Taxonomy (GTDB): domain Bacteria; phylum Actinomycetota; class Actinomycetes; order Actinomycetales; family Microbacteriaceae; genus Microbacterium. The sequence goes on along the minus strand of JAEYAG010000161.1, from coordinate 10,665 downwards.
TGCGCCTGCTGATCGCGCTCGACCAGCAGCTGCCGTGAGCGGTCGATGATGGCCTCGACATACCGCTTGCGATTGCCCACGTTGATGCCGACGAGCACCCCGATCAGCGAAGAGCCGAGGCTCGTGATGACGATGTTCGACAGATCCGCAGGCGACGCCCCACCGAGCAGGACGCCGGCGCTCGCGAGCGCGATGAGGACTGCTCCGGCACCGGCCCAGCAGATCCACGCCACGCGCGTGCCGCGGTAGACCGGGACGGCGTACAGCGCGACCATCAGCAGGGGCGCCGACCCGGGCGAAGGGGCGAGCATCATGCCGGCTGAGGCGGCGGTCGCCACGGCCGCGACCGCAACGGGGAACCGGCGGCGCAGCAGCAGAGCGGCCGACGCGGTCACCGCGGCGACCAGCACGATTCCCGAAGGCAGCGCCGTCGCCGAACCGCCCTGTCCGGGCGGGAGGCCACCAGTCGCCGGCCCGACCGACAGTGTGAGGGTCACGAGGGCGATGAGGATGTCGGCGAAGAGGGGATGCCGTGCCCAGAACCGCCGGATCACGCCCGGAGCACGCGGCAGCCGCAGGTCGACGTCGCGAGGGACATCGACGCTGCGGCTGCGGCGATCGGGCACGCCTGAAGCCTAGGCGTCGCGGGTGCGCAGGATCAGCCAGCCTCCCACGAGCGCGGCGACCGGCCACGCCAGGAGGGACACGATCGCGGTTCCGATGTCTTCCGAGCCGGGGGTCGTCAGCACCTGAGCCGCCGACATCGGCAGGTACTTCCCGAGGTCGACGACCCACTGCCAGGCCTCGCCTCCCATGACGAACATGTTCGTGACGATCGGGAGGACGAACAGCACACCGACGGTTGCGGCGATGGCACCGGCGCCGTTGCGCACGATGAACCCGAAGCCGAGGCCCAGCAGCCCGAAGCTCGCCATCGCGAGCAGGCTGTACAGCAGCGGGATGGTCGAGCCGGCCGGGTCGGACCAGTCGATGCCGCTGTCGCCGAAGATCGGCGCGGTCACGAGGATCGCGACCAGGGAGCTCACCACGGTCGTCGCGATCAGGAGCGCCGCGACGGTGACGGCCTTCGCGATGAACACGGTGCCTCGACGCGGCTCGGCCGTGAGGGTGGAGCGGATCATGCCGGTGGAGTACTCGCCGGTGATGGCCATCGCGCCGAAGATCCCGGCGACCAGCATCGTGAACTGCATGGGCGCGACGATCGCCGTGACGGCGGCGTAGTCGAAGGTCGCACCGACCTCGGCGGCGGACGCGCGAGAGGACTCCAGCGCCGAGGCGATCATCAGGGAGATGCCCACGGCGAGCAGTGCCGTGATGCCGAGCGACCACCAGGTGGAGCGCAGCGTCGTCAGCTTGATCAGTTCGCTGCGCAGCACCCGGCCGAAGCTGAGGTGCTCGGAGCGGCTGTCCGCGCGCAGCGGGCGCCCGGGGGTGGTCGGCGTGGCGTCGGCGTTCAGTGCGGTGGTCATCGTGCGTCCTTCGTCTTGTACTCGACGGCGGTCTCGGTGAGGGCGAGGTAGGCGTCCTCGAGCGAGCCGGCGCGGGGGCTGAGCTCGTGCAGCGGAATGCCGTTGGCGGCGGCGGTGTCGCCGATGACGGCGGCATCCACGCCGGTGATCAGGAGCGCACCGGCCTCTGCCGCCTCGATCGTGACGTCGGGGCCGGCCACGAGCCGGGTGAGCTCGTCGGCGCGGGGCGTGCGCACGGTTACGGTGGTGCGCGTCCAGCCCCGGACGAGCTCGTCGATGGGCGCATCGGCGAGCACCCGGCCGCGACCGAGGACGATGACGTGGTCGGCGGTGAGCGACATCTCGCTCATCAGGTGGCTCGACAGCAGCACGGTGCGACCCTGCGCCGCCTGCGCACGGACGAACTGGCGCACCCAGCGCACGCCCTCGGGGTCGAGCCCGTTGACGGGCTCGTCGAGGATCAGCGTGTGGGGATCTCCGAGCAGCGCGGCGGCGATGCCGAGACGCTGGCCCATGCCGAGCGAGAACTTCCCGGCACGGCGGCGGGCGAGGCCGACGATCATCCGCATGGTGGTCGACTTGCCGGCGCCGTTCGGCCCGAGGAAGCCGGTCACCTTGCCGGGCTGCACGGTGAAGGAGACGTCGGCGACGGCGGTCTTCTCGCCGTATCGCTTCGTGAGGTTCTCTGCAACGATCATGACCTCGACGTTACGGAACACTCGCCGCGGCCACATCCATCGGAGGTATCGACGACGACGCGGCGACCTCCACCCGTAGGGGGAGGCCGCCGCGTCGGTCGGCGTGCTCAGTCCTCGGCGTCGCGCTCCTGCACCGCGAGGGCCCGCTCGGTACCGGCGAGGTTCTCCTGCACCAGTCGCCGCAGCGCGGCGGGGGCGTCGCCGTGGGCGGCCAGCCACGCCCGCGTCGCGTCACGCAGCTCGGCGGAGGCCAGCGCCGCGGGGTAGAGCCCGGTGATGAGGTAGTTGGCGATCTGATAGGTCCGCGAGTCCCACACCGGCAGCAGCATCTCGAAGTACGGCTCGACGAACGAGGCGAGCGCCTCGACGCCCGCGGGGTGCGTGAAGCCCGCTGCGGCGGAGCGCACGACCGTGTTCGGCAGGTCCGCGCTGTCCACGAGCGACGCCCACGCCGCGCGTTTGGCGGCGACGTCGGGCAGGGCCGCCTTCGCCTGCGCGGCGAACTCGCCGCCCTTGGCGGTGTTGTCCGCGGCCAGCGCCGCGTCGATGTCGGCGGTCGTGACCACACCTCCCGCGGCCAGCGACACCAGCAGCGCCCACGACAGGTCGGCGTCGATGTCGAGACCGGCGAGCGTCGTGTCGCCGTCGCGGAGCGCGCGCACCTGCTCCCAGTGCGCCGGCGTGGCGGCGGCGCCGGCGAACGCGGTCACGAACTGCAGCTGGCTGTCGCTGCCGGCGGGGGCGGCCTGCGCGAGCTCCCACAGTCCGTCCGCGACGCGCACGCGCGCCGCGTCACGACGATCCGGGGCGACGTACGCGTTCGCGGCCAGCTGCAGCTGGCCGAGGGTCGTCCGCACCGTCGTCGACTCGGTCTCGGCGCCGATATTGCGCAGCACGAGGTCGATGTAGTCGGACGCCGACGCCTCGGCATCCCGGGTCTGGTCCCACGCCGCGCCCCACACGAGCGAGCGCGCCAGCGGGTCGCTGATCTTCGCCAGGTGCGCGATCGCCGTCTGCAGCGACCGGTCGTCGAGGCGGATCTTCGCGTAGGCGAGGTCGTCGTCGTTGAGGAGGATCAGGTCGGGGCGCCGCTGGCCGACGAGCTCGGGTACCTCGGTGAGATCGCCGTCGACGTCGAGCTCGATGTGGTGCGTGCGCAGCAGCTCGTCGCCCTGCAGCGTGTAGAAGCCGACGCCGAGACGGTGCGGTCGGATCGTCGGATAGTCGGCCGGCGCGGTCTGCACGATCGCGAAGCGCGAGATCACGCCGTCCTCGCCGACGCGCAGCTCGGGGGCGAGAGTGTTGACGCCGGCGGTCTCGAGCCACTTGCGCGACCAGGTGGACAGGTCGCGCCCGCTCGTGGCCTCGAGCTCGGTCAGCAGATCGACGAGTTCGGTGTTGCCCCAGGCGTGCTTCTGGAAGTACTGCCCGACGCCCGCGAAGAACGCGTCGATGCCGACCCACGCCGCCAGCTGCTTGAGCACCGAGCCGCCCTTGGCGTACGTGATGCCGTCGAAGTTGACCTGCACGTCCTCGAGGTCGTTGATGGTCGCCACGACGGGGTGGGTGGAGGGGAGCTGGTCCTGACGGTACGCCCAGGTCTTCTCCATGGCGTTGAACGTCGTCCACGCCTCGGTCCACTCGGTGGCCTCCGCGGTCGCGATCGTCGACGCCCACTCGGCGAACGACTCGTTCAGCCAGAGGTCGTTCCACCACTTCATCGTGACGAGGTCGCCGAACCACATGTGGGCGAGCTCGTGGAGGATCGTGACGACGCGGCGCTCCTTCACGGCATCCGTCACCTTCGACCGGAACACGTACGTCTCGGTGAAGGTCACCGCGCCGGCATTCTCCATGGCGCCCGCGTTGAACTCCGGGACGAAGAGCTGGTCGTACTTCGCGAACGGATACGGGACGCCGAACTTCTCCTCGTAGTACGCGAAGCCCTCGCGGGTCTTGTCGAAGATGTAGTCGGCGTCGAGGTGCTGCCACAGGCTTTTGCGGCCGTACACGCCCAGCGGGATGACACGCCCGGACGCGCTCGTCAGCTCGCTGAAGACCGACTCGTACGGCCCCGCGACGATCGCGGTGATGTAGGACGAGATGCGCGGAGTCGGCTCGAACGCCCACGTCGCCTTGTCGTCGCCCTCGCGGACGATCGGCTCGGGGGTGGGGGAGTTGGAGATGACCCGCCACGCGGCGGGCGCGGTGACCGTGAACTGGAACGTCGCCTTCAGGTCGGGCTGCTCGAAGACCGCGAAGACGCGCCGCGAGTCGGGCACCTCGAACTGCGAGTACAGGTAGACCTCGCCGTCGACCGGGTCGACGAAGCGGTGCAGGCCCTCGCCGGTGTTCGTGTAGAGGCAGTCGGCGTCGACGACGAGCTCGTTGTCGGCCGCGAGATCGGTCAGCGCGATGCGCGAGTCGGCGAAGGCCGTCGCGGGGTCGACCGCGCGTCCGTTGAGGGTGATCTCCCGCACCTCGCGGGCGATGAGGTCGATGAAGGTCGAGGCGCCTTCCGTCGCGTGGAACCGGACGACGGTGCGGGAGCCGAAGACCTCGGGTCCCTTCGTCAGGTCGAGGGCGATGTCATACGACTCGGTCGCGACGATCGCGCGGCGCTCCTGCGCCTCGGTGCGGGTGAGGTTCTCTCCAGGCACAGCCATGCTCCCGTGGGTGAGGGGTGGATGCCGCAAGGCGACGCTGCTGGCGTCGACGGCAACTGGTCAAGCCTACGTCGTCGCGGCGTCGCGCTCGCGTCGGATGTGGTCGCGGGCGTGGGCGATCGCCGCGGGCAGGTCGGTGAACAGATGCTTGTGGTGGCGGAGCGACCCCAGCACCCCGACCGAGCGGAACAGGTCCTCGTGACGGGGCTGCACGCCCTTGATCAGCACCGTGATGCCGCGCCGCTCCAAGCTCTGGACGATGTCCCCCAGCATCCGCGCCCCCGTCGCGTCGACGAGTTCGAGCTGACTCATCCGCAGGACCACGACCGATACGTCGTCGAGGGCGCTGACCTCCTCGAAGACGCGGTCCGCGGCCGCGAAGAAGAGCGGCCCGTCGAAGCGGAGCACGGCGATGCGCTCGTCGCCGGATTGCGCGTCGCCGCCGATGTCCTCACGCTGCACGGACGAAGCGCGGGACAGGCTCCGCAGCGCGACGATGCCGGCGAGGATCACGCCGATGACGACGGCGACGATGAGGTCGAACGACACCGTGATCACCGCCGTCAGCACGAAGGCCAGCGCGTCGGACCGGGTCGAGCGCAGGATCGCGCGGACCGTGCCGGCGTGCACCATCCGCACGGCGGTGACCATGAGGACGCCGGCGAGAGCCGCCAGAGGGATGGTGGCGACGGGGCCGGATGCCGCGAGCACGACGACGAGCAGGACGACGGCGTGACCGATGGCGGCGAGTCGCGAGCGTCCGCCGGAGCGTACGTTGACGGCGGTGCGGGCGATCGCGCCGGTGGCGGGCATGCCCCCGAATAGGGCCGCGCCGAGGGAGGCGATGCCCTGACCGACGAGTTCGCGGTCGGGGTCGTAGGGGCCGGTGTCGGCCATGCCCGCGGCGACCCGCGCCGACAGCAGCGACTCGATCGCGGCGAGGGCGGCGACGGTGACGGCGGGGAGGATCAGCGCCGACAGCGCCGCCGGGTCGACGGCGGGAAGGTCGGGGGTGGGAAGGCCGGCCGGCAGCGCGCCGATGCGCGGCAGCGGCGTCGGCACGACGAGCGCGAGGAGCGTCACGACGACGATCCCGACCAAGGAGCCGGGAATCGCCGCGTGCAGCCGTGGCGCCAGCACCATGCACGCCGCCACGACCAGAGCCGCTCCTGCGCCCCACGCGAGGAGGACAGGATCGGCCTCGCCGAGCGCCTGCACGGCGGCGATGAGGGCGTTCGGGCTGTGGCCGGTCGCGGCGTGACCGACCAGCTGCGGGATCTGCTGCAGGAAGATGATGACGGCGATACCGAGGGTGAACCCCTCGATGACGGGCCACGGGATGAACGACACGGCGCGGCCGAGCCCCAGCATCCCGGCCACGAGCACGATGCCGCCGGCGAGGAGCGTGACCGCCGCGACCGATCCGACCCCCTGGGTCGCGACGATGGGGGCGAGGACGACGACCATCGCCCCGGTGGGACCCGACACCTGCACGGGCGAGCCGCCGAACACGGCGGCCAGCACGCCCGCGACGATCGCGGTGACGAGCCCAGCTTCGGCGCCGACGCCTGAGCTGACGCCGAAGCCGAGCGCGAGCGGCAGGGCGACGATCCCGACCGTCAGCCCCGCCAGCAGATCGCCCCGCCACGTGCGCCGCGCACCGGCGTAGTCGGCGCGCGACGGGGCGAGGTCCCGGAGGTATGCCGCGATGCGGCGCCAGCGTGGTCCGCTGATCGCCTGCGGAACGGTGGCGGTCACGCGCGCGAACCCCGGGGAGGATCGGGCAGCGCCGGGAGGGCGCGCGCGTCGGTGAGCAGCTCGCCGTCGGCGGCGAGGATGCCCAGCAGCAGCTCACGGGCGGCCGTGAGCAGATCGGCGACGCGAGGATCGGCGAGTCGGTAGTAGACGTGGCTGGCACGGCGCTCGGAGTCGACGAGGCGGTGGCGGCGGAGCACCGAGAGGTGCTGCGACAGGTGGGAGGCCTCCAAGCCGGTCTCGTGCTGGAGCTCGGCGACGCTGCGCTCATCGGCGGTGGCGAGCAGTTCGAGCAGGCGGATGCGGAACGGGTGCGCGAGCCCCTTGAACAGGTTCGCCTTGACCTCGTAGAGCGGGCGTTGCGCGTGAGTGAATGGCATGATGGATCCATCATATCGCGAGGTCCGGCGCCCGCCCGGCGTCCCTAGGATGGGAGCCATGCGCATCCACATCGCGACCGATCACGCGGGGCTCGAGTTCTCGACGCAGCTGCAGCACCACCTCGCCGAGCAGGGGCACGAGGTCATCGATCACGGCCCACTGGAGTACGACCCGCTCGACGACTACCCGGCGTTCTGCATCCGCGCCGCGCAGGCCGTCGTCCGCGACCAGCAGGCGGGCATCCCCACCCTCGGCGTCGTGTTCGGCGGTTCGGGCAACGGCGAGCAGATCGCCGCGAACAAGGTGCGCGGCGTGCGCGCGGCGCTCGTCTGGAGCATCGCGACGGCGGAACTCGCACGCGAGCACAACGACGCGAACGTCATCGCCATCGGCGCGCGCCAGCACACCGTCGCGGAGGCGATCGGGTACATCGACCGGTTCATCCAGACGCCCTTCTCCGGCGAGGAGCGCCACGCGCGCCGCATCGCCCAGCTCGCGGCGTTCGAGGCGGACGGATCTCTGCTGCCCGACCCCCGCGCCGCCCGTAAACCGGCTGAGGGACAGGGGCAGAGCCTCGGCGGCGAGTCCGCCGACGCGATGGACCCCGAAGCCGGCTGATGACCCGTTCTGCTCATGCCTGAGGGCCATTCCGTCCACCGCATCGCGCGGCAGTTCGACAGAAACTACGTCGGCCGGCAGGTTGCGGCATCCAGCCCCCAGGGCCGATTCGCCGAGGGCGCCGCGCTCATCTCGGGTCGCGGGGCCGTGAGCGTCCGCGCCGTCGGCAAGCAGATGTTCCTCGAGTTCGACGGCGACCTGTGGCTCCGCGTGCACCTCGGCATGTACGGCGCGTGGGACTTCGCCGGCGAGATCCTCGTCGACCCGACGATCGCGTCGGCCAACGGGCGGATGGGGCAGACCAATCAGCGCGGGACCGATCTCGCCGACGCATCCGACACCCCGGTGTTCGACACGGCGGGGGAGAACTCGCTCAGCTCCATCGGTGCGCCACGCCGCGCCCGCGGACGCGTGCGGATGAGTGAGCAGACGCGCGGTCTGGAGGTCGACGACGAGACGGAGTGGCCGCCGCCGATCGTCGGGCAGGTGCGCCTGCGGCTCCTGACGGACTCGACCTCGGCCGATCTGCGCGGGCCGACGGCGTGCGAGCTGCACAGTCCCGACGAGGTGCAGGCGACGATCGCGAAGCTCGGACCCGATCCGCTGGTCGATGATCCCGCGGAGGGCGAGGAGCGGTTCGTGGCCACCGTCCGCCGCAAGCCCACACCGATCGGGCTGCTGCTGATGGATCAGGCCGTCGTGAGCGGCATCGGCAATGTCTACCGGGCCGAGCTGCTGTATCGCGCGCTGCTCGACCCGCACACACCCGGCAAACTCGTGCCCGAGCAACTCGTCCGCGACATCTGGCGCGACTGGACGCGGCTTCTCGCGATCGGCGTGGAGACCGGCCAGATGATGACGATGGACGACCTCGACCCCGAGGCGTACGCGCGTGCCATGGCGCACCGCGACGACCGTCACTGGGTCTACCACCGCGCGGGCCTGCCGTGCCGGGTGTGCGGCACGGCGATCGTGCTGGAGGAGATGGCCGCCCGCAAGCTCTACTGGTGCCCGTCGTGCCAGAAGTGAGGGAGGTCGTTCGATGAGACAGAACCCCAGTTTCGCGATGACGGATGCCGAGGAGCTGCGCCGCGTCATCGATGACAACCCGTGGATGACGCTCGTCAGCGGGACCCCTGACGGTCTCGTCGCGTCGCACTACGCCGTGCTGCTCGACGAGGACCGGGACGACCTCACGATCGTCGGGCACGTCGGCAAGCCCGACGACGCGATCCACGGGCTGGGGGAGCGGGAGCTGCTGGTCATCGTGCAGGGTCCGCACGGCTACATCTCGCCCGGCTGGTACGGCGATGTGCCGAGCGTGCCCACCTGGAACTTCGTGTCGGTGCACCTGAGCGGCATCCCGGAAATCCTCTCGCCCGAGGAGAACCTGCGGGTCCTCGACCGCCTCGTCGCGCGGTTCGAGTCGGCCCTGCCGCAGCCGCGACTGATGTGGCAGGCGCCGAACGACGAGGAGTATGTGCGGCGGCTCGAACGCGGCACCGTCGGGTTCCGGCTCACGCCGACCCGGGTCGTCGCCAAGCGCAAGCTCAGCCAGAACAAGCCCGACGAGGTCGTCGACACGATCATCGCCGAGCTCGACGCCGGGGCGACCCCCTATGCCGACCCTCGCCTGCCGGGCGAGATGCGCCGCGCACACGACGCGATGCGCGCTGCCCGTGCCGACGGGGCATCCCGATCGTGACGAACGTGGCACAGCGCGGCGAGACGCCCGACGTCATCGCGAACGCGCGCCTGACCGGCGCCGATCGGCTGGATCCTTTCGGCGATGACCCGGTGGACGTGCACCTGGCCGCCGGCAGGATCGCCGACATCGCACCGGCCGGTGCGCTGCCGCGGCGCGGGCACGTGCTCGACGCCGACGGCGGCTGGGTGATCCCCGGCCTCTGGGACCATCACGTGCACACGGTGCAGTGGGCGCTCGCGGCGCAGCGCCAACCGCTGCACAGCGCGCCCTCCGCCGCTGCCGCGGCCGCCATCATGGGGCGCGCTCCCGTCCTCGCCGATGGTCGCCGGGTCGGTGCCGGGTTCCGCGACGCGCTGTGGCCGGACGAGATGGACCTCGTCACCCTCGACGCCGCGACGGGCGAGGTGCCGACCTACCTCATCAACGCCGACGTGCACAGCGTGTGGCTGAACTCGGCGGCGCTGCGGCGCGAGGGCTTCCCCGTCGACGCGTCGGGAGTGCTGCGCGAAGAACCCGCGTTCGAGATCTCCCGGCGGCTCAACGCCGCCGATCCCGCCGTCGGCGACGTGTTCGTCGCCGCGTCGCTGCAGGCCGCCGCCGCCCGCGGAGTGGTCGGCATCGTCGACTACGACATGGCATGGAACGCCGAGGCCTGGCGGCGTCGGACGGATGCCGGGTTCGACGTCACCCGCATCCGCTTCGGCATCTACCCGCCGCAGCTCGACCGTGCCCTGGCCGAAGGGATGCGCACCGGCGATGCGCTCGATGAGCGCGGTCTCGTGCGCGTGGGGTCGCTCAAGGTGATCACCGACGGGTCACTCGGCACCCGCACGGCCGCGTGCTCGCACGCGTATCCCGGCGATCCGCACAACCACGGCGTCCTCACCGTGGCGCCGGACGCGCTCGTCGAGATGATGACGCGCGCGACGGGCGGTGGACTGTCGTGCGCGGTGCACGCGATCGGCGACGTCGCGAACTCCCACGCGCTCGACGCCTTCGCCCTGACCGGGGCGACCGGCACGATCGAGCACGCGCAACTGGTCGCCGCCGCCGACATCCCGCGCTTCGCCCGGCTCGGCGTCGCCGCGAGTGTGCAGCCGGAGCACGCGATCGACGATCGCGACATGACCGACGCGATCTGGGCGGGTCAGACCGCGATCGCGTACCCGCTGCGGGCGCTCGCGGACGCCGACGCCACCCTGCTCTTCGGCTCCGATGCGCCCGTCGCGCCGCTCGACCCCTGGGCGGCGATGGCCGCTGCCGTTCACCGCACCCGCGACGGCCGGCCGGCGTGGCGTCCCGAGCAGGCCGTGGCTGCCGCGACCGCCCTGGCGGCGTCGACCGAGGGC
>JAEYAG010000152.1 GCA_023451265.1 Actinomycetes bacterium | reverse complement strand
CGAGAACAGTCCGCCGTCGGCGCGCGTGAACGTGAAGCGGATGCCCTCGACCTGCGCCGCCGGGAGGTCCGGGAGCACAGCCGTGGCTCCGGCGCCGCCGAGGTGCCAGCTCGTGCCGTCGTGGAGGTCGACCTGCACGCGGTCAGCGCCCGCGGGGAGCGTCACCGCTCCCAGCGAGACGAAGTCGAACGTGTTCCAGAAGTCGGCGGAGTCCGCCTGGTCCTCGATCACCACCTTGTTCGGCGACAGCGTGCTGCGCGGGTTCGACCCCTGGTTGGCGCCGAGCGTGACGGTGACGGGCGAGTCCTTCGCGGGCTCGGCCAGCAGCGTGGGGCTGATCGACTTCGTGGGGGTGATGTTCACGTCTCCGCCGGTCAGCACGACGGCGGCGTCGGCGACATCGCCGGTCCGGGTCGTCGGCGACAGCACCGGGTCGTACGACTGCGCGAACACGCGGTTGCTGACGTCGACGGTCTGACCCGCACGCAGCACCTGGTCAGTCCCGTCGTGCCGGAGCGTGGGCCGCAGCTGCGAGTCGACCGTGATCGTCAGGATGTCGCCCTGCGTGATGAGTCCCGTGCCCACGGCGCTGACGCCGCGGTAGGTGACGCTCACGCCGATGACATCGGCGAGCTGAGCCGCCGTGAAGCCGTTCACGTCGACCGCCGTGTGCTGCGTCGTGGAGTACGTGTCGGACTCCTCGTCGTAGCGCAGCAGCCACACGGTGGACTGCGCGAGGTCGACTTCGGCGGGGATGCCCGCGCCGATCGTGATCTTCGTCGCGGTGAACCGGTCGAAGGGGTTCGGAGCGTCGGAGCTGGTCAGATAGTCCGTGTCGCCCGAGGTGTCGAACGGGTCGGCGTACGCGTCGGCGACCGCCGATTCGCAGTCCGCGAGCGATGTCTGGCCGCACGTGGCGGGGTCGGTGAGACGGACGGCGCTCGCCTTCGCGGTCGAGGCGTTGTGTCCGGCGATGCTCCACGTCGCCGTCGGGTAGCCCGTCGCGGGCGTTCCGACCGGCGGGGTGAAGATCTGCGTCGTCGGCGTCGCCGACTTCGTCACGTCGACAGCCGGCGGCTGGTTGAGGATCGCGATCGTGTCGTCGTCGCGGTCGGTGACCGGCGTGCCGCCGGCGAGCGGCTGTCCGGAGATGCCGACGGAGTTGTCGACGACGCCCTCGTCGGCGGTGTTCAGCACCGAGTCGGCCGTCACGGGAGTCGCATCGGAGCGCGTCACGTCGCGCAGCTGCCAGGTCAGCGCGAACAGGCGCTGCGTGCTGCCCGATCCGACTCCGGTCCCGGGGGCGGGCGCGAACGGGTCGAACGCCGCGCCGACCTGCGCGGCCGCTTCGCGCGCGGCCGTGTCGGCGGCGGTCTCCTCGAGGACGAGGCGCACGGCCGTGGCGCGCGCCGACTCGTCGGCGGTGAGGGGGTAGCCGGCGAACCCGCGCGTCGCGGTCATCCAGCTGCCGCCGGGCGCGTCCACGGTGTGCCACCCGCCGTCGTAGTACAGCTCGACGGCGGTGACGGTGTCGTACCTGAGATACCAGCCGTTGCTGTACGGCTCCGTGGAGGCCGCAATCGGCTTCACGGCCTTGAGGTCGAAGGCGTCGAACACCGTGTTCGTCGGCGTGCCCGCATCCGTGGCCGCGTCGGTGATGGTGACGCGGCCGTACCCTGACGCGACGCGCCACCGCAGGTCGGTGTCGGCCTGCTGGCCGGACTGCGCGTCGAGGAAGTCCTTGGTCCAGTTCTTGTGGATGTCCACGCCGCCGGGGCCCGGGGGCGCCGTCTCGGTCTCGATCGTGCCGGGGGCGGTGCTCTCGTCACTGTCCTTCAGCGGCTTGCCGCCTTCGCTCTCGCCCGCTGCCGCGGCGGTCGCGGTGTTCGTGTACGTCGTGGGGCGGTCGGGAGCCGGCGTCGATGCTCCGCCGGTGCGCAGCTCGTCCTGCGCCTCGAACACGATGTTCGGCGTCACCGTGATGTCGGAGGGGAATCCGTCCGCGCTGCGGAAGCTGAAGCGGATGCCCTCCACGTCGTTCGCGGTCAGAGCGGGCGTGAGTGCTGCGAGCGCGGCGGCCGTCTGTGCGGCGTCGAGCTGGTAGACGAACGCCTGCGCCTGTGCGGGAGCGACGGCCAGCGTGATCCAGTCGCCGGCGGCGTCGCGCACCTCGATCGTGAGGCTCGCACCGGCGGGCACCTGCGTCGGGGCGATCGCGTCGAGCGAGAAGGCGTTCCAAAAGCCGTCCTCGCTGTCGTCCCAGGCGTCCTCGACGACGATGTCGTGGAGCACGGCTCCGTCGCCGGTGGTCTGCGCGTCGGTCTCCAAGGACGCGACCACGGTGTCGCCCGGGGCGACCGGTGCGCCCGGGCGGATCTTCTTCGCGAGTGTGATGGAGACGGCGGGATCGATGATCCGCAGCGTGTCGGATGCCGTGGCGGTGTCGGTCAGCCCGTTCGGCGCGGTGACCTTCGATGTCACCGTGTTGGTGAGGGTGACGGACGCGTCGCCGTCGGTGGCGTCCTCGGTCGTGTCGATCGCGAACCGCACGTCCGTCGTGGTGTCGGCCTGGATGAGGTTCCCGGTGTACACGATCTCGAAGCCGGTGATCGGGCCGCTCGGGTCGGCGGGCGTCGTGCCGTCGCCGAAGGGGACGCTCTGGGTCCCACCCGCCGCGAGGTGGTAGACGACCGTCGCGGCGCTCGCGCCCGCGGGCCAGACGGGCGCCGCAGTGAAGCCGCCGAAGGCGACCTCGTCCGTGAAGAAGCCGAGATCGGCGATCCTCAGTTCGCTGACCGGGATGGCGCCGTTCGTCGCCGACAGATGCGCGGTAGCGGACTGCCCTGCGGTGATCGTGTCGGGGTCGATGTCCTTCGACGTCTCGACGGTGGGGATGGCGGGCGCGACCGTGTACGACGCCGTCGCGTCCTCCGACTCGCTCGCGTCGCCGGCCGTGGCCGATCCCGTCGCCACGTTCGCGACGGTGTGGGCGGCGGTCGAGAGGTCGGCGCCGGTGTCGCGCTGCGTCGCGCGCTGCGCCAAGCCGAGGTCGAACGACACCGTGTCGCCGGGCGGGATGTCGCCGACGCACGTCACGCGGATGCCGCCGACCGCGCTCTCGGAGACGCCCTCGGGGAGCTGAAGCGCGGTGGCCGGGGGTCCCGTCTTCCACGCCCAGCTGCCGCCCTCGAAGACGTAGGCGTCCACCTGCACCGACGTGCACGAGGCCGGGATCGACACGTTCCCGAAGCCGGTGAAGTCGGTGATGGTGAACGGGTTGCTCGCATCGAGCGCGGACGCGCCGTCCGTCGCGGCCTTCGGCTCCTGGATCACGAGCCGATCGACGTTCACGTTGGAGTCGTTGCCGACCCCGAGCGAGATCGCGGACGCCGCTCCCGGCGCGAACGTCTGCCGATCGGGCGACCACTTCTTCGTCACGTCGACGCCGATGTGGACGGGGACGTTGATGTTGATGGTCGCGGGGCTGTCCACCGTGTTGGCGTTGCTGGCCGTGACGGTCGCGGTGTTGACGATGTCGCCGCTCTCCCCCGCGGGGTAGTCGTCGGGGACGCTGAGGCTCACGAGCATCGTGAACGTCGACCCCGCCGACAGGCCCGTGCCGACGGGATTGTCGGTGGCCTCCTTGACGTCGACCGTGACGCCGGTCCCCGCCGAGACGGTCGCCGGCGGGGTGTCGCCCCCGGTCGGCGTCCACGTGACGACGATCGGCGTGGTCTCGGGCGTGAAGCGCACGTCCTCGATCTCGAAACCCTCCAGGCCCGCGGGGAAGACATCCGTCAGCTGCGTGTCGAGGCAGTCCACCTCGGAGCAGGTGATCTTCACGGAGTACGTGAACGTGTCGCCGGGCAGCGGCAGGGGCTTGTCGACGCTCTTGTCGATCTGCAGGTAGTCGCCGGCTGCGTTCGCGGGCATCGCCCCCGCCACGACGCCGCCCACCGCCAGCAGCACGGAGACGAGCCCCGCGGTCAGCCTTCTGACCGTGCCGGAGCGGGTCTGGGCAGTCGAACGGGTCCCTCGGAGCGCGCGCGTCATGAACTCATCTCGCATCAGTGGCTGAGTCAGGCCGGTCGCGCACCCCAGTGCGCACCGCGCACCCCAGCGCGCGTCGGCCTTCCCTCAGACTTCTGCGCAGACCACGCCGCGGCCCGCGTGCACGACGGATATCACCCCCGATTTCACCCGGGAGCATCCGCCTCCGCACCCGCTGCGGCGCGCGGGGGATCGGCTCAGATCAGCTGCAGGCGGTCGGCCACGACGAGCGCGTCCACGCGGCTCGAGACGCCCAGCTTGCGGAACAGCGACCGCTGCTGGGTCTTCACGGTGTTCACGGAGACGAACAGCTCCGAGGCCATCTGCTCCCTCGTCAGACCCGCTGCCAGGAGCGGCAGCAGCCTTCTCTCGCCCTCCGTGAGCCGTGGCCGCGGTTCGGCATCCGAGACGAAGCCGATGGGCGCCTCGACCGGCCAGCCCGGGACCCGGGCGACGGCGAACCGATGGATCTCCTGGGGGACGACGAGAGGGAGCGGTATGTCCGCACCCTCCCGCTCCCGCAGCGCCCGCAGCGTCTGCTCGGCCGCCTTCTCGTCGCCCTTGCGCAGCAGCGCCCACGCGAGGGCGATCGTCCGTCCCGCCTCGAGGCGGGACAGGCCGGCCGTGCGCGGGCCCAGACCGGTGAGACGGAGGATCGCGGCATCCTCATCGCCCGCGACGAGATCCAGGACCGCGCGGACCAGTCCCGTGTCGACGACGACGGTCCCGGGATCGGCGGCGATCACGTCCGCTGCGGCGATGAAGTCCGCCTCGATGAGGGCGATCGCGCTCCTCGCGAGGGCGGGCGCGACTCGAGGGAGACCATCCGTCGCCTGGGCGGGGAAGTGATCGAGTTCGTCGATCCGTCGTCTGCCGGCGTCCGGCCGACCCGCGCGCAGGTAGACGGTCGCCGTCGCGAGCAGCCGCAGCGGCCAGAGCTCGCCGACGAGGGCGATCGGCACGTGCTCGAGTCGATCGATCGCGGCATCCGGCAGGGTGTCGGCCAGGAGGACCGCCTCCGCTATCTCGGCGTGCGCGTCGACGATCGTCTCCGCCCAGCTCTGCGTCCGGACGACCGTCGCGGCGACGTCGAGATCGCGCCGGGCCGCGGCGGGATCGCCGAAGAGGGCGTGAACGAGCGCGCCCTTCACCATCGCATCGCGATGCAGGACCGCGAGCGTGCGCGGCGGCGGCGCCGTGACGGCGTGCGAGAAGGCGGCGAGCGCCGCTGCGTACTCGCCCGCCAGGATCGACTGGATCCCGGTCTGGACGGCGATGAACGCTCGCCAGCCCGCCGTCTCGTCGAAGAGCGCGTTCGTGCGGGTCACGACCTCGCCGCCGCGATCGAGGACGGCGGCCGCACGGAGCGGCTGACCGTGCACGCGCGCGTCGAAGAATCCGCCGCCGAGCTCGCCCAGCGCACGCCACCCGTCGCCGCTCTCGCCCGGCTCGACGGGGTCGCTCTGCAGCAGCAGGCGGAAGGCGTGCACCGCGCCGCTGCCGTGCATCGCGGACGGCGACAGCCCGCTCAGGATCTCCTGCATCCGGTCCGGCGGCACGGCGAACCAGGCCTCGATCGGCGAGGCGTCGATCAGGGAGACGACCTGGGCGGCGTCGCCGCGAGCTGCGGCCAGCTCGATGTCGTCCCCGCGCGGGATCGGCACGACGGTCGCGTCGGCCGCCTCCCCCCGGAGCGCGGGGTTGTGCCGGGGCGCCCGGGAGGCATCCCTCGTGAGCATCTCCCCGCGGTCTTCGCCGGCACCGTCGACCATCGTCCCCATCTGCATCTCCCCTCGGCGCCGCAGTCACCCCGCCACGGCTGCGCGCCGAGACGGCACGCGTGCGGCCAGACTACGGGGTCCACCCGCTCTGCGATGACGTGCCCCGGGGGCGACGGGCCCGATCGCCGTCCCCAGCGACGCTCACTAAACTTGAGTCCCATGTCGAAGGTCCTCCAGTCCCTGCCCGTCGGCGAGCGCGTCGGCATCGCCTTCTCCGGGGGCCTCGATACCTCCGTCGCCGTCGCGTGGATGCGCGACAAGGGCGCGATCCCCTGCACGTACACGGGTGACCTCGGCCAGCCCGACGAGACCGACATCGCCGCCATCCCGGGCCGCGCGCTCGAGTACGGCGCCGAGGTCGCGCGCCTCGTCGACTGCAAGACGGCCCTCGTCGAAGAGGGCTTCGTCGCCCTGCAGTGCGGCGCCTTCCACATCCGCTCCGGCGGCAAGACCTACTTCAACACGACGCCGCTCGGCCGCGCCGTCACCGGCACCCTCCTCGTGCGCGCCATGAAGGAGGACGGCGTCGACATCTGGGGCGACGGCTCGACCTACAAGGGCAACGACATCGAGCGGTTCTACCGCTACGGCCTGCTCGCGAACCCCGCCCTGCGCATCTACAAGCCGTGGCTCGACGCCGACTTCGTCACCGAGCTCGGCGGGCGCCAGGAGATGAGCGAATGGCTCGTGGCGCACGGCTTCCCCTACCGTGACTCCGCGGAGAAGGCCTACTCGACCGACGCGAACATCTGGGGCGCGACGCACGAAGCGAAGACCCTCGAGCACCTCGATGTGTCGCTCGAGACCGTCGACCCGATCATGGGTGTGAAGTACTGGGACCCCTCCGTCGAGATCGCGACCGAGGACGTCACCGTCGCGTTCGAGGGCGGGCGCCCCGTGGCTCTCAACGGCGTCACGTTCGACGACCCCGTCGAGCTCGTCTTCGAGGCCAACCGCATCGGCGGCCGCCACGGCCTCGGCATGAGCGACCAGATCGAGAACCGCATCATCGAGGCGAAGTCGCGCGGCATCTACGAGGCGCCCGGCATGGCGCTGCTGTTCATCGCCTACGAGCGCCTGGTCAACGGCATCCTCAACGAAGACACCCTCGCGACCTACCACGAGCAGGGTCGGCGCCTGGGCCGGCTCATGTACGAGGGCCGCTGGCTCGAGCCGCAGTCGCTCATGCTGCGCGAGTCGATCCAGAAGTGGGTCGGGTCGACGATCACCGGCACGGTCACGCTGCGCCTGCGCCGCGGCGACGACTGGACGATCCTCGACACCACCGCCCCGCACCTCTCCTACGCGCCCGAGAAGCTCTCGATGGAGCGCGTCGGCGACGCCGCCTTCGGCCCCACCGACCGCATCGGCCAGCTCACGATGCGCAACCTCGACATCGCCGACTCGCGCTCGCGCCTGGAGCAGTACGCCGGCATGGGCCTCATCGGCGGCGCGACCGGGGAGCTCGTCGGCCGCGTCACGGCCGGCGAATCCGGCGAGATCACCGAGTCGGCGCAGCAGGCGGATGCCGAGACCGAAGCTCTCGCCGAGGCCGTCGAGGCGGCATCCGAGTCGGCGATGTACGACTTCGGCGCCGACTGACCTCCGCCCCGTTCGGGGAGCGCAAACGGCTCCCGGATCGGCGAGTCGGGGACCATTTGCGCTCCTCGAACGGCGGGTGCCCCACTAACTTGCACACAGGTGTGCAAGTTTCTAGACTGAGCGGGTGACCTCCACCGTCCCCACACGCCGTCCCCGAAAGGATGCCGCGGCCAACCGCGCCGGCATCCTGCGCGCCGCCGCGACCACCCTGGCGATCGACCCCAGCGCATCGATCGACCAGATCGCCCGCGCCGCGGGGCTCTCGCGCCGCGCCCTGTACGGCCACTTCGACGACCGTCAGGCGCTGCTGGCCGAACTCATCTCCTCGGGCGCGCAGCGCTTCAACGCGATCGCCTCCGCCCTCGACGAGCCCTCGCCGCCGCTCGCCCTCGCCCGCCTCACCGCGGCGCTGTGGGTCGAGGCGGCGCATGTCCAGGTGGCGGCGGCGCTCGCCCTTGACGAGGCGCACGTGGAGCAGACCGCCGCTGCGCTCGCGCCGCTGCGCCGCACGGTCGCGGCGATCGTCCACTCCGGACAGGAGGACGAGTCCCTGCGCACCGACATCGCCGCCCCCACGCTCGGACGCCTCATCGAGGAGGCCGCGCGCCTCGCGATCACCCGCTTCGACGCCGCCTCGCCCGCGGCGGCATCGCTCGCGGTGCGCACCGTGCTGAGCGTCGCGGGCCTGTCGTGGCGCGAGAGCGAGGCGCTGCTCGCCGCGCACCCCGGGCTCCTCGACCCGGCCGCAGCAGAGACCGCGCCGACCACCGGGCGGGAGGCCGAGTGATGCGGGTGAACCTGACCGGGGTGGCCAAGGGCCGCCGCGACGAAGCGCTGCCGCCGACCGACCTCGTCTACCGCTCCGGACGCGCCACGCTCGCGGTCGCCGAGACGCAGCAGCGCCCGACCGTGCTCGGCCTCATCGCCTCGGGTCGCATGCGACCGGATGCCGGCACCGTCGCCCTCGACGGCGCCACCGACCGCCGCGCGGTCGCCGCCCTGCGCCGGCGCGTCGCCCTCGTCGACGCCCCCGATGTCAGCGAACCGGCGCCGAACATCGCCGTCGCCGGCGTCGTCGCCGAAGAGCTCATGTTCGCGGGGCTCCCCTCCGACCCCCTGGCCGCGCGCCGCTGGCTCGACGCGCAGGGCCTCCGCTCCGCCAGCCGGCTCCCGATCGCGGACCTCGCCCCCGAGCATCGGCTGCGCATCCTGCTCGAGCTCGCCGCCGCGCGCCCCGGCGTCGACGGTCTCGTGCTCGTGTCGCCCGACCGGCACGGCGGCGACCCCGCCGCCTGGTGGCGGCTGGCCGAGGAGTTCGCGGCCCGGGGACTTGCCGTCCTCGTGATCGCGGGGGCGGCAGCCGCCGCCTCGCTGACCGACCACGGCTCACGGACGCTGGCATCCGTCACCGGGCCCCGCCCGAGCCGGGTCCGCCTGCGCCGCGGCGCGCTTCTCGCCGGAGGTGCACGATGAAGATCCCCGCCATGATCGCCGCCGAACTGCGGCGGCTCACCGGGACGCGGATGTCGGTCATCGCCCTCGTCGCCCTCATGCTCGTCCCCGTCCTCTACGGCGGCCTGTATCTCTGGGCGAACCAGGACCCCTACGGCCACTTCACCGAGGTCCCGGTCGCCCTCGTCGACCTCGACGAGGGCGCGGGCACCGGTGCGGACGCGGTCGACTACGGTGCGCAGGTGTCCGATCAGCTCATCGAAGGACACGCGTTCGACTGGCGGGCGATGGACGAGGCGGATGCTGCTGCCGCGCTCCACGCCGGTGAGGTCGACTTCGTGGTGACGCTGCCGGCGGACTTCTCCGACGCGCTCACCTCCGCCGGCGGCGACGCGCCGCGGCAGGCCACGATCGGGCTGAAGACCAACGACGCCAACAACTACCTCGCGTCGACGATCGGCACGCAGGCGGTGGAGAAGATCCGCCGCTCCGTCGCCGAACTCGTGGGGCAGGAGGCCGCCTCCCGGCTGCTCGCCGCCCTCAGCGACATCCGCGCGCAGCTGTCGACTGCCGCCGACGGCGCGACCACGCTGACCGACGGTGCGACGCAGGTCGCCGACGGCAGCGCGCAGCTCGCGACGGGCACCGGCGACCTCGCGACCGGCGCCGCCGCCCTCGCCGACGGCACGCGCACTCTCGCCAGCGGTGCGGCGCAGGTCGCCGACGGAGCCGCACAGGTCTCGGCGGGCACCGCGACGCTCGACGGTTATGCCGATCGCGCCGCGGCGGCCGGGCAGAGCGTCGTCGACGCCCTCCCGCAGGCGCGTGCCGACATCGCGGCCGTCCTCGCCCAGCAGGGCGTGGACCAGGCGACGATCGACCGCGTCCTGGCCGAGCTCGACC
>JAEYAG010000261.1 GCA_023451265.1 Actinomycetes bacterium | reverse complement strand
GGGCGGGGCTGCGGCGGCGCGGGCGCGCGGGCATCCCGCCCCATCCCGCGAGAAACCACTTCTGCGCGAGAAACCACGGGAGCACGCGTCTCTCATGCAGGATGTGGTTTCTCACGCACGCGCTGCGCGCGGCGCCGCCGCCTACGCTGGAGCGGTGAGCACGCCGTTCGACCAGTCCCGCTATCAGATCCGCTTCGAGTGGGGAGTCGACGGGCTCGACCGGCTCGCGGCATCCGACATCGTCGTCGTGGTCGATGTGCTGCGGTTCAGCTCCACGGTGACCGACCGGGTTGCTGAGGGCGAGACGGTGCCGCTGGATGCCGCGGCGCATGCCGTGTCCCTCAACGGTGCCCGCGTCGCGGCGCACGCCGCGGCCGCCGCGCACAGCCCCGTCGTCCTGCTCGGATGCCTGCGCAACGCGGCCGCCGTCGCTCGCGAGGTGCTCGCCGAGCAGACCCGCTGCGCGGCGCGGACGAGCGTCGCGGTCATCGCGGCGGGCGAGCTCACGGGCCGCGAGCCCGGCGCACCGCTGCGCTTCGCGGTCGAGGATCTGCTCGGCGCGGGTGCCGTCATCGACGCGATCGGCGCGCTGGGGCTGGACCACACGTCGCCCGAGGCGGCCGCCGTCTGCGAGGCGAACCGGGGCTTGGCGCGCGCGACCCGGCACCTGCTGACCTCGAGCGGGTCGGGACAGGAGCTCCTCGCTCGCGACCGGCGCGACGAGACCCTGCACGCCGCGCAACTGGATGCCGTCGCCGCCGTCCCGGTCCTCCGCGCCGGCGCCTTCGTCGCAGCCTGACCCCCGCCCGGTGGCACTCGTGGTGGCCTCCCGCTCGGCGAGGTCGACACGACTGCCACGCGAAGGGATGCTGCCCCACCCCACCCATGTGAATTCGTAACACCAGGGAAACATCATCCATGTGAATTCGTAACACGCTCCCGGCATCCTCGAACCACGCCGAAAGCCACCGCCGAAACCTTCGGCTCAGACGGCGCAGAACGAGGACCAGCAGATGCGAGAGAGTGTGCAGCGCAACGCGTGGCGCTTGGCGCTGCCGGCCATCGCGGTCGTGTTCGCGCTCGCCATCGGCGGACTCCTGATCTCCTCCCTCGGCGTCTCGCCGTGGGAGGCCGCTGGCACCGTGATCCAGGCCGGGTTCAGCTGCGACGCCGCCTACTGCAACCTCGGCGGCACGCTGAGCCTCGCGGGCCCCATCATCTTCTGTGCGCTGGGCGCCGTCGTGAGCCTGCGCAGCGGTCTGTTCAGCATCGGGCAGGAAGGCCAGTACGCGCTCGGCGGCCTCGCCGCGGCCGTCGTCGGCTTCGCGATCCCCGCACCGGCCGGCGTGCACCCCGTCCTGTGCCTCGCAGCCGCGGCGATCATCGGCGCGCTGTGGGGCGTGATCCCCGCCATCCTCAAGGTCTACCTCGGCGTCAACGAGCTCATCATCACGATCGTCCTCAACGCGATGGCGGGGCTCCTGCTCGACTTCCTCGTGAACTACCCGCTCCGCGCCGAGGCGTCGACCGTCGGCTACACCCCGTCGATCCTGCCGACCGCGCGCCTGGCGCTCTTTGACGCCTCCACGAAGGTCGGCGTCGGCTTCGTGCTCGCGGTCATCGCATGCGTCGCGGTGTGGTTCTACATGAGCCGCACGACGCGCGGCTACGAGCAGCGGATGAGCGGCGAGGCGACCCTGTTCGCGCGATACGCGGGCATGTCGGCGTCGTCGAGCGTGTTGCGCGCGGGTCTCATCGGCGGCGCGCTCGCCGGCATCGGCGGCGGCATCCAGGTGCTCGGCGCGAACTACCGCGTCGTCGAGGGGTTCAGCGACGGCACCGGCCTCACGGGCCTGACCGCCGCGATCCTCGGTGGCACGACCGCGATCGGCGCCGGCATCGTCGGCATCCTCTACGCAGGGGTCACGGTCGGAGCCGTCAACGGACTGCAGATCATGCTCGGCGTCCCGCGTGAGATCGGCTCGACGGTGCTCGCCCTCATGATCGTGCTCGTCGCGGTGCAGGCGCCGCTGCTCACTCGCATCGAGCGGGCACGTGAGCGACGTCGGGCGAATCGTGCGATGGATGCCGCGGAGCCGCCCCGCCGAATCGGAGCACCCGCCTCATGATCTTCTTCGCCGACTTCCTGAACTCCGGCATCCGGCTCACGACCCCGATCCTGTTCGCCGCGATCGCGTCGATGCTCTCGGCGCGCGCGGGCGTGCTGAACCTCGCGATCGAGTCGAAGGTGCTCATGGGCGCCTTCGTGGGCATCCTCGTGGCCGCGACGACCGGCAACACGTTCGTCGGCGTCCTCGCGGCCGCGGCGGCGGGAGCCGTCATCGGCGCGATCATGGCGATGGCGCACCTGTTCGGCGTCGACCTCGTCGTGCTCGCGATCGGTCTGAACATCCTGGTGCTGCAATCGACCGTCTTTTTCATGCGGTCGTTCCTCGGCGGCGTCGGCACCTACAAGCCCGACGTCGACACGGTGCCCGCGATCGTGATCCCTCTGCTCAGCGACCTGCCGTTCGTCGGCAACCTGCTCTCGCGACTCAACTGGCTGGTGTACCTCGCGTACATCCTCGTGGCGCTCATCGCGATCTGGTTCCGCACCCGGCCCGGCCGGCACCTGCTCGCCGTCGGCGAGGCACCCGGCGCCGCCGCGAGCGCGGGACTCAAGGTCGGACGCACACAGGTGCTCACGCTCATCGCGGCCGGCGCGATCGCCGGGCTCGGTGGCGCCTACCTGTCGATCGGTGACCTCGGTCTGTTCACCCGCAACATGAGCGCCGAGCGCGGCTGGATCGGCATCACGGCGGCCCTGCTCGCCCTCAACAAGCCGGCCTTCCTGATTCCTGCGGCGGGCATCTTCGGACTGGCCAGCGCCGCCAGCATCCGCCTGCAGCAATTCGACGTACCCGCCAACCTCACGCAGTTCATCCCCCAGGGCGCGGCGTTCGTCGCTCTCGTCCTGGTCGGACTGCGCGCCAAATCCCGCGGGCAGGTGACGCGCCTGTGGGTACGCAGCTCGCGCCTGTCCCTCCGCCGAAAGACGCCCCACCCTGCTCCAACTTCCACATCCACTCAAGGAGAGAACCGATGACCCGAACCCGAATGGCGGCCGCCGCCGCCCTCGCCCTCACCGGTGTGCTGGCCCTTGCCGGCTGCGCCGGCGAGTCCACCGCCGCGACGAGCACCGATGACGCGACCTTCACCTACGCCCTCGTGACTCCCGGCGCTGCCGGCGACGGCGGCTACATCGACTCGTCGATCGCGGGCGCGAAGCTCGCCGAGCAGGAGCTCGGCGTGACGGGCCGCGTCGTCGAGGCTGAATCGGTCTCGCAGCAGGAGGCCGTCCTGCGCTCGACGGTTGCGACGCACCCTGACATCATCCTCGCGCCGGGCCTCGACCCCGACTCGCTGCTCGCCGTCGCGAACGAGAACCCCGACCAGCTGTTCGGCGTGCCGAGTGACATCTACGTCGACGAGCTGCCGGACAACGTGCAGGCCTACTCGATCAACGTCAACGACTCGAGCTTCCTCGGCGGCTATGTCGCCGGCTCGCTCACGACGACGAAGAAGGTCGGCGCAGTGCTCGGTGGCGACAACCCCGGCATCAACCAGTTCTTCTACGGATACAAGCAGGGCGTCCTCGCCGCGTGCCCCGACTGCGTCGTCACGCCGAGCTACCTCAACAACGAGTACTCCGATCCGTCCGTCGGGCAGGAGGCCGCACTCGCGCTCTATCAGTCCGGCAACGACATCGTCTACGCCGTCGCAGGCCTGTCCGGTCAAGGTGTGTTCACGGCCGCGACCGAGCAGGGCGCCTACGCGATCGGCGTCGACTCGAACCAGGACGGCGATGCCCCCGGCACCGTCATCACATCGGTCATGAAGCGCGTCGACATGACGACGTTCAACCTCATCAAGGCGGCCATGGACGGGAACTTCCAGTCGGGCTTCGTCGCGGCCGGCATGTCCGACGGCGTCAGCGGACTCTCGTGGGATGACGGCTCGACCGTCTTCGCCGACAACGGTCCCGCCGACATGGTCGCGCAGCTGCCCGAGATCCAGACCCAGGTCGACGGACTCAAGGAGCAGATCCTCGCGGGCGACCTCACGGTCTGCGACGCGCTGAACGACCCGACCAGTGCCGACTGCGTGGCCCTCGGCCTCGGCAGCTGACCCAGCACCACAAGGACATCACCATGGACCAGACCTCGACGCGCGTTCCGCGGCTTGAGACGCGGGGGCTCCGCAAGTACTTCGCCTCCTCCGGCGTGCTCGCTGTCGCCGACGTGTCGTTCGAGGTCTGGCCCGGTGAGGTCGTCGCCATCATCGGCGAGAACGGCACGGGCAAGAGCACCCTCATGAACCTGCTGTTCGGGGTGCATAATCCGGATGCCGGAGAGATCCTCATCGAGGGCGAGCCGCGCACGATCGGTGATCCGCAGGATGCCATCGCGGCGGGCCTCGGCATGGTGCATCAGCACTTCGAACTCGTGCCGAGCTTCACCGTCGCCCAGAACGTGCTGCTCGGACGCGAGCCCGCGCGGCTCGGTCTGTACGACGACAAGCACGCCCGGGAGCGCGTCGCACAGCTCGCCGCCGAGAGCGGCCTCCGGATCGACCCGACGCGGCGCGTCGACACCCTGTCGATCGGTGCGCAGCAGCGGGTCGAGATCCTCAAGGCGCTCGCCGCCGACGCGCAGACCCTCATCTTCGACGAGCCGACCGCCGTTCTCACGCCGGGTGAGGCGGAGGAGCTGACAGGCCTCATCCGTCGGCTCGCCGCGGGAGGCCGATCGGTCCTGTTCATCTCGCACAAGCTCCCCGAGGTGCAGGCGGTCGCCGACCGCATCGTCGTCATGCGACGCGGTCGCGTCGTCGCGACACTCCGGCGCGGCGAGGCAGACGATGCCGAACTCGCTCGCCTCATGGTGGGTCGCGACGTCGCCCAGCAGACCGAGCCGCCCGTCCTGCCGCTGCGCGACACCGTGCTCGGCGTCACGGGGCTGCGCCACGCGGCGACCCCTGAGGACGCCGACGGCGTGCAGTTCGAGATCCGCGGTGGCGAGATCCTCGGCATCGCGGGCGTCAGCGGCAACGGCCAGGACGAGCTCATCGAGGCGATCGCGGGGCTCCTGCCCCTCGACGCCGGCGCCGTCGACGTCCGAGGCGTGCCCGTCGCCGGGCGCAGGCCCGCCCGCATCCGCGAGGCGGGGCTCGCCCACATCGCCGCCGATCGCATGACCGTGGGCCTCAATCTCACCGCGACCCTCGAGGAGAACGTCGTCGCGACGGCCTTCCGCTCGCGTCGGTTCAGCAGGCTCGGCGTCATCGCGCGCAAGGCCCGCCGGGCGTTCGCGCAGCAGGTCATCGCCGACTACGAAGTGCGCGGCGCCGCCCCCGCGCGTGCCGTCGGCTCGCTCTCCGGCGGCAATCTGCAGAAGATCGTCATCGGCCGCGAGCTCGCCGGCGAACCCGCGGTCGTTCTCGCGAACCAACCCACGCGTGGCCTCGACGTCGGCTCGATCGAGTTCGTCCACCGCTCGCTGCTCGCGGCGTGTGCGGAGGGCTCCGGTGTGCTGCTGGTGTCAACGGAACTCGACGAGGTTCTCGCTCTGTCGCACCGCATCGCGGTGATGTATCGGGGCGAGCTGATCGGCCCGTTCGCACGGGCCGACGTCGACCGTGAACGGATCGGCCGCATCATGGCCGGTGGAAAGGATGCCGCATGACCACCCCCGAGAGCCCCCGACTGATCGTCGCAGACATCGTCTGGACGGGCACGGGTGACGTGTTCGAGCCCGGCGTCATCGAGCTCGACGGGGGTCGCATCGTCGCCGTCTCGGCGGTGACCGGCCCCCGCCCGGTCGGTCCCGATGTCGTCGACCTGGGTGCGAGCCTCGTCATGCCGGGCCTCGTCAACACCCACGCACACACCCCGATGTCGCTCATGCGCGGCGTCGCCGAGGGACACTCGCTCCTCACGATGGAGGGCTTCCTCGCCGTGCTGCGCACGCGTGAGGCGCACCTCACACCGGAGCTCGTCCCGGCATCCGTCGCGGTCAGCTGCGCCGACTTCATCCGGCACGGCATCACGGCCTTCGCCGACCAGTACTTCTACGCCGACCGCATCGCGCCCGTCGTCCTCGAGTCGGGGCTGCGCGCGGCGCTCGCCTGGGGCATCGTCGAGCTCGGGGACGACACCGCGCGGGCACGCGAGCTCGCCGCTGCCACGGCTTTCGCCGAATCGATGCAGGGCGCATCCGACATCGTGCGCGGATGGCTCGGCCCGCACGCCTACTTCGTCGACAACACGCCTGAGGCGATGGTGGCCGAGCTCGAGGCCGCGACGCGCCTCGGCGCCGGCCTGCACGTGCACTTCTCCACGTCGTCAGAGGAAGACGACTGGTGCCACGAGCACACCGGGACGAGCAGCCTCGAGCAGCTCGTCGCGATGGGCATGCTCGAGGTGCCGACGATCCTCGCGCACTGCAACACGGTGCCCGTCGACGAGCTGCCGCTGTTGGCCGGCACGCGCGCGTCGATGGCGGTCATCCCGTCGGTCGCGATGCAGTCGGGGGTGCCTGCGGCGCCCGTCCGTGCCGCGCTCGATGCGGGCGTGAACGTCTCGCTCGGTTCCGACAACGTGTGCAACAACACGGGCGTCGACCTCTTCGAGGAGATGCGCACGCTCGGCAAGCTCGCCGCCTTCACTTCGCAGGTGCCGAATGAGGTGACCCCCGCCGAGATCCTCGGAATAGCGACCGTGAACGGGCACCGCGCTCTCGGTGGTGCGGAGGGAGACGGTATGCTGCGAGCCGGCGCCGTCGCCGATCTCATCGCGATTCCACTCGCCGAGGTGGGCCGCGGTCCGCGCGGCGCCCAGTCGCTCGAGGCGGCGCTCGTCTACGGCACGAGCGGCGCATCCGTCGCCTCGTCGCTCGTCGGAGGGTCGTGGACCATGCGTGATCGGCGGGTCCTGACGCTCGACGTCGACGCGGCGCTCGCGCAGCAGCAGCGGGACTACGACATCCTGATATCGCGGATGTCGGCGGCGACGGGGGAGCAGCATGGACGTGTTTGAGCGTCGCGCGATCATCGAGGAGCGCGTCACAGACCACGGAGAGGTGCAGTTCGCCGATCTCGCGCGCGAATTCGGCGTCAGCGAGATGACGATCCGGCGTGACATCGAGGTGCTGCAGAGCGCGGGCATCGTCCGGCGGGTCTCCGGCGGGGCGATCGCCGTGCCCGGCACGGCGTTCGAGCCGTCGTACGGCTCGCGCGCGGGCCACGCGGTCGACTCGAAGATGCACATCGCCGTCGCGATCGCCGAACGGCTCTCGCCGGGGGAGACCGTGATCCTCGACAGTGGTTCGACCGTCGCCTCGGTCGCCCGCGCAATCTGCGGGCGCGGCCTCGGGCTGACCGTCATCACGCCGTCGCTGACCGTCGCGACGACGCTCGCCGACGAGCCCGACACGACCGTGATCCTCGCGGGCGGCATCGTGCGTCCGGGGGAACTGAGCCTCATCGGACCCGACGCCGAACGGCTGATCGCCGGGTACAACTGCGACGTCTATGTCGCGGGAGTCGCGGGCGTCGACGCCGAGCGCGGGCTGACCGAGTACCACCCGCAGGAAGCAGCGGTGAAGCGCGCCGCCGTCTCGGCCGCCCGACGACTCATCGTCGGCGCCGACCAGGCGAAGCTCGGCCGCGTCCACCTCGTCAACATCGCGCCGCTCGAGGCGGTCGACGTGCTCGTGACCGACGCGCCGGCCGACCATCCGACGGTCCTCGACGTGCAGACGGCGGGAGCCGAGGTCGTGCTCGTCTCGTCGGCATCCGCCTCGCCCTGACCCTCGCCCCGCCGCGGGCTGCGCGGCCCCCTTTCCCCTCATCGACACTCCTGGAGCATCATGACCTCTCTTTTTCGCGCCATTTTTCCGAACACGGCTCGCCCGCTCGTGGCGATGGCCCACGTGCCCGCTCTCCCCGGAACGCCGCTCTATGACGCGGCCGGCGGCGTCGACGCGCTCGTCGAGCACGTGCAGCGTGACGTCGACGTGCTCGTCGAGGCGGGCTTCGACGCCGTGATGTTCTGCAACGAGAACGACCGCCCGTACGAGCTGCACGCGGGACCCGAGGCATCCGCCGTCATGGCGCGTGTCGTCACCGAGTGCCGGCCTGCGGCGATTCCGTTCGGCGTCGACTTCCTGTGGGACCCGCGCATCGCGCTCGCGACGGCCGTTGCGACGGGCGCCTCCTTCCTGCGTGAGGTCGTCAGTGGCGTGTGGGAGTCGGACATGGGGCTGTGGAACACGGATGCCGCGGCGACCCTCCGCGAGCGCCGCCGGTTGGATGCCGGGGACATCGCAATCCTGATGAACATCTCCCCCGAGTTCGCCTCGCCGATCGGCACGCGGTCGTTCGCGCAGATCGCCAAGTCGACGGTCGTGTCGTCACTGGCCGACGGCATCCTCGTCTCCGGCCCGATGGCGGGTGCCGGCCCCGACACCGCGGTGCTGCGCGAAGTGCGTGAGGCTGTCGACGCCGTCGACCCCGAGGTGCCGGTGATCCTCAACACGGGAGCGCGCGCCGAGACGATCGCCGAGATGCTCACGATCGCCGACGGCTGTATCGTCGGGTCGTCGCTGAAGGTCGACGGGCACACGTGGAACCGCGTGGACCCCGATCGGGCTCGGCGATTCGTCGACGCCGCCCGGCGCTGACCCCCGAGCGAGCGCGGCATGACTGACGGACTGTTGATCGGCATCGACATCGGCACGACCGGTGTCAAGGTGGTCGTCGTCGACCCCGGCCGAGGGCAGATTGCGCAGGCGACGCGGGCGAATCGGCTGTCGTCGCCGCACGCGGGATGGGCCGAGGCCGACCCCGCGCAGTGGTTCGCAAACGTCGAGTCGGCGCTGCTCGAGCTCGCTTCGGCCATCGCCGGGCGGGCCGTCGCAGCGATCGCGACAACCGGAATGGTGCCGGCGATCGTCGCCGTCGATGCGGCCGGTGCGCCCGTGCGCGCGGCGATTCTGCAGAACGACGCGCGGGCGACGGGGGAAGTGGAGGCGCTGACCGGGCGGCTTTCGAGCGCGGGTGCGGACCCTCTCGCGGTGACGGGCTCGGTGCCGTCGCAGCAGTCGGTCGCGCCGAAGGTCCTGTGGCTGGAGCGGCACGAGTCGGATGCCTGGAGCCGCACACGCCACGTCGTCGGGTCGTACGACTGGCTGCTGATGGCGCTCGGTGCCGAGCCCCACGTCGAGGCCAACTGGGCGCTCGAGTCGGGGCTGTTCGACCTCTCGGGGGACGTGTTCGCGCCGGCAGCCGACGCCGTTCCCGGGCTCGCCGACCGGCTCGTTCCGGTGCGTCGGTCGGGGGAGGTCGTCGGGCGGCTGCGCGGCGATCTCGCGGCGCGCGTCGGGCTTGCCGCCGGCATCCCGCTCGTCGTGGGAGGCGCCGATCATGTGCTGTCCGCGTACACGGCGGGGCTGCGGGAGCCCGGTGACTGGCTCGTCAAGCTCGGCGGGGCGGGTGACATCCTGGCGGTCAGCCGCGAGGCCGTCACCGATGCGCGGTTCTTCCTCGACGCGCATCCTGTTGACGGACTGTGGCTGCCGAACGGATGCATGGCGACCAGCGGCAGTCTCGTGCGGTGGGTGCAGCAGATGCTGCGTATCGATGATCTCGCCGCGATGGACGACGAGGCGGCGATGCGTCCCGCGGCCGAGATCTTGTGCCTGCCGTACTTCCTGGGTGAGAAGAGTCCGCGCAATGATCCCGACCTGCGCGGGGTCATCGCGGGGCTGCACCTCGGTCACGGGGCCGCCGACGTGTATCGGGCGGCCCTCGAGGGGATCGCCTTCGGCTTCCGGCACAACGCCGAGGTGCTGCGCTCGCGCGGGGTCGCGCTGGACCACGCGACGGTGACGAACGGTGGGGCGACCTCGTATCTGTGGAAGCGGATCCACGCGAGCGTGCTCGGCGTGCCGCTGCGCACGATCCGCGATCACCCCGGGGCATCCCTCGGCGCGGCGTTCGCGGGTGGGATGGGCGTCGGCGCGTACGCCGCGTGGGACGAGCCGCTCGCACTGCTGCTCGAGGGCGACGTGATCGACCCCGACCCCGCGTGGGTCGGCCGATACGACGACGCCTACGGTCTGTGGCGTGAGCTCGGCGACGTGACCGCCGGGACGATGCGCGCGCTCGCGCGCGGCTGATCGACCGGGCCGGTTCGCGTCGCCTGGCACTTGTGGTGGCCGGCGCGCGAGCGGGCTCACCACGACTGCCATGTGAAGGGATGCCGCCGCGCGGCCGGGTGGTTGGCATGGCAGTTGTGGTGGGCACTCACCCCGCGGGCCCATCACGACTGCCATGTGAAGGGATGCCGCCCCGCACCCGGGTGGTTGGGGTGGCACTTGCGGTGCCCTTCAACCCGGCGGGCCCACCACAACTGCCACCCGAACGAGCGCCCCCGCCCGCCTACTCCCCGCGCGGCGTCATCGCGGCCAAGCGCGTCGCGGGCGTGATGTCGCGCCGCGTCCAGCGGAACAGGAACCGCTCGTCGAAGGTGCGCGAGCACTTCGCGCACGACGTCGGACGCGTCGCCCGCCGATGCCGGTACGCGACGTGCCCGGCCGGGCACACGCCCACCCAGGGCGCGAGCTCGGTCGCCGTCTCACCGTGGTGGGTGGTGCCGCCCGTGTAGCCGAGGGAGCGCGCCGTCCGCTTCCATGCCGGACCGTGGCCCGCGCGCGACCCGGCGAGCGCGTGCGCGACCTCGTGCAGCAGCGTCTGCCGGTTGGCCTCGTCGTCATATCGCGCGGACAGGTATCGCGACACCGTCAGTCGCTTGCGCGTGTAGTCGCACGCCCCCGCGCGGCGCTTGGCGTTGTCGAAGGCGAACGACCACGAGGCATCCAGGTGCGTCGTAATGAGGGCCTCCGCCTCATGGCGCACCCACTGCAGGTCAGACATCGCGTCGCTGTCCGGTCATACCGGCACTGTACGTCGGGCCTCCGACACTCAGCTGGCGACGGCCGAGCGCCGCCGATCGGCGGCCTCGATCGCGAGCAGCGTCGACTCGAGCTGGTCCTCCGGGGCGCCGGCCTCCTGGCGCAGGAACAGCGCGCGCTTGAAGTCGGCGCGCGCATCGGCGAAGTCGCCGGCGTCGTAGCTCACCTTGCCGCGGTGCTGCAGCGCGAACGCCGCCAGCGCAGCCCAGCCCTGCCCCTCGGCCTCCTCGGCGCACGTCGTCAGCTCCTGGTGCGCGGCCGCGTACGCGCCCCGGAACTGCAGCACGCTCGCGTGGAGAATCCGCGCCCGCAGCAGGTCCTTGCGCGTGCCGCCCATCCGCGCGACGCGGACGGACTGCTCCGAGATCACCAGCGCGTCCTCGAGCTTGCCGAGCACCTTCAGCAGCCACACCCGCTCCAGCAGGGCCGGAAGGCTCCGCTGATCGCCCAGCTCATCCAGCCGCTCCTTGCACTGGTGCGGGTCGACGATCTCGCGCAGGGTCTGCGGGTCGTATCCCTTGATGTAGCTCACGGCAGCCCCCTTCGTCGCTCCGGTTCGCGCCTGTCCAGTCTCACCCGCGACGGTGCCGATCGGCGGCGCACACGCCGCGCGGACGGCGCTCAGCGCTCGAAGACGGATGCCGCCGGTTTCGGCGACGCGGTGGCATCGGCATCCGTCGCCACCCGCGCGCCGCGCACGAATTCGTCGAGTTCCGCGCCCTGCGCGACCTTCGCGGGGTGCGGGCCGGCGGCCACGAGACGCGGCAGCCACGTGACGGGGAGCGGCGCGTGCGACGCGGCGATGACGAGGTTGCCGAAGCGGCGGCCCTTGAGGGTCTGCACCTCCGCCAGCACGATCACCTCGGGTAGCACCGCGCGCACCGTCGCGACCTCGCGGCGCGCGAAGGCGAGCCCGGCGCCGTCGGCGACGTTGACGAGCAGGACGCCGTCGGGGGCGAGCAGGCCCGCGAGGATCCGGAAGTACTCCACGGTCGTCAGGTGCGCCGGCGTCTGCGCCCCGGCGAACACGTCCGACACGACGAGGTCGGCGCTGCCCTGCAGCCCCGCCGGCAGGCGCGCCGCGACGTCGCGGGCGTCACCGATGCGCACTCGCACCGCCGCGCCGCGCGGCAGCGGCAGCTCGGCGCGGACGAGGTCGACGAGCGGCTGCTCCAGCTCGATGACCTGCTGGCGCGACCCCGGCCGGGTGTGCTCGACGTAGCGGGGGAGCGTGAGCGCCCCGGCCCCGAGGTGGATCGCCGTGAGGGGCTGCCCCGGCATCCGGAGGAGGTCGATGACCGCGCCCATCCGGGCGACGTACTCGAAGTGCAGGTGGCTCGGATCGTCCGGATCGACGTGCGACTGGGGCGTCCCGTCGACGTCGAGCTCGAAACCGCCGGCGAAGCGGCTGCGCACGACGCGGGCGATCGTGCCGTCGGACAGCCGCGCCTGCGCCGGCTGGTCCTCCACCCGCGCTCTGGCCATGGCTCCACGGTAGCGGCCCGCGGTCGCGGAGGTCGGCGCCGGTACGGTAGCGGCATGACCGCGATCGATCTCAACGCCGACCTCGGCGAAACGGTCGATGGTGCCCCCACCGCCGACGACGAGGCGATGTTCGCCGTCGTCTCCAGCGCCTCGATCGCGTGCGGCGGTCACGCCGGTGACGCGCAGTCGATGGCGGATGCCGCCGCGCGCGCGGCCGCGTACGGCGTCGCGGTCGGGGCGCACCCGTCCTACCCCGACCGCGCCGGGTTCGGTCGCGCGCGGATCGCGCTGCCGGCCGAGGCCCTCCGCCGGGCGGTGGG
>JAEYAG010000241.1 GCA_023451265.1 Actinomycetes bacterium | reverse complement strand
CGTTGCCGTGCTCGTCGAGGCGGTCGCCGACGAAGAGCATGTCGTCGAGGGGGATGCCGGTGACCTCGGCGAGCTGGCGCATGCCGTAGGCCTTGTCGATGCCACGGTGCGTGATGTCGACCGAGGTGGAACCGCCGGAGCGGACCTCGAGGTCGGGGATGCGGGCGGCGACGGCGTCGCGGAGGGCGTTCTTCTTCTCCCCGGTGGGATCCCACGCGACCTTCGCCGCAAGCGGTGCAGTCTGACCGAGGGCGGAGAAGGTGATCTGCGAGCCGCGGTCTTCGAGGATGTCCCCCCAGGTCTCGGCCGCCCACAGGCCCAGCCGATGGGCTTCCTCCTCCACGGCGGTCAGGGCGCGGGTCTTCTCGTCGTCGGTCAGGGCGTGGGCGTAGACCGTCTCGACACCCTCGTCCCGCAGCCGGTAGTACTGCGTGCCGCAGGTGGGCATGAGGTGGAAGCGGGCGCGCGTCGCGGCATCCGTCTGGGGGAGACGCTCGACCACCTGGCTCTGGAACTGCTGCAGCTGCCCACCGGAGATGATCGCGACCTCCACCCGCTCCGCGAGCGCGATCAGCAGGTCACCGATGCGCGGATCGATCGCGCTCTTGGACGGCGCGAGCGTGTCATCGAGGTCGAACGCGACGAGGCGGGGCGCGGGCATCGGGGCGGCTCCATTCCGGGGGTTCTGCGACGAAGGGCCCCGGCGGATTCTCTCCGGCGGAGCCCTTCTGCTGTCGGGGTGACAGGATTTGAACCTGCGGCCTCTTCGTCCCGAACGAAGCGCGCTACCAAGCTGCGCCACACCCCGTGGCAACCCTCCGAGTCTACCCCGTGACGGGCGCTCGCAACGAATCGGCGGCGCGAAGGGTGATCACGGAGGCTTCGGGACGGCATCCGAAGCGCACCGGAGCGTAGATCGAGTGCCCGAGCCCGGCGGAGACGTTCAGCGGAACGCTCCGACCGGCCGCGTGCCACGTGCTGAGCCCACGGGCCTGGT
The DNA here is from genome assembly GCA_023451265.1 of Actinomycetes bacterium. Classification (GTDB taxonomy): domain Bacteria; phylum Actinomycetota; class Actinomycetes; order Actinomycetales; family Microbacteriaceae; genus Microbacterium. The sequence goes on along the minus strand of JAEYAG010000241.1, from coordinate 3,125 downwards.
CGAGCGGGATGTCGCAGTTCGCGACGAGCGCCGACGGCGAGAAGGGGATGCGCACCTGGCCGCCGTGGGTGTGCCCGGCGAAGATCATGTCCGCGCCCAGCTCGATGAAGCGGTCGAGCACGCGCCGGTAGGGTGCGTGCGTCACGCCGAGCCGCAGCGCCGTCAGGGGAGTCCGGCGGAAGAGGCGAGGGCGCCGGGTGGCGGCGATCGCGTCGGGCAGGGCCGCCAGGTCGTCCCAGTCGCGGTGCGCGTCGTCGACACCGAAGGCCTCGAGGCGGATGCCGGCGACCTCGAGCGCGCCCGCGGTGTTGTCGAGGTCGGTCCAGCCGAGCTCGTCGGTGAAGTACGCGTCCATCGCGGGGGTGTCGAGCAGGGTCGCCCGGTGTGCCCGCTGCGAGGGCCCCTGGAAGTAGCGCAGCGGGTTGCGCGCCGAGGGGGCCACGACGTCGTTGGACCCGTGCACGAAGAGGCCGGGGACGCCGCGCAGGGGAGCGAAGGCGGTGCGGATGCCGGTCAGTCCCTGCTCGTGGCCGAGGTTGTCGCCGGTGTTCACGACGAGGTCGGGCTGCGCCGTCTCGGCGAGCCGGGCGATCCAGTCCTGCTTGCGGTGCTGCCAGGGCGCCATGTGCGCGTCGGAGAGGTGCAGCACTGTCAGCGACGGCGAGCCGGGGGGGAGCACCGCGACCTCGTGCCGCCGCACCGTGAACAGGAACCGCTCGATGCACGTTCCCCACACCGTCGCGCCGACGGCGACCGCCCCGGCCGCCGAGAGGGCGGCCAGGGCTGTTCTGCCTGAGGTCACCGGCGCCCGCCGCAGTTCTTGGCCTGGTACTGGACCGTGATCTGCGTGCTGCGGTTGACGATGGTGCCGGCGGCCGGGTCGGTGCCCGTGACCGTGCCGTCGTCAGAGGCGTCGTCCTTCTGCGTGCAGGAGCTCTCGACGAGACCGAAACCGGCGCTACGCAGCGCCTGCACGGCATCGGCGGGTTTGCCGCTGACGGCGGGGACCGCGACGCCCTGCCCGTTGCTGGGCCGGATCGTGACGGTCGCGCCCGCCGCGGTGCGACCGGCGGCCGGATCCTGCTGGATGACGGTGCCGGCGCCCTCGACGCCGTCCACGGCGTCGCCCACGATCACCGAGAAGCCGGCGGTTTCGAGCGTCCGCGTCGCCTGGTCGATCGTCATGCCGATGACCGAGGGAAGGTCGGTGAGCACCTGCTTGGTCAGCGCCGCGTCCGGCTTGGGGAAGGCGTCGCCGCCGTATTTGGCGTTCGCGGCGCCTTGCATCTTGGGCCAGATCGAGTTTCGGATGCGGGAGAGCTGATAGCCGCTCTCGCGGTGCTTGTCGAGCTTGACGGCACCCGTCGCGTTGCCGACCCAGACGACGGTCGCGACCTTCGTGGACGACCCGTCCATCCAGGTCTGCTCGTACTGGTGGATACCGGTCTTGCCGAAGACGGGGGTGCCGTCGCCGATCCGCGCGCCGACACCGGTGCCGCTCATGACACCCACGAGGGTGTAGGCGGCGGTCGAGGCCACCGCCTCGCTGAGCTTGCGCTCACACGTGGTCTGCGGCGTGATGTCCGTGCCGTCGGCGGCCACCGCCTTGTCGATGGACTTCGGCTGGCACAGGATGCCGTTGGCCGCGATCGCGGCGTACGCCTCGGCCATGTCGAGCGGCGCCACGGCCGACGAGCCGAGCACGTTGTACGGCGCGTTGGCGGGGTCGGTCGACCACGAAGGCACCTCGGTCAGCGGAGTTCCGTCACCCCAGGTGACGCCCAGCTGGCCGGCGACCTCGTTGGTGGAGCAGACGCTGATCTGCTCGGCCATCGACAGGAAGCCGGAGTTCAGCGAGTCACGGGTGAAGTTGTAGATCGTCCCGGTGTAGCCGCTGTTGCTCTCGAAGTTGCCGATGTGGCCGGGCTGACCGGTGTTGTCGGTCTGGACGGTCTGTGTCGCCCCGTCGCAGGTCTGCACCTTCTTGGGTCCGATCCGGCCGTTGATCGCCTGATTGACGGACTTGCCCTGCTGCAGCCAGTTGATGAGGCTGAACACTTTGTAGGTCGATCCGGCCGAGTGGCCGATGCTGCCACCGTTCTTCTCGCGCACGTTGTAGTTGACCGGGGTCGTGCCGGGGACGTCGCCGGTGGGGCTGTAGGGGCGGTTCTGCACCATCGACAGGATGCGGCCGGTGCCGACCTCCACCTGGACGCCGGACGAGCCGAGGTCCATGTACGACACAGTGGCGGGGACGACGGAGATGGCCTCCAGGCCCGTCTGCTGCAGGTCGGGATCGAGCGTCGTGTAGATCTTCATGCCGCCGCGGCGCAGGTTCGCCGCGCGCTCCTCGTTCGTCTCGCCGAACGCGGGATCGGTCTTGATGATGGAGACGACGTACTCGCAGAAGAACTCCGCGCCGGTGGCGGTCTTGCAGCCCTGGTCGCGGTTGACGATGTTCGGGGTGATCGGCTCCGCCTTGGCGGCGTCGTACTCCTCCTGCGAGATCTTGCCGTCGTCGAACATCCGCTGCAGCACGTAGTTGCGCCGGGCCAGGGTGAGCGAGAACCCGTCGGCCGTCGTGTTGACCGGGTTCCCGGCCTTGTCGGTCGTGGTCCCGGCATCCCCGAGATCGAAGCGATAGGTGTTCGGGGCCTGCACCATGCCGGCGATCGTGGCTGCCTGGGCGATGGTGAGGTTGGCGGCGGTCGTGTTGAAGTAGTGCTCCGCGGCAGCGCCGATGCCGTACACCGTGCCGCCGAAGTTCGTGATGTTGAGGTAGCCGAGCAGGATGTCGTCCTTCGACGACTTCTTCTCCAGCTGGATGGCGTACCGCATCTCCTGGAGTTTGCGCTGGTAGCCCTCCGCGCCGGTGTTCACCGTCGTCGAGGCGTAGCACGCCTGCACCTGCTCCTCGGTCGTCGCCTCCGACTCGCAGTTCTGCTGCAGCACGTTCTTGACGTACTGCTGGGTGATGGAGGAGCCACCGCGGTTCGAGCCGTTGGACGCGTTGCCGGCGAGGGCGCTGAGCGTGCCGAGCAGGTCGACGCCGCCGTGCGTGTAGAAGTTCTTGTCCTCACTGGAGATGATCGCGTCGTACATCACCGGGTTCACCTGGTCGAAGG
>JAEYAG010000178.1 GCA_023451265.1 Actinomycetes bacterium | reverse complement strand
TGGCGATCGAGCCGATGGTGACCTCGGGGTCGGACGAGACGTTCGTGGAAGACGACGACTGGACGGTCACGACCGTCGACGGCAGCGACGGCGCCCACTGGGAGCACAGCGTCGCCGTGCACGAGGGTGGCATCTGGGTGCTGACCGCCGCCGACGGCGGCGCCGCGGGCCTCGCCCCCTACGGCGTCACCCCCACCCCGCCCGCCTAACCCCTGCGCGCCGCGCGCGCCCTTTCCGCGAGACGGGGTATCCGTGCCGAGACGGCACGCGACGCATGCCGTCTCGCCACAGATCTGCCGTCTCGCCGGGTCGGCGCGCTACAGCGTGCGCGGGCTGCGGCGCAGCGTGGCGAGCATGGCGGGCTGCTCCGGGTGGCACGGGCGGAGCCCCGTCGTCTGCAGCGCACGCACCAGCGGCGTCACCTTCGTTGCGCCGGCGCCATCCCATCGCCCGAACGGATGACCGTGGCGGCGCAGGCGATCCTCACGCGTCTTCTCGTTGCGGAGGTGCGCTTCGGCGCGCGCGGGATCATCGAGGTCGTACTTGCCCCATCCGTCGGCTTCGCACAGGGCCCGGTTGGAACGGAACCCGAAGTCCGTGCGGTCGGTGTGGCCTTCGTAGTGGAAGACCGGCTGTTGCACCGGTTCTTCGAATCCGGTCCATTCGATGACAGCGCGGCTGACGACTTCGGCCGGTGACTCCGCGACGCCGTTCACGCGGTCCCACACCCAGCGGAGGCGGGCGCGCCCCCGGGAGTTGATCTGACCGGCGGCGCGGTCGCGGAGCTGCTCCAGGCGGAGAACACCACCCTGCACGGGGGACACCGCGGCATCCGCCACAGTCAGCGCCTGCGCCGGCGGCAGCACGCGCGCCAGGTCGACGACCGTGTCGACCATGCTCGTCACGAGAATGCCCCCGACAGTGACGACGTCGCGGGCATCGGCGCTGGCGTGCACGACGACGTCGCCGAAACGCGTCGACTTCGTCGCGCTGGGATCGTAGACGTGGATGTCGCGAGCCTCACCGAACAGCGGGATGCCGTGGATCACCGCGGCGGACTCGAGGCACAGGATCGCGTCCGGGCAGATGCGCAAGTAAGCGTGGACGCGGGCGGCGTAGCGCTCCCACGGAGCCAGCGACTGCCAGTGCGCGAGCGTCGTCCACACGCCGGCGCGCACCCGATGGTGCGTGCGATGCGTGGGCCGTATGCCCGCAGCCGCGGCATCGCGCGCCGTGAGCAGCGTCGTGGGCGTGATGAGCTGGGCGCGATCGCGGAGCAGAAGGGGCATGCCGCCAGTGTGGATATCCGACGCGCGCCGTGGGGCGGGTCACAGCGCAACCGTGGACAACTTCGCCACCTCGGGCGTTGTGGAGGAGGCGATGCTCCGAGAATCCGTACCGCGCGGGCGGGCGCGGGGAAAGGGCTCACGGGGAATGCATAGGCGCGGATGGGGGAAGATAGAAGATGGCGCGGGCGGATGCCGGGGCCAGAGAGGCGCGGGCAATGGCACAGGCAGCGGCGGGCAAGACGAACTGGTTCGCGATCTGGGTGAGCGTGGCGGTCGTCGTCGTCATCGCCCTCGTGATCGGACTCGTGGTCTGGATGAACAACGCCGCGACCGACCCGGGGACAGCGCCCAGCGGCTCGGGCATCGACCAGGAGACGGGCGCCGTCGTCGTGGGCGCTGGCGATCAGACCTTGGACCTCTACCTCGACTTCATGTGCCCGATCTGCGGTCAGTTCGAGGACGCGTACGGCGAAGAGATCCTCGATCTGGTCAATGACGGAACGATCACGCTCAACATCCACCCGATCGCCATCCTCGACCGCTACTCGCAGGGCACCGAGTTCTCCACGCGTGCCGCGAACGCGATGTACTGCGTCGCCGAGGCGGACCCGGACGCCGCGGTGCCCTTCATGCGGGCCATGTTCGCGAAGCAGCCCGAAGAGAACTCCACCGGCCTCACCGACGCGGAGATCATCGAGATCGCCGCCAGCGTCGGCGTCACGGGCATCGACTCGTGCGTCACCGATGGCACCTACACACAGTTCGTCAGCGCGATGACGCAGAAGACGCCCGTGCAGCCGGGGTCCAGCGGCATCGGCACGCCGACCCTCGCCGTCAACGGCGAGGTCATCGCGAACTCGACGATCCCCGCGCAGGGCCAGTTCGCGACGCTCTTCCAGTAAGAACGAGGGCGGATGCCGGCGGTTTGCCGGACGCGCACCTATCACGTACACTGGATCTTTGGTGCCTTGCGCCTTCATTGGCGTGTCGCCGCACCACAACCCATCCACCGCAGACCGACCGGTCTGCCGAGCGTAAGCGAGCGTATGGCGAAGAAAGACGGAGTCATCGAGATCGAGGGCGTGATCTCCGAGGCGCTGCCCAACGCGATGTTCCGCGTTGAGCTGAGCAACGGACACAAGGTCCTCGCGACGATCTCCGGCAAGATGCGGCAGAACTACATCCGCATCATCCCCGAGGACCGTGTCGTCGTGGAGCTCTCGCCCTACGACCTCACCCGGGGTCGCATCGTCTACCGCTACCGCTGAGACCGGTCGAGAAGTAACACCCCAGGCTTCGGCCTGCCCGGTGAAGACAGCGAAAGAACATCATGAAGGTCAACCCCTCCGTCAAGCCCATCTGCGACCACTGCAAGGTCATCCGCCGCCACGGCCGCGTGATGGTCATCTGCAAGTCCAACCCGCGCCACAAGCAGCGCCAGGGTTGACGTGAGTCGGCTCAATGCGACGTAGGAGCGTTGAGCCGCGAACGTCAAGGTTGAGCGAGGCCCGCCAGGGCCGAGTCGAAACCTCAGCAAGCCACAACTCAATACACGAGGAGCCGCGTTTCGTCTCGCTTCGCTCGCTCAACGACCGGAAGGTCGGAGCCGCGTTTCGTCTCGCTTCGCTCGCTCAACGACCGGAGACGGTCACGACAACAGGCAGGATCAGATCCCACTCGCGTGGGGGACACCCCGGGTGGAGGCCCGGGCACCGATCCTGCTCCACACCTCCACCTACTCCTAGGAGAAACCGCATGGCACGTCTTGCCGGCGTTGACATCCCGCGCGACAAGCGCGTGGTGATCGCCCGCACCTACATCTACGGCATCGGCCGTACCCGTTCGGTCGAGATCCTCAAGGCCACCGAGATCGACGAGTCGATCCGCGTCAAGGACCTCTCGGACGACCAGCTGGTCGCGCTGCGCGACTACATCGAAGGCAACTACAAGGTGGAGGGTGACCTGCGCCGCGAGGTCGCCGCCGACATCCGCCGCAAGGTCGAGATCGGCTCGTACGAAGGTCTGCGCCACCGCCGCGGCCTTCCGGTGCGCGGTCAGCGCACGAAGACCAACGCGCGTACCCGCAAGGGCCCCAAGCGCACCGTCGCCGGCAAGAAGAAGGCGCGCTAAGGCGCGGCCCCCGGGTTCACAGGTTTAGGAGAACATACTCATGGCACAGGCCAAGACCGCCGCGCGCAAGCCGCGCCGCAAGGAAAAGAAGAACATCGCGCTGGGCCAGGCCCACATCAAGTCGACGTTCAACAACACGATCGTCTCGATCACCGACCCGTCGGGCGCCGTCATCAGCTGGGCGTCGTCGGGTGGCGTGGGCTTCAAGGGCTCGCGCAAGTCGACCCCGTACGCCGCCGGCATGGCGGCCGAGTCGGCCGCCCGTCAGGCCGCCGAGCACGGCGTCAAGAAGGTCGACGTCTTCGTGAAGGGCCCGGGCTCGGGCCGCGAGACCGCGATCCGTTCGCTGCAGGCCGCCGGCCTCGAGGTGGGTTCGATCTCGGACGTCACCCCGCAGGCGCACAACGGCTGCCGTCCCCCCAAGCGCCGCCGCGTCTGATCCCGCCGACGGATGCCGCGTGTCGCGGCATCCGTCCGGTTCGTCTTTACACAACTCAAAATCTCTTGCTAATCGCACGTGTCATATAGCGGGCACGTGACGGAAAGGAACACATAGTGCTCATTGCACAGCGTCCCACTCTGACCGAGGAGAAGATCGGCGAATTCCGCAGCCGGTTCATCATCGAGCCGTTGGAGCCCGGCTTCGGCTACACGATCGGCAACGCCCTGCGGCGCAGCCTGCTCTCCTCGATCCCGGGAGCGGCGGTCACCAGCATCCGCATCGACGGCGTGCTGCACGAGTTCAGCACCATCCCGGGCGTGAAGGAGGATGTCACCGAGATCATCCTCAACATCAAGCAGCTCGTGGTCTCGTCCGAGCGCGACGAGCCCATCACGGCGTACCTGCGCAAGACCGGCGCCGGTGAGGTCACCGCCGCCGACATCTCCGCTCCCGCCGGTGTCGAGGTGCACAACCCCGAGCTCGTCATCGCGACGCTCAACGACGCGGCCCGCTTCGAGCTGGAGCTCACGATCGAGCGCGGCCGCGGCTACGTCTCGGCCACGCAGAACCGCAACGAGTACGCCGAGGCCGGTCAGATCCCGGTCGACTCGATCTACTCGCCCGTGCTGAAGGTGTCGTACCGGGTCGACGCGACGCGTGCCGGTGAGCGCACCGACTTCGACAAGCTCGTGCTCGACGTCGAGGCCAAGCCCTCGATCACCCCGCGCGACGCCGTCGCGTCGGCCGGTCGCACGCTGACCGAGCTGTTCGGTCTCGCCCGCGAGCTGAACGTCGAGGCCGAGGGCATCGAGATCGGCCCTGCGCCGGTAGCCGAGGTCGTCTCGGGCGAGCTGTCGATGCCCATCGAGGACCTCGACCTGTCGGTCCGCTCGTACAACTGCCTCAAGCGCGAGGGCATCAACACGGTGTCCGAGCTCGTCGCCCTGAGCGAGACGCAGCTGATGAACATCCGCAACTTCGGTCAGAAGTCGGTCGACGAGGTGCGCGACAAGCTCATCTCGCTGGGCCTGTCGCTGAAGGACTCGGTCCCCGGGTTCGACGGCGCCCACTTCTACGGCGGCTACGACGACGAGACCATCTGATCCGGTTCGCGCCGGTTCTGTGACACTTTCCACCTGGAGTAACTGATATGCCCAAGCCCACCAAGGGTCCCCGCCTCGGAGGCGGCCCCGCCCACGAGCGTCTGCTGCTCGCGAACCTCGCCGCGGCGCTGTTCACGCACCGCTCGATCACGACGACCGAGACCAAGGCCAAGCGCCTGCGTCCGCTCGCCGAGCGCCTCATCACCTTCGCCAAGCGCGGCGACCTGCACGCCCGTCGCCGGGTGCTGTCGGTCATCGGTGACAAGGAAGTCGTGCACGTCCTGTTCGCCGAGATCGCGCCGCTGGTCGCCGAGCGTGAGGGCGGCTACACCCGCATCACGAAGGTCGGCAACCGCAAGGGTGACAACGCGCCCATGGCCGTCATCGAGCTCGTCCTCGAGCCGGTGAACCCGAAGCCGAAGAGCGCGAAGCGCCGTCCTGAGCCTGTCGAAGGGAAGTCGGCTCCGGCCGCCGCAGCGGCTCCCGCCGCGGACGAGGCCGAGGAGAAGGCCACCGAGGCCGTCGCCGAGGCCGACGAGACTCAGGATGCTGCCGACGAGGTCGCCGCTGCGGACTCCGGTGCCGAGGCCGGCGCCGAGTCGCAGGAGGAGGGCGCGGCCGCCGAGGCTGCGGCCGAGGACGCCGTCGAGAAGTAAGGCACCCGCCGAACGCGAGAGGCCCGCCCCCCCGCTGTCATCGACAGCGGGTGCGGGCCTTTCGCATGCCCGGGTGCGGTGGCCCCGGCTACAGTGGCGGGGTGACACAGACGAGTCTGATCGGGCGGATCGCCGCGGTGCGAGGGGCGGATGCCGCGGCAGACGCGGCCGGGGACCTTCCGCTCCCTCCCGCCCACGCCGATGTGCCGGTGTGGCGGATGGCGACGCCCGACGACGTCGACGCGATCCACGCCGTGCTCGCCGCCGCCGACCGTGTGGATCACCCGACGTGGACGACGCCGCGGGAAGAGGTCGCGGACACGTTCGACCTGCCGCACATCGACCACACCCGCGACACGATCATCGGGTTCGGCGCAGACGGCGCCCCCGTCGCGTTCGGGAGCGCGTTCCTGCATCCCTCCCGCGAGGGTACGCTCACAGTGAATCTCGGCGGCGCTGTCGTGCCGGCCCTGCGACGGCGCGGCATCGGTTCGAGCGTCTACCGATGGCAGCTGTCGCGGGCGCTGCAGCAGCTCGCCGAAGCGGCAAGTGGGGTCACCGAGACGGCCGACGCGCCGTGGTCGGCCGACGTGAAGGCGTACGCCGAGGAGACGGACATCGGCAGCCGGCGCATCGCGGAGGGGCTCGGCTTCACTGCGGAGCGCTGGTTCTCGTCGATGGTGCGGGACCAGTCCGAGCCCGTGAACGACGTGACTCCGCCCCCGGAGATGAGCGTCGTGCCGTACACCCATGATCGTGACGATGACGCCCGGCGGGCGCGCAACGATGCGTTCCGCGACCACTGGGGGAGCCTTCCCAGCCAGCCGGAGACCTGGGCGAAGTTCGTGGGCGGCGAGTTCTTCCGCCCCGACCTGTCGCGGCTCGTCGTCGACGCGGACGGGGCGATCGCGGCATTCTGCCTCGTCTCGGTCAACGAGGAGGACTGGGCGACGCTCGGGGCCTCCCACGCGTACATCGACCTCATCGGTGTCGTGCGCGGGCACCGCCGCCGGGGGCTCGCGCCGCTCGTGATCTCGGGAGCGCTGCAGGCGATCGCCGACGCCGGGCTCGAGAAGGCCGTGCTCGACGTGGACACCGCGAGCCCGACCGGCGCGAACACGCTCTACGAGCGCCTGGGGTTCGTCGCGACGGAGCGGTCCGTCGCGCTGGTGATGTCCCTCTAGCGGCCGCGCAGGGCCTCGTCGGCCGCCCAGCGGATGAGCTCGACCTGATACCGGACCTCGGCGCGCTGATTGGCCACGCCGTCGATCGCGGCGGCGACCGTATCGGCGTAGACGCCACCGCCCTGGGGGCCGGGGTGGATGCGGTCGCCGGCGAGCATGTCGGGGTGCGGCGCGATGGCCTGGGCCCAGTCGGCGACGACGACGCCGGGATGCGAGGCCGCGAAGGCGGCGAGGTCGCTGTTGACGCCGGGGATCCAGTCGCGCGGCGCGGAGGCGTTCACGAGCACGAGGGTGCGGTCGCGGCCGATCGCGTCGTAGATCTGCTGCAGCGCCTGCCCGTCGACGGGGCCGTTCGTGCCCAGGCCGACGACGACGTAGTCGCGTAGCGCGCCCTGCGTGGCGAGCTGCTGGACGATCGTGTCACCGGCCCACATCGACCGCGACACTTCGGCGTCGATCTGCACGCCGGGCAGGCGGGCGAGGAGCCCGGCGGCGGAGGCGAGCATGACCGAGTCGCCGACCGCCGTCACGCGGCTGCCGTCGACGGAGGCGGGTGCGGGGGGACGGGGTCGGCCGCCCGCATCGGGGACGCTCAGGCCGTCCGTGGCGGCCGCGTCGGCGCCACCCACGCCC
>JAEYAG010000143.1 GCA_023451265.1 Actinomycetes bacterium | reverse complement strand
CCCCGGGGCGCGGGCGAGTCCCGCCCGCACCGAGGCCGACACCCCGTCGGACCAGTCCGCCGCGACGACGATCGTCGCGGCGGCGGGGACGAGAGCGGTCGCCTCGTCGTATCGGGCGCCGAGCACGACGAGCACGGGCGCGCATCCGGCATCCGTCAGCGTCTCGACGGCAGAAGCGATCCACCCTCGCCCGTCGGCATCCGTCGCGAGCGCCTTCGGGTGGCCGTACCGCGTGCCCGCGCCGGCGGCGAGCACGATGCCGACGACGCTCATGAGCGGGCGGGGACGTCGGGCATCCAGGCGCACTCGATCGAGGGCACCGACGAAGGCACCGCGGCAGGCACCTGGGTAGCCGCATCAGAACCCGAACCCGCCCCCGGCCCGACCGCAGCGTGCACAGGCCCGGACAGCCCCGACAACCGGGCCCCCGTGCCACCGTGCCGGTCGGCGACGATCTCCGCGAGGATCGACAGGGCCGTCTCCTCGGGGCTGCGTCCGCCCAGATCCAGTCCGATCGGCGAGCGCACGCGCATCCGCGCGGCCGGCGGCACCTCGGCGTCACCGAGGCGCCGCATGCGGTCGTCGTGGGTCCGGCGACTGCCCATCGCCCCGATGTATCCGGCCGGCGACGCGAGCGCCGCGCGCAGCGCGGGGACATCGATCTTGGGGTCGTGCGTCAAGACGCAGACGGCGGTTCCGGCATCCAGCCGCTCCCCCGCGAGGTACCGGTCGGGCCAGTCGACGACGACTTCGGCACCCGGGAATCGGGCCTCGGTCGCGAACACCTCGCGCGGATCGACGACGGTCACCCGCATCCCCATCGCGGCGCCCAGCCGCGCGAGCGCGACGGCGAACTCGACCGCGCCGACGACGATCAACCGCGCCGGAACCCCGACCCGCAGCGAGACGACACCCGGCACCGCCGCGGGCGCTGCGGCGTCCGACGACACGACTCGCCCGACGCCGAGTTCCGGCCCCGCGGTCACGAGCGCGAACCCTGTCGGGATCGCGGCGGCCTCGCGCGCCGCGAGCAGCTGCAGATCGGCCGCGGCGGCACTCCCCGGAGGCACGGCCCGCACGAGGACATCGATCGTCCCGCCGCATGTCAGCCCGACGGCGAACGCGTCGGCGTCGCTGTACGCGAACCGGTCGACGTGAGGTGCGGCACCGGCCAGTACCTCGAGGCAGCGCTCGTAGACGGCGCCCTCGACGCATCCGCCGGACACCGTGCCGAACACCTCGCCGCTCGCCGAGACGACCATGCTCGCGCCGATCTCGCGCGGCGCACTGCCGCCGACGCCGACAACCGTCGCGATCGCGAACGCCTGCTCCGCACCCGCCCAACGGGCGGCGACAGGCAGGATCTCACGCATGCCATTCACGGTATGCGCCCCGGATTGCGGCCGTGTTGCGGCCATGAAACACCCGCGAAACGGGGGCCTGCTTCACTCGATCGGGCGCGACAGCGAGCTAGGGCCGCGATCCGGAGAGTAGGGCAACATGGACATCACGTCGGTGCAGGCGTACCGCGTCGCCCGTTCTCGGGAGGATCTGCAGCTTGCCCCCGGCGAGGCTCTCCTCGCCGGGGGCACCTGGATCATGAGCGAGCCGCAGCCCGCCACGACCGGCCTCGTCGATCTCACCGGGCTCGCCTGGCCCGACCTCGAGGAGACCCCCGAGGGCCTGCGCGTCGCAGCGACGTGCACGATCGCGAACCTCGTCGCGTGGGCCGCGACAGCTCCCGCGCACTGGCCCGCCGCGCAGCTCGTGCCGGCGGCCGCGAACGCCCTGTTGGCATCGTTCAAGATCTGGAACACCGCGACCGTGGGCGGCAACGTCTGCCGCGCGTTCGCCGCGGGAGCGATGGTGTCGCTGAGCGTCGCACTCGACGCCGTCGCCGTCATCTGGACAAAAGACGACGAACGGCGGATGCCCGTGGCCGATCTCGTGACGGGCAACGGCACCACGAACCTCGGCCGAGGCGACGTGCTGCGCGCCGTTGAGATCCCCACGCACGCGCTCGCCTCGCGCGCCCTGCTGCGCAAGATCGCCCTCGCCGAGCACGGCCGCTCCGGCGCTGTCGTGACGGGCCGCGTCGACCCCGACGGCACGACCGTCTTCACCGTGACGGCTGCGACGGCGACGCCGACGGTGCTGCGGTTTGCGCAGCTGCCGACCGAGACGGAACTGGCGGATGCCGTGGCATCCGCCCCCGGCTACTACACCGACCCCCTGGGCGCCGCGGACTGGCGGCGGGCGGTCAGTGTCGAGCTCGCGTCACGCATCCGGGCGGAGCTCGCATGATCTTCGACGTCGACGGTGAGCCGGTCGAGGCCGAGCCGCGCGCGGGCCAGTGCCTGCGGACCCTCCTGCGCGAGACGGGCCACACCGAGGTGAAGAAGGGCTGCGACGCGGGCGACTGCGGCGCGTGCTCGGTGCTGCTCGACGGGGTGCCCGTGCACTCGTGCCTGATCCCCGCCGTGCGCGTCGAGGGCCACGCCGTCACGACCGCCGCGGGCCTCGCGCCCGCCGATGAGCTGCATCCCGTGCAGGAGGCGATCGCCGACGGCTTCGGCTTCCAGTGCGGATTCTGCACGCCCGGCATGACCGTGACCGCCTCGACGCTGTGCGGCGATGATCTCGACGACCTCGACCGCCGCATGAAGGGCAACCTCTGCCGCTGCACGGGCTACCGCCCCATCCGCGAGGCGATCCGCGCGTCGGTGCTCGGCGAGGTGCGCGAGACGGGGCCGCGAGCCGAATCCGCGACGACGGCACCGGCCACGGCGGCCCCGCAGCGCGTCGGCACCTCCGCCCGCCCCGAGGCCGCGCGCCGCATCGTGCAGGGCCGCGAGCCGTTCACGTTCGATCTGCCGCCGGATCACCCCGCGACGGATGCGCTCGTGCTGCGCGTCGTCGCGAGCCCGCACGCGCACGCGCGCGTCACCGCGATCGATACCACCGCCGCGCGCGCCGTTGCCGGCGTCGTCGCCGTCTTCACGCACGAGGACGTCCCGCAGGTGCGCTACTCGTCGGGTCGCCACGAGCACCGCACCGACGACCCCGACGACACCCGCATGCTCGACGACGTCGTGCGCTACATCGGCCAGCGCGTCGTCGCGGTCGTCGCCGAGACGGCCGAAGCGGCGGATGCCGCGTGCCGCCTCGTCGACATCACCTACGACGTGCTCCCGGCCGTCTTCGACCCCGACGAGGCGCGGATGCCCGGCGCGCCGCTCATCCACCCCGATCGCACGCCGGACGACCGCGTCGACGAGGCGCACCGCAACGTCATCGCGAGCGTGCACGCGGGGCCCGACGTGGCATCCGCCCTCGCCGCAAGCGCCGTGACCGTCACGGGCACGTGGCAGACCTCACGCGTGACGCACGCGCAGCTCGAGACGCACGGCTCAGTCGGCTGGCTCGACGACGAGGGGCGCCTGGTCATCCGCTCGTCGACGCAGGTGCCGTTCCTTGCGCGCGACGAGATCGCGCGCCTGTTCGACCTCGACCCTGGCCGCGTGCGCGTGCACGCGGCCAGGCTCGGCGGCGGTTTCGGCGGCAAGCAGGAGATCTTCACGGAAGACCTCGTCGCCCTCGCGGTGCTGCGCACGGGCCGCGCCGTGACGTACGAGTTCACCCGCACCGACGAGTTCTTGCGCGCCGCCGTGCGGCACCCGATGCGCGTCACGGTGACGCTCGGGGCGGATGCGGATGGCACGCTCACCGCGATGCAGATCGACCTGCTGAGCGACACCGGCGCGTACGGCAACCACTCGCGCGGCGTCATGTTCCACTCGCTCGCCGAGTCGACGACGATCTACCGGGTGCCCCTGAAACGCGTGGATGCCGAGGTCGTCTACACCAACAACATCCCGTCCGGTGCGTTCCGCGGGTACGGCCTCGGGCAGGTTGTGCTCGGCGTCGAATCGGCGATGGACATGCTCGCTGAGCGGCTCGGGATCGACCCGTTCGACCTGCGGCGGATCAATGCGATCCGGTCGGGTGACGACCCCGGGCACGACGACCTCGTGTGGGGCAGCTACGGGTTCGACCAGTGCCTCGACCTCGCGCAGGACGCCCTGGCGCGCGGCAACGGCGCCCTCGCCCCCGACGGCTGGCTCGTCGGCGAGGGCATGGCCGCCGCGATGATCGCGACGATGGCGCCGTTCGGCCACATCGCGCACACCACCGCGACGCTGCGCGCCGACGGCACGTACCTGCTGCGGGCCGGCACGGCCGAGTTCGGCAACGGTACGACGACGGTCCTGCGCCAGATCGGGGCGACCGATCTCGCCGCCGACTTCGACCGCATCGAGCTGTGGCACGCCGACACGGATGCCGTCGCGCACGACACCGGCGCGTTCGCGTCGGCCGGCATCACGGTCGCGGGCAAGGCCCTGCACGCCGCGTGCCTGACGCTCGCGCGGCGGATGTGCGAGCGCGCAGCGGCGTTGACCGGCACCGACGCGGCATCCGCTTCGCTCACCTCGACGGGAGTCGAGACGATCGCCGGGCTCGTCGGCTTCGCCGAGCTGTGCGCCGACGGTGAGCTCACCGCCGACGGCAGCGAGCTCGGCGAGCAGCGCTCGCTCGCGTTCAACGTGCACGCCGTGCGCGTCGCCGTCGACCCGACGACCGGCACGGTGCGCATCCTGCAGTCGATCCAGTCGGCGGATGCCGGGTTCGTCATGAACCCCGCGCAGTGCCGCGGCCAGATCGAGGGCGGCGTCGCGCAGGGCATCGGCAGCGCGCTGTACGAAGAGGTCATGGTCTCGCCCGAGGGCAAGGTCACGACGCCCGTCTTCCGCACGTATCGCGTGCCGCAGTTCGCTGACGTCCCCGAGACCGAGGTGTACTTCGCCGACACGAGCGACGACCTGGGCCCGTTCGGCGCGAAGTCGATGAGCGAGTCGCCGTACAACCCCGTGGCGCCCGCGATCGGCCACGCGATCGCGCGCGCCCTCGGCATCCGCCCCTTCACTCAGCCCTTCAGCCGCGACCGCGTGTGGCGGCTGGCCGCGGAACTCAGTGGGGGTGGCCGCGCAGCGGGATGACGGATGCCGGCAGCTCGTGCACCTTCGCCGACGCCTCGGCGGCCAGCGGGTTGGTCGACACCCCGCTCTCGCTCACGAGGCGGCCGCCGACGTAGACGGCCTTGAGGTTGCGGGGGCTCATCGCGAGCACGTAGGAGCGGACGGGATGCCACAGCGGCCCGACGTCCGGCATCCGCGGGTCAACGACGACGAAGTCGGCGAACTTGCCCACCTCGAGCGATCCGACGCGGTCGTCGACGCCCATGATCTCGGCTCCGCCGAGAGTGTGCAGGCGCAGCATGAGTTCGGGCATCATCGACAAAGGATCCTTCGTGCGTGCCCGCTGCATGTAGATGCCCATGCGCATGTTCTGCCACGGGTCACTCACGTCGGTGCACGCCTGATCGTCGAGCCCGACACCTACCTTCATGCCCATCTCGAGCATTTCGGGTACCAGCGCGACGCCCGATGCGAGGCGACCGTTGGATGCCGGCTGCCACGACATCGACGCACCGCCTGAGACCGACTCGGCGATGATCTCGGGGGTCGTCTGGATGAAATGGCCGAACATGAGCCCGAGGCCGAGGGCCCCGGCATCCCGATACAGCGCGAACTTGGACTGCTGGTGCTCGACCGCCTCGGGCGACTCGAGGAAGTGCGCCTGGTTCGTCACGCCGTAGCGACGCATCGCCTCGACCTCGAACTCGGCGGCCTCAGGATGCGGCGACCACTGCACCTGGCCCATGATCGACGAGCCGAGGGCGAAGTCGGCGTCCATCGCTCGGGTGTGCGCGACCTCGGCGGCGAAGCGGTCGAAAACCTCGTCGGAGCTGCCGACCGTGACGTCCATGCCCGAGGCATCCACGAAGCGGATGCCCGCATCGAGCGTTCCGTCGGCCTGCCGGTAGTGGTACTCGAGTCCGCGGATGCCCGCGGTGCCCGTGCGCTTGCCGTCGACCATCGACTCCCACGCCTGCAGCGGGTCGGTGAAGTTGTACGCCGTCGTGACGCCGTTGGACAGGAAGTCGAGCGACCCGTGCAGCGTCGACCAGTACAGCTGCTCGGGCGTCATGTGCGCGGTCGTGCCGAGCATCGCGTCGCACCAGCCGTAGAGCGTGTCGGCGACGCCGAGGCCGCGCAGGCCGCTCGTGAACAGGTGCGAATGGCTCGAGACGAAGCCGGGCGCGACGAAGGCGCCCGCGACGTCGAGGGTCTCGTCGGCCGCGGCATCCGGCGTCCCCGACCCGATCGCGGCGATGCGGCCGTCTTCGATCAGCATCCAGCCGTCTTCGATGTACCCGGGGTCGGCGGTGCCGGCGGGGATCGTGATGAGACGCGCGTGGGTGACCAGAAGAGACATGCTCGTCACGGTATCCGGGCGATGTTTCCGCGCTGTCACGGCCTGGAAACACGCAGGCACGCCCCGGAAACACGCGGGTTCTAGCGTCTATCCATGGAACGGTTCACAGTCACGGTCTTCTGCGGATCCTCGCCGGGGTTCGACCCGATCTACGTCGACGCCGCCCGCGCGGTCGGCACCGCGATCGGTCGCGCCGGCATGAATCTCGTCTACGGCGGCGGGCATGTCGGACTCATGGGAACGGTGGCGGATGCCGCGGTGGCAGCCGGCGCACACGTCACGGGCGTCATCCCGCGCGCACTGCAGGCGCGCGAGGCCGTCAACCACAACATCGCCGAGCTCGTCATCGTCGACACGATGCACGAGCGCAAGATGATGATGGCCGACCGCGCGGACGCGTTCCTGGCGCTGCCCGGCGGGCCGGGCACGCTCGAGGAGCTCACCGAGCAGTGGACGTGGGCGCAGCTGGGCATCCACACCAAGCCCGTCGGCCTGCTCAACATCGACGGCTACTTCGACCCGCTGCTCGCGTTCGTCG
Source organism: Actinomycetes bacterium (assembly GCA_023451265.1). Classification (GTDB taxonomy): domain Bacteria; phylum Actinomycetota; class Actinomycetes; order Actinomycetales; family Microbacteriaceae; genus Microbacterium. The sequence continues at coordinate 3,018 of JAEYAG010000143.1, read as the reverse complement.
CGAACATGCGCGACCGCGGATTCACCCACCCGCGCTACACCGACATGCTCGTCGTGGCGACCGAGGCCGACGAGGCCCTCGCACGGTTGCGCGACTACGTGCCGCCGGCGCACAGCGAGGCATCCCCCGGCGCCGAGATGACCGGCGCGCTGTCGCTGCCCGTGCGGCCCTGACGCGGGGGGCGCGGGCCGCGGGCTGCACGGGCGCCGGGTCAGCGCGGCTCGGCGGCGAGGTGCAGGATCGATTCGGCGAGGGCGCGGATGCCGTGGGCCACGTCACCGGCCGACACGAACTCGTCGGGGTGATGGCTGATGCCGTCGGGATTGCGCAGGAACAGCATCCCCACGTCGGTGATCGCGCCGAGCGCCATGCCGTCGTGGCCGGCCGGGCTGAACAGCACCGGCGCCGCGTCGGAGCGCACGGGAAGAGTCGCGCGGATGCCGGCGGCCACGACGTCCTGCAGCAGGGGCGCGCAGAACACGGCGGGGGCGCTGTGCACCTCGCGCGCCGACCAGCGCAGGCCACGACGGCCCATGATCTCGTCGAGGTCGCGCGCGAGCACGTCCCACACGCGGTCGCGCTCGCCGTCGAACTCGCCGCGCAGATCGAGCGAGAACCGCACTTCGCCGGGGATCACGTTGACGGCGCCGGGAAAGGCCTCGAACCGGCCCACCGTGCCGATGATGTGGTGCTCCGCCGCGCAGACGCGCTCGACGGCGAGTGCCGCTTCGCTTGCGCCCAGCAGGGCATCGCGGCGCATGTCGTAGGGGGTGCCGCCGGCGTGCCGCGCCTCGCCCTCGACGACGAGCTGGAACCGGCGCGCCGACGCGATCGACGACACGACCGCGAGGGGTTCGCCGGCGCGGTCGAGCGCGGGGCCCTGCTCGATGTGGGCCTCGAGGTAGGCGACGAGTTCGTCGGGGCGGCGGGCCGCCTCGCCGATGCGCGCGGGGTCGAGTCCGAACTCGAGGAACGCCTGCCGCAGGCTCACGCCGTCGGCATCCGTCAGCGTCCACCACGCGTCGTTCCACGAACCGGCGACCGCCGACGAACCCAGCAGTGCCTTGCCGAACCGGGTGCCCTCTTCGTCTGAGAAGGCGACGACCTCGATCGGGAACGGCAAGGGCACCGCCCAGCCGGTGTCGGTCGGCACCCGCAGCAGCCGCACGACCTCGAGCGCGATGAGCACGCCCGCGATGCCGTCGAACCGGCCCGCGTCGATGACGGTGTCGAGGTGCGATCCGAGCAGCAGTGCGGGGGTGTCGGATGGTCTCGATACACCGTCGCTGCGCGACGGCACTCGACCACCGGGGGCAGCGTCGCCGCGCGACGGCACTCGACCACCGGGGGCAGCCTCGATCCGCCCGACCTGGTTGCCGGCGGCATCCTGCCACGTGCGCATGCCGACCTCGCGCATCCACTCGGCGGCGAGGCGGTTGACGCGGGCGTGCTCGGGCGAGAGGTAGACGCGCTCGATGCGCCCGGGCGTCGCGGTGACGCGGGCGAGCTCGTCGCAGCGCGCCATGACGCGGCGCGCTGCTGCCGCGACGGCATCCGGCGACGCGGTGAGCAGGCGGGACGCAGCGCTCACGCGGCCCCCGCGTAGATGTCGACGGCCGCCTCGACACCGCCGCCTGCGGGCACGGCTGCCCCGAACCGCCGCAGCACGGCCTCGAGGGCCGCGAGCGTCGTGAGCACGGCGTCCTTGCGGGCGTTGTAGCCCATCGTCCCGATGCGCCAGACGCGTCCGTGCAGGGGTCCGAACGAGGTGCCGATCTCGATGCCGAAGTCCTCCAGCAGGGCCGAACGCGCGGCATCCCCCGGCACGCCCTCGGGGATCTCGACGGCGACGACGTTGTTCATCTTGTGCGCGACGTCGCCGAAGACGCCGAGGCCGAGGCCCCGCACGCCCGCGAGCATCGCGCGGCCGGCGAGCTCGTGCCGGGCGATGACCTCGTCACGCCCCTCGAGCAGCAGCACGCGCGCGCACTCGCGCGCCGCGTACAGCATGCTCGTCGCCTCGGTGTGGTGGTTGAGCCGCCGCGGCCCCCAGTAGTCGAGGATCATGCCGAGGTCGAAGTAGTTCGAGAGCACGAAGTCGGATGCCGCGACGTCGCCCGCCTCGCGGATGCCCGCCTCGACGCGCCCGCGCGAGCGGATGACCTCGACGGCGCGCTCCGACAGCGTGATCGGCGACGAGCCCGACGGCCCACCGAGGCACTTCTGCAGGCCGGCGGTCGCGGCATCCAGTCCCCAGGCATCCGCGTCGAACGCGTTGCCGCCGAGGGACGCGGTCGCGTCGGAGTAGAACAGGACTCCGTGGCGGGCGCAGATCGCGCCGATGTCCTCAAGCGGCTGGTTCATCGTGGTCGAGGTGTCGCCCTGCACGAGGGCGAGCAGCGTCGGCTTCACGCGGATGATCGCCTCTTCGATGACGGATGCCGGGAACACCTGCCCCCATTCAGTCTCGATCGTGTGCACCTCGGCCTGCGCGCGCTCGGCGATCTCGGCGAGCAGGTGCCCGAACCGCCCGAAAACGGGCACGAGCACACGATCGCCGGGGCGCACGAGCGAGACGATGGCGGCCTCGATGCCGGCGCGGCTCGTTCCGTCGATGAGCAGGGTCGCGTCGTTCGCGGTGTTCCAGACGCGTCGGTAGAGTTCCTGCGTCTCGGCCATCGCGGTCGTCATGAACGGGTCGTACTGCCCGACGAGCGGTGCCGACATCGCGCGCAGGACGCTGGGGTAGGCCGAGATGGGGCCAGGGCCCATCAGCAGGCGTGCGGGCGGGTCGATGGGGCCGGGGATGACGGTGGTCATGGTGCTTCCGTTCCGGTGGTGAGGGCGTGCAGGGCGAGGCCCTGCCGCACGAGGGCGATGTCAGTCCCGGCGCGTGCGATGAGGCAGACGCCGACGGGGGCGGGGCCGAGGGGCGAGGCGACCGTCAGCAACGGCACCGACAGGGCGGGCAGCCCCGCGACGGCGGCGGGAGTCGTGAGCCGCAGCGTGGCCTGGCGC
>JAEYAG010000131.1 GCA_023451265.1 Actinomycetes bacterium | reverse complement strand
GGCGCCCGGCCCCGGCACGAGGTGATCGCGCACCCCGACCACAGCAGGTACGTCGCCGGCTGGATGAGGCCGGGGGATGCCGGGTTCGTCGCCGTCGACGCGCAGGATCAGCCGATCGGCGCCGCCTGGTACCGGATGCTGCCGCGCACCGATCCGGGCTTCGGATACGTCGGCACGGGCGTTCCGGAGCTCATCATCGGGGTCCGGCCCATCTGGCGCGCCCACGGCGCCGGCCGGGCGCTGCTGCAGCGCGTGTGCGAGCACGCCAGGTCGCAGGGCTTCGCGCGGATCAGCCTGTCTGTGGAGCGCGGCAACTTCGCGCAGCAGCTGTATCGCAGCGAGGGCTTCGCCGTCACTGAGGCCGGCCACGGCCGCGACACGATGGTCAAGCGCCTGCGCTGACGCGGGTACGCATCGGGCCGCGTCAATCCGCGGATTCCGCCCTTCCCGCGCCTACCGTGGAGTAATGGCACGATCGAGCACGCCCACGAACGCCCGCGCGTCCGCGAAGGGCTCCTCCTCCCGTGCCCAGAAGTCCGGCGCCCGTCGCCCCGATCCGGCGCCCAAGCGCTACGTCGACGACGTCGACAAGCCTCCCGTGATCGTCCGGGCGTGGCTCGGCCTCGCGCACGCCACCGGCGGGATGTTCCGCGCGTTCGGCCCCGAGACCCTCGAGAAGGATCAGCGCCGCGACGGCTTCCCGTTCCTGCTGGTGCTGCTCGCCGTCGCCGGTGCCGTCGTGGAGTGGTTCCTCATCGGCACCGATGTCGGCACGAACATCAGCGCCTTCACCGTGGGTGCGCTCATCGGCCGCGTCGCCTTCATCATGCCGGTGCTCCTCCTGCTGCTCGCGGGCTGGCTGTTCCGGCATCCGTCCTCCGTTCACGACAACGGGCGGGTCGGGATCGGCTTCGGTCTGTTCGTCCTGTCGATCGCGGGCTTCTGCCACGTCGCCGGCGGTCAGCCGCAGCCCAACCAGGGGCTGCCCGCACTGAGCGAGGCCGGAGGCCTGTTCGGCTGGGCGATCGGCGGGCCGCTCACGGTCCTCACCGATGTCGGCGCGTACATCGTGCTCGGCGTCATCACATTCTTCAGCGTCCTCATCATCACGAAGACCCCGCCGAACCGCATCGGCCGGCGCCTCGGCGACCTGTACGCGTGGATGTTCGGCGCGGAGCGCCCGCAGGCGACGGATGCCGCGGCCACCGGTCCCACGGTTGCGTTCGGGCAGCTCGACGACGCGGATGCCGAGAAGGAGCCGTCGCTGCCGTGGTGGCGCCGCAACAAGTCGGGCCGCGAAGAGGATGCCGACGGCAACCTCGGCGCCGATGACCTGACGGCCCTGCTCGATCCGCACGGCGTCGGCGGGTTCGATCAGGCCGCGGTCGCGGTGCCGGCGACGCCCCCGGTGCCGCCGCTGCCCGTGCTTCCCGATGCCGCGACCGAGATCATCGACCCGGCCGTCATCGCCAATGCGAAGAAGGCGGCCCGACGCGCGGACACCGGCATCCGCGAGGACAGCGGCGAGATCGTCCTCGACGACGGCGTGCTGCCCGGCATCTCCGCCCTCGGCGACGACCACGACGGCCGACCGCCGCAGGCCCCGTACCGGCTGCCCTCGGTCGCCGCTCTCGCGCAGGGCACGCCGCCCAAGGCGCGCTCGGAGGCCAACGACCGCGTCGTCGCGGCGATCATGGGCGTGTTCGACCAGTTCGGCGTCGACGCGAAGGTGACGGGCTTCTCCCGCGGTCCGACCGTGACGCAGTACGAGATCGCCCTCGGCCACGGCGTCAAGGTGGAGCGCATCACGGCGCTCACCAACAACATCGCCTACGCCGTCGCCTCCAACGAGGTGCGCATCCTCGCGCCGATCCCCGGCAAGAGCGCGATCGGCGTCGAGATCCCCAACACCGACCGCGAGATCGTGACCCTCGGCGATGTGCTGCGCTCGCAGGCGGCGACGAGCCAGACCCACCCGATGACGATCGGCGTCGGCAAGGACGTCGGCGGCGGCTACGTCGTGGCGAACCTCGCCAAGATGCCTCACCTGCTGGTCGCCGGTTCCACCGGCTCGGGCAAGTCGAGCTTCGTGAACTCGATGATCACGAGCCTCCTCATGCGCGCGAAGCCCTCCGAGGTGCGGATGGTGCTCATCGACCCCAAGCGCGTCGAGCTCACCAGCTACGCCGGTGTGCCGCACCTCATCACCCCCATCATCACGAACCCGAAGAAGGCGGCCGAGGCGCTGCAGTGGGTCGTGAAGGAGATGGACATGCGGTACGACGACCTCGCGTCGTTCGGGTTCCGCCACATCGACGACTTCAACAAGGCCGTCGTCGCGGGGGAGATCAACCTCCCCGTCGGCAGCGAGCGGGTGCTGAAGCCCTACCCGTACCTCCTCGTCGTCGTCGACGAGCTCGCCGACCTCATGATGGTCGCCCCGCGCGACGTGGAGGACTCGATCGTCCGCATCACGCAGCTCGCGCGCGCGAGCGGCATCCATCTGGTGCTCGCCACGCAGCGCCCGTCGGTCGACGTCGTCACGGGCCTCATCAAGGCGAACGTCCCCTCCCGGCTCGCCTTCGCGGTCACGAGCGTCACCGACTCCCGCGTCATCCTCGACCAGCCGGGCGCCGACCGCCTCATCGGCCAGGGCGACGGGCTCTTCCTGCCGATGGGCGCCTCGAAGGCGCTGCGCGTGCAGGGTGCCTGGGTCGCCGAGAGCGAGATCGAGAAGGTCGTCCACCACGTCAAGAATCAGGCGCGTCCCGAATACCGCGCCGACGTCGCGGCGGTCGCGGAGAAGAAGGAGATCGACGCCGACATCGGTGACGACCTCGAACTGCTCCTGGCGGCGGCGGAGCAGATCATCTCGACCCAGTTCGGCTCCACGTCGATGCTGCAGCGCAAGCTCCGCGTCGGGTTCGCGAAGGCCGGGCGCCTCATGGATCTGCTCGAGTCCCGCGAGATCGTCGGCCCGTCCGAGGGGTCGAAGGCCCGCGACGTGCTCGTCACGCCCGACCAGCTGCCCGAAGTGCTCGCACGCCTCCGCGGCGATGACCCGCCGGCGGCAGCGCCGTCTTCCGGCGCATCGGGTGCCGACCCGTACGGGCCGGACGCGGTCGATACGCAGTTCGACGGCCTCGAGGTCGTCAACGGCGACGAGGGCTCCGAGGATGCCTGGGGGCTCACCGGCCGCGACTGAGGTCACGCGGCGGGGCGGCCAGTAGGCTCGGCACGTGACGATCCCCCGGCAGCTTCCGAACGCGATCACGATCGTGCGCATCCTGTGCGCGCCGGTCTTCCTGTGGATGCTGCTCGCGGATGCCGGCGCGGACGGCGCGCTCCGCTGGTGGGCCGCCGCGCTGTTCATCGTGGCGATCGCGACCGACGGCATCGACGGCCACCTCGCGCGAAAGCACGACATCGTCACCGACCTCGGCAAGCTGCTGGATCCCATCGCCGACAAGGTCCTCACCGGGTTCGCGTTCATCGGCCTGTCGATCCTCGGCGAGCTGCCGGTGTGGGTCGTGGTGGTGGTGCTCGTGCGCGAGATCGGCATCACGGTGCACCGGCTCGTCGTCGCATCGAACCACGTCGTCGCGGCCGCCTGGATGGGAAAGCTCAAAACGGTCGCGCAGGCCGTCGCGCTGTCGCTCGCGCTGCTGCCGCTGTGGACCGTGGTGGGGGACTGGATCCACGTCGTGAACACCGTCACCATGTGGATCGCCGTCATCCTCACGATCGCGAGCGGCATCGACTACGTCGTCACCGAGGTGCGCGGGTCGCGCACGTCACGCCCGTCGCGCGGGCCCCGACCGTCGCAGCCGAAGGATGCCGGGGGGAGCCCGTCATGAGTCCGTTCCACCCACCGTCCGAGCTCCCCGACGAGCTCGAGAACACCCTCGTCTCGGTCGGGCGCCGCACCGACGCCGAACGACTCGTGGACCGGCTCGGCGAGCTCGGCTGGACGGTGGCGGTCGCCGAATCGCTCACCGGCGGGCTGGTCGCGGCATCCATCGTCGCGGTCTCCGGAGCCTCCCGCGTGCTGCGCGGCGGCGTCGTCGCCTACGCGACCGACGTCAAGGCGAGCCTGCTGGGCGTCGATGAGACGCTGCTGAGCGCCCACGGCCCGGTGCACCCGCGCGTCGCGCGGCAGATGGCCGAAGGCGTGCGCCGGGTGCTCGGCCACGAGGGCGTCCCCGCCGACATCGGCATCGCCACGACGGGGATCGCCGGTCCCGTCTCCGCGGACGGGCAGCCGGTGGGAACCGTGCACCTGGCCGTCTCGACGCCGCTGGGGTCACGAGTCGAGTCGCTGCAGCTGGAGGGCGACCGCGACGGCATCCGCGCAGAGTCGGCGGCGCGCGCCCTGCGGCTGGCGCTCGACGCGCTGTGAGCGCCCGCAGATGACGGCGGGAATACCCGATGTGTCGGCTCCGTTACGTATGAGCGATTCCCAACCATTCCCCAGCACGAGGGGTCTATCGTGGCCAGCAAGTCCTGTACTGTTGTCCACCCGGGACAAGGTTTTCGACCGAGGAATCGCTGAAGGAGGGGGCCCGACATGATCCTGGTTCGTCAAGAGATCGGCGAAGTCCTGCGCGACTTCCGCCTGCAGAAGGGCCGCACCCTCCGTCAGGTCGCGGGCCGCGCGAGTGTCGCCCTCGGCTACCTCAGCGAAGTCGAGCGCGGTCAGAAGGAGGCGTCGAGCGAGATCCTCGCCTCGGTCGCCGAAGCGCTCGATGTCCCGATCTCCACGATCATGCGTGAGGTCGGCGACCGCATCTCGGTGCTCGAGGGTCTGCAGGTCTTCCCCGACGTCGTGCCCGACGACCTCGCCGCGCTCGGCGACGAGATCATCCAGCCCGAGCTGTCGCTGCGCTGACGTGCGGCGCAGCGAGTTCACGCGCGCCGTCACCGCCGAGTTCGGTGGACGCGGCGCCGCTCTCGTGGCCGACCTGGTGCTGGGCGCGCTGAACGACCGCACCGCGGCTCAGGCCCTGGAAGACGGTGTGCCGCCGCGCGAGATCTGGCTGGCGTTGTGCGCCGAGACCGACGTGCCCGAGTCGCGTCGACACGGCGTCGGGCTCATCCAGGCGCGCAAACGCTGAATCGCGGATGCCGGGATGCGGCGTGTCGTCGTATCTTTGTTCGACTCGGGCATAGGCTCCTCCACAAGAGGTGAAACGGACGTCTTGTCCACAGATGCGGGTTCGCCGCCGGCCGATGTCGGAGGTCCTCCCTAACGTGAACAGGGTCATCACGACACCTCCGCCTTGTCGCAGCATCCGTCCCGTCGGGAGGGAGCGCGACAGCCTACAGGCGACGGAACCGCGACCATAAGGAGCACGTCATGCCCTCACCCGCCGACCGCGAGAAGGCCCTCGAATCGGCCCTCGCCCAGATCGACCGCCAGTTCGGAAAGGGCTCGGTCATGCGACTGGGCAGCGACGACCGCGCTCCCGTCGAGGTCATCCCGACCGGCTCCATCGCCCTCGACGTCGCGCTCGGCGTCGGCGGGCTGCCCCGGGGCCGCATCGTCGAGATCTACGGTCCGGAGTCCTCCGGTAAGACGACGCTGACCCTCCACGCGATCGCCAACGTGCAGCGCGCGGGCGGCATCGCCGCGTTCGTGGATGCCGAGCACGCGCTCGACCCCGACTACGCGCAGAAGCTGGGCGTCGACATCGACCAGCTGCTGGTCTCGCAGCCCGACACCGGTGAGCAGGCGCTCGAGATCGCCGACATGCTCGTGCGCTCGGGGGCGATCGACCTCGTCGTCATCGACTCCGTCGCGGCCCTCGTGCCGAAGGCCGAGATCGAGGGCGAGATGGGCGACTCCCACGTCGGTCTGCAGGCCCGCCTCATGTCGCAGGCGCTGCGCAAGCTCACCGGTGGGCTCAACCAGACCAACACCACGATGATCTTCATCAACCAGCTGCGCGAGAAGATCGGCGTCTTCTTCGGGTCGCCCGAGACCACCGCGGGCGGCAAAGCGCTGAAGTTCTACGCCTCGGTGCGACTGGACATCCGCCGCATCGAGACGCTGAAGGACGGCACCGAGGCGGTCGGAAACCGCACCCGCGTCAAGGTCGTCAAGAACAAGATGGCGCCGCCGTTCAAGCAGGCCGAATTCGACATCCTGTACGGCGTCGGCATCTCGCGCGAGGGCTCGCTGATCGACTTCGGTGTCGAGCACGGCATCGTCAAGAAGTCCGGCGCCTGGTACACCTACGACGGCGAGCAGCTGGGGCAGGGCAAGGAGAACGCGCGCAACTTCCTGCTGAAGAACGCCGTCATCGCCGCCGAGATCGAGACGAAGATCAAGCAGAAGCTCGGCATCGGCCAGCCCAAGGTGACCGAGGCGGCTCCCGTCGCCGAGCTCGCCGAGCGCCGCCCGGCGTAATGCCCGGCGAGGAACACCTCGCCCCCGTGACTCCGCTGTTCGGCGGGCGGGTGCATGCCGCGCCCGCCGAACCGGCGGAGACCCCCGGCGAGACCTGGCACACGACGTGGACGGAGCCTGTCGCCGAGCAGGCGCTCGAGCCGGATGAGATCGATGTGGCGGCCGACGCCGAGTCCGCGCTCGTGAAGCGGCTGCGCACCCGGTCCCTGTCCGAGCGCGAGGCGCGTGCGTTCCTGCGGGAGCGTGATCTCAGCGTCGACGCCGTCGAGGGCATCATCGAGGGGATGCTGCGCCACGGCTACCTCGACGACGCCCGCCTGGCCGAGCAGCTCATCCATGCGGCGACGACGCGGAAGGGGCAGGGACGCCGGGCGATCAGTCAGGCGCTCTCGCAACGCGGCATCTCGCGCGATGTCGTCGACGCGGCGCTGGAGACCCTCCCCGACGACGATGCGGACCGCGCGCTGGAGTACGCACGCCAGAAGGCGCGCACCATGCGCGACCTCGATCGCGAGACGGCGCTGCGGCGCCTGTCCGGTCAGCTCGCGCGCCGCGGCTACGGCGGCCAGTCGCTCGAGGCCGCGCGCCGCGCGCTCGATGAGCTGTCGTCGCCGACGCGCTCGGGAGTTCGCTTCGAACCCTGACGAACAGGTGCCGCCTCTGACAGACTCGGCAGACGCGGCAGACGCACGCGGGGGAGAGGACGGTCGTGGCGATCGAGGTAGAGGGGCTCGTCAAGCGCTTCCGCACCGTGCGCGCCGTCGACGGGCTGTCGTTCGAGGTGCCCGATGGTGAACTGTTCGCCTTTCTCGGGGCCAACGGCGCCGGCAAGTCGACGACGATCGGCTGCCTCACCACCCTGCTGCGCGCCGACGCGGGCACGATGCGCGTCGCCGGGCACGACGTCGTCGGCTCACCCGACCTGGTGCGCTCGGTGATCGGCGTGGTCTTCCAGCAGTCGCTCATGGACGACATGCTCACGGTGCGCGAGAACCTCACGATGCGGGCCACAATGTCGCGCGTGCCCAGCCGACGGGTGGCGGCACGCATCGCCGAGCTCGCCGAGCTCATCGACCTCAGCGACTTCCTCACTCGTCCCTACGGCCGCCTGTCGGGCGGTCAGCGCCGCCGCGCCGACATCGCCCGGGCGCTGCTGCACGAACCGGCCATCCTGTTCCTCGACGAACCCACCGCCGGCCTCGACCCCGCCAGCCGCGTCGCGGTGTGGCGGGCGATCGAGCGCCTGCGGCGCGACCACGGACTCACCGTTTTCCTCACGACGCATTACATGGAGGAGACCGAAGAGGCAGACCGGGTCTGCATCATCGATGCCGGCCGGATCGTCGCGGCGGGCAGCCCCACCGAACTGCGGTCACGCCACAGCCGCAGCATCCTCAGCATCACGGCCGACGACGTCGGCGCGGTCGTCGACGCCGCCGGTGTCCAGATCGACGCCGTCGAACGCGACGGCGAGGTCGTGCGCATTCCCGTCGTCGACGCCGCCGAGGCGCGGCGCATCCTGACCGTCCTCGGCGACAGCGTGCGCGACTTCGAGTTCCGCCACGGCCGCATGGACGACGTCTTCCTCGCGCTCACCGGTTCCGCTCACCCGCACGACACCGCCTCCGAGCGCGACCCCGGGAAGGACGCGGTATGAGCATCGTCGCCGCGATCGTCACCCGCAATCTGCGTCTGTTCTTCCGCGACCGGCTCAACGTGCTGTTCTCGCTGCTGAGCGGACTCATCCTGTTCCTCCTGTACGCCCTCTTCCTGGGGCGCCTCCAGATCGACGGACTGGCCACGACGCTGCCCCGCGCGACCGATGCGCAGATCGCGGCGTTCGTCGACAGCTGGATGCTCTCCGGGATCGTCATGCTCACGACGGTCACGAGCGGCATCGGGGCACTGTCGACGCTCGTCGAAGACCGCGCCAGCGGCCGCTTCGGCGACTTCCTGGTGGCGCCGATCCGGCGCGGCCACCTCGTGCTCGGGTATCTCCTGTCGTCGGTGGCGGTGTCCGTCGTAATGTCGGCGGTCATCCTCGCCGTCACCGTCGGCTACCTCGGGCTCGTCCGCGGCGCGTGGCTGTCGGTACCGTCGATCGCGGCCGCCGCGGGCGCGATGATCCTGTGCTGTCTGGCCTTCACCGCGCTCGCGGCGTTCGGCGCCTCGTTCCTGCGCACCGCCGGGGCCTACTCCGCGTTCGCGACGGTGCTCGGCACCATCCTGGGATTCGTCGCCGGTGCGTACATCCCCGTCGGCTCGCTCCCGACGGCGGTCGCCACGACGATCAACGTCCTGCCCTTCGCGCAGGGCGCCATGCTCCTGCGGGGCCCGTTCACCGTCGACACCCTCGACACGGTCGCCGCCGGCGATGCCGACGCCGCGCAGGGACTGCGCGAGTTCTACGGCATCGACCTGTTCGTCGGCTCGGCGCAGATCGCCCCCTGGATCGCCGTCGTCGTGCTGCTCGCGGTCGCCGTCAGCTTCACGGCCCTCTCCGCCGGCCGCATCCGCGCCGTCCTGCGGTGAGCGGCCGTCCACCGGGCCGGCGCTGCCGGTGCGGATCGTAGAATGGCAGGCATCATGACCTCTCCGTCCGCCGCCCCCACGCTCATCGCGCCTTCGCGCGCCGCCGTCACCGCCGACGGTCGCGCCCGCACCTACGAAGTGCGCACGTTCGGCTGCCAGATGAATGTCCACGACTCCGAACGCCTCGCTGGTTCCCTGGAGAGCGCGGGATACGTCCGGGCGGATGCCGGGGTCGAAGCCGACGTCGTCGTCATCAACACCTGCGCCGTGCGCGACAACGCCGCCGGCAAGCTCTACGGCACGCTCGGCCACCTCAAGAGCCGCAAGGACAAGCACGAGGGCATGCAGATCGCCGTCGGCGGCTGCATGGCGCAGATGGACAAGGAGGCCGTGCAGCAGAAGGCGCCGTGGGTCGATGTCGTCTTCGGCACCCACAACATGGGGTCGTTGCCGGGCCTCCTCGAGCGCGCACGGCACAACGGCGATGCGGAGCTGGAGATCCTCGAATCCCTCGAAGTGTTCCCCAGCACCCTTCCCACCAAGCGCGACTCCGTCTACAGCGGCTGGGTGTCGATCTCGGTCGTCTGCAACAACACCAGCACTTACTGCATCGTCCCGCACCTGCGCGGCAAGGAGAAGGACCGCCGGCCCGGCGACATCCTGAACGAGATCCGCCTGCTCGTCGACGACGGCGCGATCGAGGTGACCCTGCTCGGTCAGAACGTCAACAGCTACGGTGTCGAGTTCGGCGACCGGCAGGCGTTCGGCAAGCTGCTGCGCGCCGCCGGCGAGATCCCGGGCCTCGAGCGCATCCGCTTCACGAGCCCTCACCCCGCCGCCTTCACCGACGACGTCATCGAGGCCATGGCCGACACGCCCGCCGTCATGCCGCAGCTGCACATGCCGCTGCAGTCCGGGTCCGACCGCATCCTCAAGGCCATGCGCCGCTCGTACCGCAGCGAGCGGTTCCTCGGCATCCTCGATCGCGTGCGCGACCGCATCCCGCACGCGGCGATCTCCACCGACATCATCGTGGGGTTCCCCGGCGAGACCGACGAGGACTTCGAGGACACCCTGCGCGTCGTCGAGCAGGCGCGCTTCGCGAGCGCCTTCACCTTCCAGTACTCGATCCGCGAGGGCACGCCGGCGGCGACCATGCCCGACCAGGTGCCGAAGGCCGTCGTGCAGGAGCGCTACGAACGCCTGGTCGCCCTGCAGGACCGCATCAGCCTGGAGGAGAACCAGAAGCAGGTCGGGCGGCGGATCGACGTTCTCGTCTCCACCGGCGAGGGCAAGAAGGATGCCGAGACGCACCGCCTCACGGGCCGCGCCGAGGACAACCGCCTCGTGCACTTCGAGCTGCCCGCCGACAGCGCCGTGCCGCGCCCCGGTGACGTCGTCTCCGTGACGGTGAGCCACGCCGCTCCGTTCCACCTGCTGGCCGACAGCCCCGACGGCGCGCCGCTGCAGATCCGCCGCACCCGCGCCGGCGACGCCTGGGATCGCACGCAGGCCGAATCCTGCGGTGTGCCGGCTCCCGCGGCCCCGCTGACGGCGGACGGCCGTCGCGCGGTCGGCCTCGGCATTCCGACGCTGCGCCCGGCGTGAACTCAGCCCGGCTGTGGGCCGTCGTCGGCGCCACCGGCACCGGCAAGACCGACCTGTCGCTGCGTCTGGCCGCCGCCCTCGCAGAGCGCGGCCGGCCCGCCGAGATCGTGAACGCCGACGCGATGCAGCTGTACCGCGGCATGGACATCGGGACGGCGAAGCTTCCCGTCGCCGAGCGCCGCGGCATCCCGCACCACCTGTTCGACGTGCTCGAGGTGACCGACGAGGCGGCCGTCGCCTGGTATCAGGATGCCGCCCGTACCGCGATCGGTGAGATCCACGCGCGCGGCGGCGACGCGATCCTCGTCGGCGGCTCGGGACTGTACGTGTCGAGCGTCGTCTACGACTTCCGCTTCCCGCCCCACGACGACGCTCTGCGGGCCGAGTTGGAAGCCGACCTCGCCCGCGAGGGCGCCGACGCGCTGTACGCGCGCCTGCAGCACCTCGATCCGGTCACCGCGGCCCGCATCGATCCCCGCAACGGCCGCCGCGTCGTGCGGGCGCTCGAGGTCGTCGCGCAGGGCGCCGACACGCACGGGGCCGCGCTGCCCGACGAGCCCACACTGTGGCATCCGGCGACGACCCTCATCGGCGTCGAGGTCGAGCGGCCCGCGCTCGTGGAACGCCTCGACCGGCGCGTCGAGGAGATGTGGCGAGCGGGCCTTCTCGACGAGGTGACGCGGCTGCGCGAGCGCGGACTGGAGCGCGGCGTGACGGCAAGCCGGGCCATCGGGTACGCGCAGGCGCTCGCTGAGCTGCGAGGCGACCTCAGCCGTGACGAGGCGATCGCGCAGACACAGGCGCTGACGCGCCGCTACGCGCGTCGCCAGGTGTCGTGGTTCCGGCGCTACCCGGGCATCCGGTGGGTGGGGCCGGGGGTGGATGCCGGAGCGATGGCAGACTCGGTGGGGTGAGCTCGTCGGCACGGTGATGGCCGGCTACGGTTCTCATGGTGCGCACCGAGAATGTCGAGGTGCACGATTTCTCCGCGGCGCTCGGCTTCGAGCCGTTCGAGGTCTGGAACACCGGCAAGCGCCTCATCGCGGACTGAGCCGGACCCGCGGAACTAGACTGGGCGGATGCCGCAGACCATCGCGTTCACCAAAGGCCATGGCACGGGCAACGACTTCGTCATCGTCCCCGACGACGACGGCGCGATCGACCTGAGCGATGCGCAGGTCGCGGCGCTGTGCGACCGCCGGTTCGGGATCGGCGGCGACGGCATCCTGCGGGTCGTGCGATCCCGCGCCCTCCCGGAAGGTGCGGCGACCGCCGACGCGGAGTGGTTCATGGACTACCGCAATGCCGACGGGTCGGCCGCCGAGATGTGCGGCAACGGCATCCGCGTCTACGCGAAGTATCTCGTCGAGACCGGCCGCGCGACGATCGACGACGCGCCGCTGCGGATCGGCACCCGCGCCGGCACGAAGACGCTCACCCGCAGCGAGCTCGGGTTCGAAGTCGACCTCGGTCTCTTCGCGGTCGCGCCGGACGAGGTCGTCGTCCGCGCCCGCGGCCTCGACGTCGCCCGCCCCGGGCAGGGGATCGACGTCGGGAACCCCCACGTCGTGGTGGCGCTCTCCAGCGTCGCCGAACTCGATGACCTCGACCTCACGGTGCAGCCGCAACTGCACCCGCTGCCCGCCGCCGGCGCCAACATCGAGTTCGTCGTCCCGGCGGAGCCCCTCGTGCAGGCGGGCGTCGGCACGATCCGCATGCGTGTCTTCGAGCGCGGCGTGGGGGAGACCCTGTCCTGCGGCACGGGGGTCGCGGCATCCGCCCTCGCCGTTCGGCACTGGGCCGGCGCCGACGCGCCGGACCGGTGGAGCGTCGAGGTGCCCGGCGGAACGCTCGGCGTCCGCGTCGTCGACGCCGCCGACGGCGCCCACGTGCTGCTGTCAGGCCCCGCGACCCTGGTGTTCTCCGGCGAGGTCGCTCTCGCCTGACCGCGCGTTACGCGGGTGTCGATTCGAGCGGCGCGTCGTGGCGGCGCACCTTCAGCACGCGGAACCCGCGGCCGGTGGCGGCGCGGGCGACCGAGTACCCGTCGTCGAACGTGGCCGCCAGCCACCGCTGCAGCGAGTCGGAGCCGAGATTGCGCTGCACCACCAGCCATGCGTCGCCACGCTCGTCCAGGCGCGGGATCCACCGCTCGAGCAGGCCGTGCAGTTCGTGCTTGCCGACGCGGATGGGCGGATTGGAGCGGATGCTGCGCAGGCGCACGCTGTCGGGAACATCATCGGGCAGCACGGCGTTGATGTTGTCGACGCCCCATTCGGCGGCGTTGCGGCGCACGAGGTCCAGCGCCCGCTCGTTCACATCCACGGCCCACACCGTCGCGCGCGGAGACTGCACGGCGAGGCTCAGTGCGATCGGGCCCCATCCGCAGCCGAGATCCAGCAGATGACCGCCTGGCGGCGGCGGAGGCGTGTTGGCGAGCAGCACCGCCGTGCCGGTGTCGACGTGATCGGGGCTGAACACCCCGCCCGCGGTCGTGACCTCACCGCTGCGGCCACCGAGGGTCACCCGGATGCGACGGAGGTTCTCGGCGCTGGACGGGGAGGCGCTGAAGTAGTGGTCGCTCCCCATGGATGCGAGCGTACCGGAGCCGCCGGGTCGCGTGTTCGCGGCCCCGCCGCCACCGGCCACAGCGGATAGACTGCAAGGCTGACCTGGAAGGATTTCATGACAGACACCACCGACACCGACATGCGTGACGCCGACGACACGCCCGTCGACCCGGTCGATCGGGTGCTCGCGCGCGCCGAGGCGCGGTCGGGCGTGCATGTGTTCGGCGCCGCTCAGGCGCTGCAGGATGCCGCCACGGTCGCCTACGGCGACACGGACGGCGACCAGTGGGATCGCGAGGAGCGCGCGGCGCTGCGCCGCGTTCCCGGTCTGTCCACGGAGCTCGAAGACGTCACCGAGGTCGAATACCGGCAGCTGCGCCTGGAGAACGTCGTGCTCGTGGGCGTCTACCCGCAGGGCTCGCACGAGGATGCCGAGAACTCGCTGCGCGAGCTCGCCGCGCTCGCCGAGACCGCCGGAGCCGTCGTCCTCGACGGCGTGCTGCAGCGGCGCCCGCATCCGGACCCCGCCACCTACATCGGCCGCGGCAAGGCCGCCGAGCTGCGGGACCTCGTCGCCGCCGTCGGCGCCGACACCGTCATCGCCGACACCGAACTCGCCCCCAGCCAGCGTCGCGCCCTGGAGGACGTCGTCAAGGTCAAGGTGATCGACCGGACCACCGTCATCCTCGACATCTTCAGCCAGCACGCGAAGAGCCGCGAGGGCAAGGCCCAGGTCGAGCTCGCCCAGCTCGAGTACCTGCTGCCGCGCCTGCGCGGCTGGGGTGAGTCGATGAGTCGGCAGGCCGGTGGCCAGGTCGGCGCGGGCGGCGCCGGCATGGGCTCGCGTGGCCCCGGTGAGACGAAGATCGAGCTGGATCGCCGCCGCATCCGCACCAAGATGGCGCAGCTGCGCAAGCAACTGCGCGATTTCGCGCCCGCCCGCGAGGCCAAGCGCAGCGAGCGCAAGCGCAACACGATCCCGTCGGTCGCCATCGCCGGCTACACCAACGCCGGGAAGTCGAGCCTGCTCAACCGGCTCACCAGCGCCGGCGTGCTCGTCGAGAACGCGCTGTTCGCGACCCTCGACGCCACGGTGCGCCGCGCCGAGGCCGCTGACGGGCGCGTGTACACGCTCACCGACACGGTCGGCTTCGTCCGCAATCTGCCGCACCAGCTGGTGGAGGCGTTCCGCTCCACCCTCGAGGAGGTCGGCGACGCCGACGTGCTCGTCCACGTGGTCGACGGGTCGCACCCCGACCCGGCCGCGCAGCTGGCGACGGTCCGCGATGTCATGGGCGACGTGGGGGCGCGGTCGACGCACGAGATCGTCGTGTTCAACAAGGCCGATCTCGTCGACGACGACACCCGACTGGTGCTGCGCGGACTCGAGCCCGGTGCGCTGTTCGTGTCGTCTCGCACCGGTGAGGGCATCGAGCAGCTGCGCGCCGCGATCGAGGCGGCGCTGCCGTTGCCGGCGGTCGAGGTGCGCGCACTCGTGCCGTACGACCGCGGCGACCTCATCAACGCGATGCACGAGAGCGCGCACATCGTCTCGACCAGCCACGAAGAGGGCGGCACCGCCGTGCACGCGCACGTCTCCGAGCGCCTGGCCGCCGAGCTCGCCCCGTACGCCGTCTGACGCGACCGGCAAGAGGCCGCAAAGGCGGTGCTCAGGTCAGCGTGACCGGAGGGATGCCGGGGGTCTCGAACCCGAAGACCTGTCCCAGGAAGGCGAGTTCGGTCTCCAGAGCGTGCACGATCGTCTCGGCACGCCGGAAGCCGTGGCCCTCGCCCTCGTAGCGGACGTAGGCGTGCGGCACGCCGTGCGCGGCGAGCGCGTCGCGGATGGCCTCGGCCTGCGACGGCGGGACGACGGGGTCGTCGGAGCCCTGCAGCAGGAGCACCGGCACGTCGAACCCCGCGATGTGAGTCAGCGGCGACCGCTCCCGGTAGACCTCCTCGGCCTCGGGCAGCGGGCCGATGAGACCGTCGAGGTAGTGCGCCTCGAAGCCGTGGGATGCCGCGACGAGCGCTCGGGCGTCGCCGACGCCATAGCGGGAGATCCCCGCCGCGAACACATCGGTGCGGGCGAGCGCCGCGAGGACCGTCCACCCGCCCGCGGAGCCGCCCTTGATCGCGAGCCGGGCGGGGTCGGCGGCGCCGGTGGCGGCGAGGCCGGATGCTGCGGCGGCGACGTCCGCGACATCCACCACGCCCCACTGCTCGCGGAGCCGTTCGCGATAGGCGCGCCCGTAACCGGTCGACCCGCCGTAGTTCACCTCCAGGACTCCGATGCCGCGGCTCGTGAAGAACAGCACGCGGCTGTCGGCGACGCCCGTCGCGCGCCCCGTGGGGCCGCCGTGGACGAGCACGAGGTAGGGCGGGCGCTCGCCGTCCGCCCCGCGCGCCACCGGGCTCGTCGGCGGGTGGACGAACGCGTGGACGTCGCCGGTGGGCCCGGACACCGTCAGGGGTGCGGTGCGCGGCAGCCACCCGCCGTCGATCCCCAGGGGCTCGCCGACGACCTGCCGGGCGGTCCCGGCATCCGCATCGACCAGCCAGATGCCGCTCGTCTCGGGAGCCGTCCCCGAGACGAGGGCCTCATGACCGCGCACCGCCTCGACGAGGAGATCCCCGGTGGCGGGGAGCGCCACGGGGCTCACACCGCCGTCGGCGTCGATGAGCACGAGACGGTCGGCGCCGTCGCTGCGGACCGCGAGCATCCGGCCGCCGTCGAGGACGCCGTACCAGCGCATGCCCAGCGACCACAGCGGTCCGCCGGTGTCGGCGTCGGCGGGCGCGAGGGGGCTCGGCGGGATGCCGGCATCCGCGCTCGCCTGCCACGGGTTCCAGAAGCCCGTCGTATCGTCCAGGAACACGAGGGTGCGCTCGTCGCGCCACTCCGGCTGCAGGATCGCGCGGGAGCCGCCCGCGACATCGACGGGGTCGGCGGCGCTGTCGCCGTCGACACGGGCGACCCGCAGCCGGGTGCGATCCCAGGGCATGTCGGGGTCGTCCCACCCGATCCACGCCAGCAGCGCGCCGTCCGGGGACAGCGCCGGCTGGGCCACGAAGTCCGTCCCCGTCGCGAGCGTCCGGGCCTGACCGGTCGCGACGTCGATCGCCACGATCGCACGCGTCGCCGCGCCGGTCACAGCG